>JBDTMH010000039.1:0-25320 GCA_039934375.1 Burkholderiaceae bacterium | reverse complement strand
AGCCTTGGCTCAACCGACAGGGGCCTGGAGCTGGGAAGTTGAACTTCGCAGCCATCAAGAGCCATTCTGAAGGCGGGATTGGCACGACAATCGCCACGGCCGCTCTGACATGCAGCCGCAATCAGCAGGCCGTCTATGCTCTCGGCCTACGCGCATGACGCTGCTTAATGCAACCGAATTTCGCGCGCACCGCCGGCACGAGAGCCGACGACAGCGGAGGGCTAGGAAACCAAGTGCAAAAAGGTGCCCGACATGTTGTTCGACTCGATGCCGGCGATAACGCAGCACGTGGCGACATTGTCCCGGCTGGGTCGGCGCTGACCATCGGGCATCAGTCGGGCCGCAGGCCCTGCGTCACGGTCGGATACCGCAACACCAGCTTGAGCTCGCGCTTGAGCCTTGTATTGTCCATGCGCCGCGATTCACCCATGAAACTGAGCAAACCCAGCGGTAGCTCGGCGACGGCCGCCGCGCTGGCCACCCGCGGTGGCCGTGGCAAACCGAACAGGTCTGCCGCCAGGTCGAAATAGTCGCCCATCTTCAGGCTGGTGTCGTCGTTGACGTTGTAGATGCGCTGCGCACGCGCATGCCACAACGCCGCCAAGCAAGCGCGTGCCAGGTCATCGGCATGGATATGGTTGGTGTACACGTCGTCCTCGGCACGCAGCACTGGCGTCGCGGCCAGCAGCCGCTTGCGCGGCGTGCCGCCTTCGCGGTCCGCCGCATAGATACCGGGTATGCGCAAAATGCTCACGGTCACACCGGCACTGCGCCCCAGGAACCGGACCCAGTGTTCGGCGTCCGCACGGCGCCGCGCACGCGGAGTGTCGGGCTGTGCTGCCTGCGTCTCGTCGACCCAAGCACCACCGCAGTCGCCATACACCCCACTGGTCGAGCCATACACCAGGGTCTGAGGCGGTGAGCGTCGGCGCAGCGCCGTGACCAAGGCCTGGGTGCGGGTATCGGTCCAGCCCTGGGGCGCCGGTGGCGCCAGATCGATGACGCGGTGGGCCAGCCCGGCGATGCGGCGCAGGCTGCGCGGCTGGTCGAGGTCACCTCGCAGCACACGCACGCCCAAGACTTTCAATGCCTGCGTCCGCTCACCGGACGAGGTCAGTGCGGTGAGCTGCACCCGCCCTTTCAACTCACGTACGACACGCATGCCGACGTCCCCGCAACCGACAATCAGCACGCGTTGACGACGAAAGCGTGCGGGCAGCGCTCCGAGTGGGTTTTGGTTTGAAGGCAAAATCGGGGATCCGTACAGTTTGAGAATCGCCAAGGATACCGAACCGATGACCTTTCAGATTTCGATCCTGCCCAGCGGTCGCACCTTCACCGTCAATCCGGGTGAGGCCATGCTGGCCGCCGGCATCCGCCAGGGCATCGGCCTTCCCTACGGCTGCAAGGATGGAGCCTGCGGTTCTTGCAAGTGCAAGAAGATCGAAGGCACCGTCATCCACGGCACACATCAGGCCAAGGCGCTGAGCGAAGAAGAGGAGGCCAACGGCTACGTGCTGACCTGTTGCGGCGTACCGCAAAGCGACGTGGTGCTGGAGTCGCGCCAGGTCACCGAAGCCGGCGCATTTCCGATCCGCAAGATGCCGGCGCGGGTCAGTGCGCTGGAGCGTCTCTCGCACGACGTGATGCTGGTGCGCCTGCAACTGCCGGCCAACGACCCATTCATCTACCACGCCGGCCAATACGTGGAATTCATCTTGCGCGACGGCTCACGCCGCAGCTACTCGATGGGCAACGCCCGCCACAACGGGCCCGGCGTCGACCTGCATATCCGGCACATGCCCGGCGGCAAGTTCACCGACCATGTGTTCGGCGTGATGAAGGAAAAGGAAATCCAGCGCATCGAGGGTCCGTTCGGCAGTTTCTACTTGCGTGAGGAATCCGACAAGCCGATGGTGCTGTTGGCTTCGGGTACCGGCTTTGCGCCGATCAAGGCCTTGATCGAACACCTTCAGTTCCAGGGCATCACCCGGCCAGCCACGCTGTACTGGGGCGGACGCCGGCCCGAAGACCTGTACCTGGACGGCTGGGTCCGGCAGAAGCTCGCGGAGATGCCGAACCTGCGCTACGTACCGGTGATCTCCAATGCCACGGCCGAAGACGCCTGGACCGGCCGAACCGGCTTCGTGCACAAGGCGGTTCTCGAAGACCTGCCCGACCTATCCGGTTATCAGGTCTACGCATGCGGCGCACCGATCGTCATCGACTCGGCCCGGCTGGAATACAGCGACCTCGCTGGCCTGCCGGAAGACGAGTTCTATGCCGACTCGTTCATCACCGAAGCCGACAAGGTCCACCCCTGATTCCGCCACTGGCGGTTACCACAACCTGGAAACCACCAGGATGAACCACGGGCCCGGACCGGCTTGCCACCCAGGCCACAACCCAGATAAGACAAGACTCCAATGAAACTCTCCACACTTGCCGGCATCGGCGCAATTGCCGCCAGCCTGTTCATGCTGCCCAGCGGCGCCATGGCCCAATCCAAGCCCATCCGCATCATCGTCCCGTACGGGCCTGGCGGTCCGATCGACGTGACTGCGCGCATTCTGGCGGAACGCGTCAAGGACAGCCTGGGCACAGTCATCATCGAAAACAAGCCGGGTGGCGGCGGCAATATCGGTGTCGACCTGGTGGCCAAGTCGGTGCCCGATGGCACGACAATCGGCATCGCGGCTGTAGCAACGCATGCTATCAACCCCTGGCTGTACAGCAAGATGCCGTTCAATGCAGCCACTGATTTCGCGCCTATCACCCAGATGGTGCGGGTGCCCAATGTGCTGGTGCTCAACTCCGAGACCGCCAACCGCCTGGGCATCAACAGCGTGGCAGACCTCATAAAGTACGCCAAGGCCAACCCCGGCAAACTCAACTACGGCTCTGGCGGCAACGGCAGTGGTGGTCACCTGGCCGGCGAGATGTTCAAGTCGCAGGCCGGCATCTTCGCGGTGCATATTCCCTACAACGGCGGCAATCCGGCCCAGCTGGCGTTGCTGTCAGGTCAGGTCGACTTCAACTTCGACAACCTGGCCACAGCATCGGCCAACATCAAATCGGGCAGGCTCAAGGCGCTGGCGGTCACCACTGCGCAGCGCAGCCCGCTATTGCCCGACGTCCCGACCGTGGCGGAAACGCTCAAGGGCTTCCAGGTCGACACCTGGTGGGGACTGGTGGTGCCTGCGGCCACCCCCAAGGATGTGGTTGCCAAACTCAACCAGGCCTTTGTCGCCGCGCTCAACTCACCCGAAGCCAAAAGCCGTTTCGCCACCTTGATGGCCGAGCCGGTTCCCACGACACCCGAGCAATTTGGCGCCTTGATGAACGCCGAGCGCGCCAAGTATGAGCCTGTGGTCAAGGCCTCTGGCGCCAAGGTCGACTGATCGACTGGCGCGCCGCAAGCGGCAGGAGCCTATCAGGGCGCCGGCCGCGACGCGAACAGCAGGTCGATCCGGTTGCGCCCACTGTCGCGCAGATAGCGGAATTCATCGGCCAGGCGAAATACCATCAACAACCCCAGCCCACCGGACGGCCGCTGCTCGATCGGATTGGCGGTGCGACGCAAGGCCTCGTCGATCTTGGCCATTGGGTCGAACGCCGCAAACGGATCCTCGTAGCGCAACAGTACGCCGTCGATGCGGGCGACAGCCGACAGCCAGACCGAAGATTCCGGCATTTGCAACGCGCCACCATGCACAACGGAATTGCTCAGCAACTCCTCCAGGGCGGTCTCCGCCCGCAGCGCGGTAGCCAGATCCAGCGCCGCGGCGACCGACTGCAGATGGGCCACCATGGAAACAAGGGATTCCATTCGGGCGGGAAAGCGGTATAGTGAGTCGGCACCCATCTGATCGAATTAGAACAGTCAATCGGAGGTAGAGCAATTGGACACATTGAATTCCATCGCGCTGGCAACAGCACTGTCGCTGGCCAGCCTGCACGCCATGGCCGGCAATGAAGCCGGGGTCGTCAAGATCAGCAAGGGCGAGGTCGTGGTGGAGCGGGACGCGCAAAAGCTGCAGGCGGTCGTCGGAACCCGCATTTTTGCCAGCGATCGCGTCATCACCGGCGCCGACGGTGCCGTCGGCATCACGTTGCAGGACAGCACGCTGCTGTCCGCCGGGCCGAATTCGACGGTCGACCTGAACAAGTTTGCCTTCGACAGTACCACCCATGCCGGCGCGATCGACGCGACCGTCAAACGCGGCACCCTGTCGGTGATCTCCGGCAAGATCGCCAAGGCCACGCCCGAGGCAGTCCGGTTTTCGGCACCGGGCATGACGCTGGGGGTGCGCGGCACCAGTTTCCTCATCGACGCCGGGCCCTAGTTTCAGCACCATGTTCCTGTTCGCCATCGGCCTGGCAGGCCTGCTCTACCTTGGCCTGACGGCACAGCCGACCAGCACCGTGGTGCTGTTGCCCGACGCTGAAGGCCGCGCCGGCCGGGTCGACTTGCAAACGGACGCGGCCCGCCAGACGCTGGATGCGCCCTACGCCAGTGCGCATGTCAGCAATCGCGGCACGTTCGTCGCCCGCACCGAGAACGCCGACCAGATTCAGCAACGGTATGCGCAGACGCTGGCGGCCCGGCCGGCAATGCCGGTGTCGTTCACGCTGGTGTTCGAATCCGGCTCGGCAGTGGAGCTGGCGCCTGAATTCAACGCCGTGCTCGACCAACTGCTGGCCGCCATTGCCCGCCATCCGGCGCCAGAAGTCACCGTCATCGGCCATACCGATCGGGTCGGATCGGACGCGGACAACGACCTGCTTTCGATCCGGCGCGCCGAGACCGTGCGCGACAAACTGGTGCAGGCCGGCGTCCCCGCATCGATGATCTCGGTCGCTGGTCGCGGTGAACGGGAACCGGCCGTTGCCACCGCCGACGGCGTCGCGCTGGCGGAAAACCGGCGGGTCGAGATCAACGTCCGCTGACAAGCCCGCCTTCGCATCCGGTGGGCGCGCCATTCCAGCGCAGCACCAGCAAGGCCAGGTCATCGGATGCCTCGGCACCGTCGACGAATGAGGCGACGTCGTCGCGCAAATGCCGCAGCAAGTCTCCCACTGGCAAATCGTTGCCGGCGGCCGACAATGCGGCCTGAAACCGCGTATTTCCGTAAAGTTCGGCGCTGGGATTGACAGCCTCGGTGATGCCGTCGGTCAGCATGACCAGATCGTCGCCCGGTACCAGCTGCAGCCGCTGCACGGTGTAGACGAAGTCTTCCAGCACGCACAGTGGCGGGCCGCCGGCCTGATCGGCTGCGATCAACTGGTGCGGCGCTTCACCCTGGCGCAAGAGCCACGGTGCATCGTGTCCGGCATTGACCAGTTCGAGCGCACCCGTCTGCACATCCAGCACGCCCAGCAGCATCGTGACGAACAGGGTTTCGACGTTGCCACGGGACAGGTCCAGGTTGGCCGCCGAGACCACGGCCGCCGGGCCACCCTCCAGCCGCGTCGCGAAGCTGCGCGACAGGGTCTTGGTCATGGCCATGAACATGCTGGCCGGCACGCCCTTGCCCGACACGTCGCCGATCAGGAAACACAGGTGGTGCGCATCCACCATGAAGAAGTCGTACAGATCGCCGCCCACCTCACGCGCCGGCTCGATCAGTGCATCGACGACAAACCGCTGCTCACCCGGGAACGCCGTGCGGGCATCGGGCAACGATCCGAGCTGGATCCGGCGTGCCGCTTCCATCTCGCCGGCCAGCCGGGCAGCATCTTCGCGCAGTTGGTGTTCGGCCACGGCCAGCCGCTGGTTGTCGCGCTCCACCTCCAATGTCGAACTCGATACCAGACCGGCCAGCATCACAGCAAATGCCATCGACATGCTGGCGCCGTCAAACAACCAGCCTTCGCGCTGAAACAAAAGCAGCCCGCCGCCCACTGCCAGCAGAATCACCAGCGACACCCAGCCGCCGACGTGCCGCGGCTTGCGCACGCCTTTGGCATCGTGACGCGCCAATGCGCCGGGGACCCAGACAATCATCGCCAGGCCCACCAGTAGCAGCATCGCCAGTTCCGCGTGCGACATCCACCACGGTCGCAGCAACATGCGCCCGTCGAGCAGACTCTCCAGCAGTTGCGCCTGGATCTCGATGCCGGCGACGCTCTCGCCCAGTGGCGTGACACGTCGGTCGTTCAGCCCGGAGCCCGTCAAGCCCACCAACACCAGCTTGTGCTCCAAGGCAGCGCCGGATACCTGGCCATTGAGCAGTTGGACGGCCGAAATATTGCGGAAGTCCTCTACCCCTTCGGCATGCGCGAAATGCAGCCAGATGTCGCCCGCAGACTGCGTCGGCACGGTGAGTTCGGCCACGCGAAGCGCGCGAATGCCGTGCTCGTCGAGCGCGACCTCGATCGCCTCGCTGCCAGTCGCGACGCGCAGCATTTCCATGGCCAGCGACGGAGTGGCAGCGATGCCGACGGCGGCCGCCAGCGAGACGCGCCGAACCACCGCATCCTCCCGCACCGACAGCAGCCCCTGTCCGTGGGCCGCCACCTGCAGTTCGGGCAAGCTGGTCAGCACATACGGAAAGCGATGCAGGGCGGCGAGAGCGTCACCACCCTGGATCCGCATCGGCACGGTTCGCATACCGTCGCGGGTGTTGTCCGTGGCGTATTCGAAACCTGCCGCACCCAGCACGGTGGGCGCATCCCGAAGCGAGCGGGCCAGCCGGACATCGTTCGGTGGTAGTTGCCGCAATGCAATGGCCAGTGCCGCCTGGTCAGGCCCCAGCCGCGCGGCAATCTGCTCGGGTGAGGTCTGGTCGGCCTCCGGCATGTAGATGTCCAGACCGATCGCGACCGGGTCGTAGCGGGCAATCGCGTCGATCAGCGCCGCCATCTGGCTGCGCGGCCATGGCCACTGGCCCAGAGCCTTGAGGCTGTTTTCGTCGATGCCGACGATCGCCACCGCCTGGGCCTGGCGTTCGCGCGGCAGCAGCCGCTGGTAGCCGTCGAACAGCCCTTGCTGCACGCTGCCCAGCGGCGCGGCCACCCAGCTGAGCAGATTCTGCGCCAGTGTCTGCTGCGCGGTACTACGCGGCGCAGGGGCCGTTTCGCGCCAGGCCGTCGCCAGCATCAGCATGGCAAACAGCGCCAGTACCAACAGTGCGGCCACACGGCCACGCTGGTACAGAAAGACACGGCTGAACAAACTTGCCTGCCGCTTCACTGAACATCCCCCGATGCAGCGTACCGCAGGTTTCGACTTGGGGCGACTTTGCGGATCACAAGACCAGCTCGAACCCATCCCAGGCAGACAAGACCTCGAGCACATGGTCGTCGCGGGTGATCTGCTCGAAACGCCGGGTCTGCGCCAGCACATTGGCGATCTGGGCGTCGCTGTAGGCCGGCTCGTGGTGGAACATCACCAGGCGTCGCACACGCGCGGCCTGACACAGCTCTACGCCAACGATATTGCTCGAGTGCCCCCAGTCGGCCTTGACCGAAATCGCGTCGGCCAGCGAATACATGGCGTCGAAAACCACGGCGTCGGCATCGCGGAAGAACGCGACAAACCCGGCGCGCTCTTCCTCGTCCTCGAGCCGGTGCTCGGAGTCGGTCGAGTAAACCAGGCTCTTGCCGCCGCGCTCGAAACGCCAGCCGTAGGAGTCGCCCGCATGGCGCTGTGCATGTGCGACGACGCGGGTTCCATCGACTTCGAAGGCCTGGCCGGGTGCCACGATGTCGAACGTGATGGCGGCCGCAAACTGCTCGAAGCGCACCGGAAACGAAGGCTCGGCCTGTTGGCGATGCAACGCAAATTCGGCATGCGCATGGCAACTGTGGATGACAATGCGGTTGCCTGGAATATAGACCGGCGTGAAGAACGGCAAGCCCATGATGTGGTCCCAATGCAGGTGCGACAGGAACACGTGGTAAGTCTGGGGCACCGCAGGACCGAAGGTCGCCAGCATATGTGCCCCCAGCGGCCGCACGCCGGTGCCGAGGTCGAGAATGACGTGCTCGGCGCCACCGGTCTCGATCTGCACGCAACTGGTATGGCCGCCGAAAGTGCCGGCAATGTCAAAGCCCAAGCTGTCGACATAAGCTGCGATTGCGCCCGGCTGCGCAAGGTTGCGCCCCTGAGCACCCTCAAGGGCCCGGATGATCTTGGCCCGCACATCCGGCGCTGTCAACGACACCGGAATCGAACCACGCGTGCCCCAGCAGCGCAGCTTCATGTGGCCAGCGCAGCCGCAGCTGCGGCTACGTCCGGGTATACCGACAGCACCAGATTGAAATGGCTGACCTGGAACACCTCGGTGACGATAGGCGTCAGCGCGGCCAGCGCGATCTGCCCCTGCTGGGCCTTGACCTGCTTGGCCGCCAGCAGCAGCACCCGCAGTCCGACGCTGCTGATATAGACGACACCCGAAAAGTCCAGCACCAGTGGCGACCCTTCCGGTGTGCACGCCAGCAGGTGGGGCGCCAGCGCGGTTTCGAAATCCTTGGCGTGCGAATGGTCCAGTCGCCCGCGCACCTGCAGCACCCGAGTGGACCCCAGATTGCCCGAAGAAACTTGCATGCAAACCTCACCTTGCCGACGGTTGAAACAAGTATAGCCATCAGCTACCTTGCGCAGGCCAGGGTTTTTCCGGCAACGACAACCCGGACGTTTATAGTTGTTGCCTCTGTAGCCGTCACCCACACCGATCATGAAAACCAAAGCAGCCGTTGCCTGGAAAGCAGGCGCACCCCTGACCATCGAAACCGTCGACCTGCAAGGACCGAAGTTCGGCGAGGTGCTGGTCGAGATCAAAGCCACCGGCATATGCCACACCGACTACTACACCTTGTCCGGCGCCGACCCGGAAGGCCTGTTTCCGGCCATCCTGGGGCACGAAGGTGCCGGCATCGTCGTGGACGTCGGACCCGGAGTGAGCACCCTGAAGAAGGGCGACCACGTGATCCCTCTGTATACACCGGAATGCCGCCACTGCAAGTTCTGCCTGTCGCGCAAGACCAATCTATGCCAGCTGATCCGCGGCACCCAGGGCAAGGGCCTGATGCCTGATGCCAGCAGCCGCTTCAGCCTCGATGGCAAACCCATTCTGCATTACATGGGTACGTCGACCTTCAGCAACTTCACGGTGGTGCCGGAGATCGCCCTGGCCAAGATCCGCGAAGATGCGCCTTTCGACAAGGTCTGCTACATCGGCTGCGGCGTCACCACCGGCATCGGTGCGGTGCTGTTCACTGCCAAGGTCGAGGCGGGCGCGAATGTCGTGGTGTTCGGCCTGGGCGGCATCGGCCTGAACGTGATACAGGGAGCAAAGATGGTGGGTGCCGACAAAATCATCGGCGTCGACATCAACCCGGCGCGCGAAGCCATGGCGCGCAAGTTCGGCATGACCCACTTCATCAACCCGAAGGAACTGGAAGCGGCTGGCGAAAATGTCGTCGACCGCATCGTGCAACTCACCGACGGGGGTGCCGATTACAGCTTCGAGTGCATCGGCAACACCAAGATCATGCGCCAGGCGCTGGAATGCACGCACAAGGGCTGGGGCCGCAGCATCATCATCGGTGTGGCCGAAGCCGGCGCGGAGATCAGCACCCGGCCGTTTCAGCTGGTCACCGGACGGAAATGGGAGGGCTCGGCCTTCGGTGGCGCACGCGGACGCACCGATGTTCCGCGCATTGTCGACTGGTACATGGATGGCAAGATCAACATCGACGATCTGATCACCCATACGATGCCGCTGGAGGACATCAACAAAGGTTTCGACCTGATGAAACGCGGCGAGTCAATCCGCGGCGTGGTGCTGTACTGAGTCTGGCCGGCCAAGCCGCGCACGGCCTTGCGCCAGGCGGAGCAGCCGAACCAGCAGCTTATTGCGGGCCGGGACCACGGCCGGCAATGTGGCGGAACGTGATGCGCCCCTTGGTCATGTCATACGGCGACAACTCAACTGTCACCTTGTCGCCGGCAATGATGCGGATATGGTGCTTGCGCATCTTGCCGCCGGTATACGCCACCAACTTGTGCCCGTTGTCCAGCGTCACCCGGAACCGTGAATCCGGTAACACCTCGGCGACCATGCCGCTCATTTCAATCAGCTCTTCTTTGGCCATGGCCCCTACTCCCGTGGATTTCCAACATACTGGATGTGCGACGGCCGCCTGGAAATGCAGTTCGACGTAGCCGGCGCGAGCCGGCAACTTGGCGCAGAACGTCACACCGGACAGACCACTTTGACACGGACCCGTCATTCGACGTCCCATTGCAGCCGTCACATTGCACGGATAGTCAGCTTGCTCCGTGCCCGACCGTCGGCGTGAGAAACCGCCAGTCGTCAAAACCCTTGAGTATATAGCCTTGGTCCGACCCGACCCGACCCGACCCGACCCGACCCGACCGGGCTGGGCTCGCATGCCGCTCAGGCCAGCCGCGCCGCGGCAGTCGCCTTGGCCACTTCATTCTGGCCCTGCGCATTGCCTGATTCCGGCACCATCTCGCCGTCGCGCGCGCGTACCGCGTCGAGCTGCATGGCCAGCTGCTCTGGCGCATCGGCACCGGTGCCGATCCAGCTGCCGGTTGTCAGCGTGATGTGCGCAGCCTCGAAGGTTCCCGCGCCGGCGCAAAGAATGGTCCGGTTCGGGGCATCCGTTGACGCCAGCACCAGCATCGCCGGCGTCACGGCGCGGGGATCGAGCGCCTGCAACACGGCCTCGGGCATCAGGCCTTCGGTCATGCGGGTCGCTGCGGTCGGCGCCAGGCAGTTGACGCGGATGTCGTGCCTCGCCCCTTCCAGCGACAGGGTCTGCATCAGGCCCACCAGGGCCATCTTGGCAGCGCCGTAGTTGGACTGCCCGAAATTGCCATACAGGCCGGACGACGACGTCGTCATCACCACCCGGCCATATTTCTGCGCCAGCATGACCGGCCAGACCGCCTTGGTGCAATGCACCGCACCCATCAGATGGACATCGAGCACCAGCCGGAAGTCGTCCAGTTCCATTTTGGCAAAGCTTTTGTCGCGCAAGATGCCGGCATTGTTGACCAGGATATCGACCCGGCCCCAGCTGTCCATCGCCTGTTGCACCATGGCCTGCACCGCGGCGAAGTCAGTCACCGAAGCGCCGTTGGCGATCGCCTCGCCGCCCGCGGCGCGGATCTGCTCCACCACGACTTGTGCAGCCGTAACCGACCCACCGCTGCCGTCGCGCGCGCCACCGAGGTCGTTGACCAGGACCCTGGCGCCACGCGCGGCCAACGCCTGCGCATGCTGCGCACCCAGTCCGCCACCGGCCCCGGTCACGATTGCCACCCGTCCGCTGAAATCCATCGCCATGCACTGTCTCCTTGTTGCCGCTGGCCCGTTGGCCACAACACAGCGCCGTAACTCCGGGGAAGCCCGGTCGATCGGGCCTCGCCCGTCACGTCTTCACGCTGAATAGTCGATCGGCAGGCAGTAGGCCGGATCGGCGTGCCAGGCCCAGTAGGTCTTCACCATCTGACGCGTGATCGGACCCGGCATGCCGTCGCCGATGGTCTGCTGATCAACCCGTGTCACCGGTAATACACCGCCGCCGGACGTCGACAGGAACACCTCGTCGGCGCCGCGCAATTCGTCGGGCGGAATCGGCCGGGCCTGCAACGGCAGACCCCGTGCAGCGGCTATTTCAATGACGGTGCGGCGCGAGATGCCTTCGAGCATGCCTTGATCCGGTGTGGCCAGCGCACCATCCTTGACACAGAACACATTGAATCCGGGCCCCTCGACCACATTGCCGGCACCATCGACGAGCAATACTGTGTCGGCCCCGGCATCGAGCGCGCCCAGCAGGCCCATCGTCAGATCGTTCCAGTGGTAGTTCTTGGCCTTGGGGTCGACCGACCGCGGAGATATCCGCTGCACGTCGCTGATCATGACGCGCAGCCCGTTGGCGCGCTGTTCCTCGTTGGCCAGCCAGACATACGGAACGGCAAATGCGTAGAACTGGTTCACTGCCTGGCGCGGATCGCGCGAACCCCATGGTGGCTGGCCCCGAGTACAGATCATTTCCACATAGGACGCGCGCAGCCCGCTGAGCCGCACGCAGCGCGCCAGGATACGCGTAATCTGCGCCGGACTCAGACCCGGATTGAGGCGCCAGCGCTGGCAGCTGTGCATGAACCGCTCCAGGTGGGCATCGATGCGGAAGAACGCACCATCCCAGACCGTGACCACGTCGTAGGTGGCATCCGAACGCAGAAAACCCCAGTCAGTGATTGGGATCGCCGCCTGTTCGATCGGCACGTACTTCCTCCCGACATAAGCCACCCCATCCTGATACTGCGCCGATCCCGCCATCGTCGATCCCCTTGTAGCACTGCAGACAGGATCCGATTATGCGTGGACCGAAGCAAGCCGACCGACAAGGCCTAGGTTTCAACCGAAAACGGGAAAAGTGCCTTGGTAACGTCACATGCGCGCCCTAGACTGAACGCCCAGGCGATGGGGGTTGCCTGCTGCATGTCAAGAACCCTCGGGGGTAAAACAATATGTCCAGCCATCGAATATCCACAACTTTTGCGGGTCGCGCGCAGCAACAGTCCTTTGCCCAATCGGCGCTGGTCGGCGGCACCTTGCTGTTGCTGCTGGCCGTGGTTGGCGGCTGGCTGCTCGGTCTCGGTCACGCCATCATGCTGGCAACCGCACTGGTCATCGTCGTGCTGACCTTGTCGGTCATCGGTCTGCAGTTGGCCTTTGCGAGCCGCGATGTGCTCCCCGTACGCGCGCGCGTCCTCGAAGCCGTGGCGCAGCAATCCGCAGCTTCCGAGCAGGCGGCTCAAGACGATCCGGCGCACGAGCCGTTGCAGGGCAAGCGCTGGAGCCTGGATGTGTTCGCATCGATCGATGCCCAGCGCTTCGCCGCTGTCTGCGAGACCTGGTTTTCCTGGGCCGGGTTCGACACCCGCTACGAGGCGCATCGCACCAACGAAGGCGTGGATATCTGGCTGCACGCCGCCCGGCTGCCGGGTCCGGTGGCCATCGTGCGCTGCAAGCACACCCAGGACAAGCCGGTCGGCCTGCGCGAAATGCAGGAGTTCCAGGGCGTCGTCGCCAATTGCAAGTCGGCCCATGGCACCTTCACGACAACATCGACCTATACGCCCGAAGCGCTGCAGTTCGCCCGCGAACACGACATCGAGGCCGTCGACGGCAAAGCCCTGCTGCGCAGAATCATGACCCGCACCCGCCAGAGCCAGCAGGCGCTGCTGGCTGTTGCCTACCACGGCAGATAGTCCGCGCGCTGGTCCGAAGACGGGGCCGGTCAGATGGGCGCATGTTGCGCTACGATGCGGGAGATCCATTCCTGCACCGACTTTCCTCTGGAGCGCGCATGACCGTCACTGTCCACATTGATCTCGGCTATGAGTTCAGCGTCAAGTCTCCTGCCGGTGAGGTTTTCGAGCTGTTGTCCGATGTGCCATCCTCGGCCAGCCACTTCCCCAAGGTCCACAAGCTGGTCGATCTGGGCGCCAACACCTACCGCTGGGAGATGGAAAAGATCGGTCTGGCACAGGTCAATCTGCAGACGATCTACGCCTCCAAATACACCTCCAACAAGGCCAAGGGCACCGTGATCTGGTCGCCGGTCAAGGGCGAAGGCAATGCGCTGGTATCAGGCAGCTGGAAGATTACCGACAAGAAGAAGGTCACGCATCTCGTGCTCAAGATCGAAGGCGACCTGACACTGCCGTTGCCCGGACTGATGAAAATGGTGATCGCACCGGTCGTTGAAGCCGAATTCGAGAAGCTGGTCGAAAAATACATCGACAACCTCACCGCGCATTTCGGCGGCGAAGCCTGACGGCTTGACGAATCACCTCCGCGCAAGTCGCTGCGGTGCAGGAAGCCTTGGGAACGGCACGGCGGCTCACAACAAACGCTTGAGCCGGATCTCCTCGACGCGTACCGCGCCGCGGGCAACCGTCCGCAGTGACGCCATGTCGCGCTTGAAACCGGCCAATTCGTGGAATCGTAGCGCCCGTTCCTGTGCCAGTTCGATCCAGACCGACACATGGGTGCAACCCTCCTCCTGCAAACCTTCGCGCGCCGCATCCCACAATGCCAACCCGACGCCTTGTCCCTGGTGACTGGCCAGAACGTGGATGGCCCAGATTTCGCCGGTAGTCGGCGGTGTGCGCGGGTCTCGGCTGCGGTCGTAACCGACAAATCCGACCACCGCGACGCCATCGAAGGCCACTTGCACCAGCGGCTCGCCAAACTCGACGGCCTCGCGCCAAGTGACCAGGCGCTTGTGCGGTTCGGCCGCCGGCCGGCCCAGGGCTGCTTCGGTGGCGGCTTCGATCTGCACCAGGGTGCTGGCGTCCGCAAGCTCTGCCGGGCGGATGAGACAGTTGGCCATGAAGCTCCTTGCAATCGATCTGTCGGGTGAAAAGCTGAGATTGTCGCCGCTCGCCGGGACCCTGGCCCGACCACCGTGACCCGCGCGCGATGCGCGGCGCTTGAGTCTGGCCCACACTGCCCCCATAATCGACCACTTGCTGCCCCGGCCAACAGCCAAGGCCCGTTCTCATCCCCGACCGTTCATTCAGAGGAAACGATGCAATTGATCAAAACCACGCTGGCATTGACGGCGGCAATCGCTCTTTTCGGCTGCGCCGCAATGTCCTCCGGTGGTCCGCAGAAGGACAAGACCTACCATCTGACGATTCTGCATACCAACGACCACCACGGTCGGTTCTGGCAGAACGACGACGGCGAATACGGCATGGCGGCGCGCAAGACGCTGATCGACCAGATCCGCAAGGAAGTTGCTGCAGCGGGCGGGTACAGCCTGTTGCTCGATGGCGGTGACGTCAACACCGGTGTGCCGGAATCCGACCTGCAGGACGCAGTGCCGGACTTCAAGGGCATGAACATGCTCGGCTACGACGCGATGGCTGTGGGCAACCACGAATTCGACAAACCTCTGAGCACCTTGCGCATGCAGCGCGAACTGGTCAAGTTCCCGATGCTGGCGGCCAACATCTATCAGGGCGGCAAGCGCATGTTCGAGCCCTACAAGGTATTCACCTTTGACGGACTGCGGGTCGGCGTGATGGGTCTGACGACCGAAGACACGATAAAAATGGTGACACCGGACAACGTCAAGGACGTTGAATTCCGCAGCGTCGTGGCCGAGGCGCGCAAGGTCGTGCCGGAACTGCGCGCCAAGGCTGACCTGGTCATCGCTGCAACCCACATGGGCCATTATGAAAACGGCAACCACGGCACCAATGCCGAGGGCGATGTGACGATGGCACGTGCGGTCAAGGGCATCGACCTGGTGGTCGGCGGCCATACCCAGAACCCGGCCTGCATGAAGGCCGAGAACGTGCTGGATCGTGCCTATGTGCCCGGAACCGAATGCCGCCCCGACCGCCAGAACGGCAGCTGGATCGTGCAGGCCCATGAATGGGGCAAATACGTCGGACGCGCCGACTTCGAATACCGCAATGGCGAATTCAAGCTGGTCAAATACGCTCTGATCCCGGTCAACCTGATGAAATCGGTCAAGGGCGCGGATGGCAAGACCTCCAAAGTGCCCTACACCACGGCCATCGCCGAGGACAAGGACATGCTGGTTATGCTCAAGCCTTACCAGGACTTCGGCCAGCAAAAACTGCTGGTCGAGATTGGCTCGACCGACGGCCGCCTGGAAGGTGACCGGTCCGTCGTGCGCAGCAAGCCGGCATCGATGGCCGTGTTGATCGGGCGCGCGCTGGTCGAACGCACGAAAGCCGACTTTGCGGTTGTCAATGCAGGTGGTGTCCGCGACTCGCTGAACCCAGGCAAGCTGACCTACAAGGATGTGCTCAAGGTGCAGCCCTTCGGCAACACCACGGCGGTGGTCGATCTGACCGGCACGGAGGTGAGGAACTACCTCGATGCCATCGCCAAGATGAGCGCCGGTTCGGGCTCCTTCCCCCAGTTTGCCGGCATCGATCTGGTGATTGCCGCGGGCAAGGTCGAGAGCGCCAGCATCAACGGCGCCGCACTCGACAACAGCAAGACCTACCGGATGGTGATCAACAACTTCATCGCTGCTGGCGGTGACGGGTACCCGAAACTGACCGGACACCGGACCTACGTCGATACTGGATATGTCGATGCCGACGTGTTGCGTGCCTACATCACGAGCCACAGCCCCTTGAAGGCCGCAGACTTTGACCCCGGCAACGCGGTGGTGCGTCGGTAGCAGAGCAGATTTTGCGCCCGGGATCAGCGGCGATCTGGCCGCCGGCTCCGGGCAGGTTGGTGTCCCATGATTGCAAAGCAAAAGGAATAGAAAATGCCCAAAGGTCAGCAGCGCAGCAACAAGGAATCGAAGAAGTCCAAGAAGGACTCGACACCGCCCAAGCCGGTCTCGCCCGACGCGGTCCGTCCCACGATCACAACCGTCGTGCCCGTGCGCGGCAAGGTAAAGAAATAGGGCGCTGCGAGGTGGCTTTGCACGAAGTTTCCCAGACGGTGGCCGGCTGGCGGATATGCAGGATGCGCGCACCTCGCCAGACGAAAGCATGAAAGGCGACATGCACGCTCACGAGCCGGCGCAGTTGCTGCGCACGATTTCCGACCTGATCCAGCAGGATCGGCAAGAGGACCCGGATCCCGCTCCGGCCGCTGAGCCGCAGTACGCACTGCCGCAGATGATCGAGGATCTGCGCAAATACCAGGCCGAACTGGAGATCCAGAACAAGGCACTGCGCTTCAGCCAACGTGCCGCCGAAGGCGCCTCCGAGCGTTTCCTGACGCTGTTCTCCAGTGTTCCACTGGCGCTGATGGTAGTGGACGAAAACGGCCAGGTGCTTGAGAGCAACGCGATGGCGCTGCGCCTGTTCCGCCCTTGTGAACAGGATCCGGCGCTTACCTACGTGCTGCCATTGGTCAGCAACGCGCACGCGCAGCAGGTGGCCCAGTCGTTCGTGCAGGCCAAGGCCGAAGGCACCAGCGAGACCAGCGAGGTGATTTTTCTGGCAGGCTCGCGTGGCAGCTTTGCCGGAGACCTGCATGTGGCGCGCATCGACAACGCGCAGGACGAACTGGCCCACTTCATCTGTGCCGTCATCGACCAGGGTCCGTTGCTCGCCGAACGACGGGCGCTGCAGGAAAGTGCCGCCGAATTGCGCCGGCGCAACGAAGAACTGCACCTGAGCGAGAACCGGCTGGCGGCGATCATCAACTCGTCGCTGGATGCCATCATCTGCGTCGATGCCAACCGCAGCATCACGATCTTCAATCCGGCTG
Organism: Burkholderiaceae bacterium; assembly: GCA_039934375.1. Classification (GTDB taxonomy): domain Bacteria; phylum Pseudomonadota; class Gammaproteobacteria; order Burkholderiales; family Burkholderiaceae_C; genus CAISIP01. The sequence continues at coordinate 8,050 of JBDTMH010000039.1, read as the reverse complement.
CGGCAGCAATGTTCCAATGTCCGCCGGATCAGGCGCTGGGCAATCCGCTGGAGCGTTTTTTGCCCGACGCGGTGCAGACCCTGGCCTACAACCAGTTGTCCTCGCATGCGCAGCTCGGCGAGATGGAGGGTCGCACCAGCAGTGGCAAACCACTGGCGGTGGAGGTCAGCGTGTCGTTCGAGCGCCGGCTCGATGGCGACATCATCACGGTCTTTGCACGCGACCTGACGGCACGCAAGAAAATTGAAACCCAGCGCAATGTGCTCGAAGCACAGCTGCGCGAGTCGCAGAAGATGCAGGCGGTCGGCACCATGGCCGGCGGCATCGCACACGACTTCAACAATATTCTCAGTGCGATCCTGGGCAACGTGGAACTGGCCAAGCAGGACACAGGCGCCGACTCCCCTGCCCTGACCAGCCTGCTCGAGATCGAAAAGGCTGGCCGACGTGCGCGCGATCTTGTGCGGCAGATCCTGACCTTCAGCCGCAACGAGACCACCATCCGCAGCACCATTCATCTGGCCGACGTGGTGCACGAGACGACGCGCCTGGTCAAGGTCACACTGCCACCGTCGATCGACCTCGTGGTACGCATCGAAGACCATGTCCCGCCGGTGATGGCCGACCCGACCCAGATTGAACAGGCCTTGCTCAACCTGTGCACCAACGCGATGCACGCCATTGGCAACAACAAGGGAACGATCAGCGTCAAACTCGGCAGCACCTACACAATGCCGCTGCGCAAGGAGCGCCGCGGTAAATCGCGCGGCCACCACGTGACACTGGCCGTGCGCGATACCGGCGTGGGCATCGATCCGGAGACCATGGAGCGGATTTTCGAGCCCTTCTTCACGACCAAACCGGTTGGCCAGGGAACCGGCCTGGGTCTGGCGGTGGTGCATGGCATCATGCGTACCCACCAGGGCTCGGTCGGGGTACAGAGCACGCCGGGCAAGGGCAGCGTGTTCACACTTTATTTCCCGCCCGCCAAGTCAGCGGCCGTCGCCACCCAGATTGATCTGGAGTTTCCCAATGCCGTCGAAGGCAATGGCAAGCACGTGATGTATGTGGACGACGACGAGGCCCTGGTGTTCCTGGTTGAGCGGGTGCTGACGCGCAAGGGCTTCAGGGTCAGCTCCTTCACCGACCCGCATCTGGCATCCATGGCGCTGCGCGAGCGCGCGCAGGAGTTCGATCTGCTGGTCACCGACTACAACATGCCGGGCTTTTGCGGCATCGACCTGCTGCGCGAGGCTCGCGAAGTCAGGCCCGAATTGCCGGTCGCGCTGGCTTCTGGTTACGTGACGCCGGAAATCGAGCAGCAGGCATTCGCCGAAGGCGCCGGCGCGCTGATCCACAAGCCCAACGACGTCGACGAACTGTGTGACATCGTGCAAAAGCTGGTCCAGCAAAAATCCGAGCACTAGGTTGTCGCTGCGTTCACCAGACCTGCCGCCGCCAGAGGCAGCGTGAATTGGCGATCACCGTCAGGTACGTCGACGAGGCGCTGCTGGTGCTGGACAAGCCCGCCGACCTGCTCAGCGTGCCGGGCCGCGGGCCGGACAAGCAGGACTGCCTGAGCGCGCGGGTACAACAGCAGTACCCGGATGCCCGGGTCGTGCACCGGCTGGATATGTCCACTTCCGGCCTGATGCTGATGGCGCGCGGAGCCCAGGCGCTGTCCGTGCTGAACCGTGCCTTCGCCGAGCGCACTGTGCACAAGCGTTACCGGGCATTGGTGCATGGCACGGTGGACGTCGCGCCAGATGCCTGGCAAACCATCGACCTGCCGATCATGGTGGATTGGCCAAATCGCCCGCGCCGCATCATCAGCGCCGACGGCAAGCCCAGCATCACGCACTGGCGACGAATCAACGACGAACCACACGGCCGCTCGCAATACGAAACGTCGCAACCACCATTGCCGGTGTGCCGACTCGAACTCGAACCCGTGACCGGGCGCTCACACCAGTTGCGCGTGCACCTGCGTGCCATCGGTCACCCGATTGTGGGCGACCGGCTGTATGGAAACATAGATGACGACGCCTGTCTGGCGGCTCCCCGCCTGATGCTGCATGCCAGCGGCATCGCACTGCGCCATCCCGTGAGCGGCGAGGCGCTGGCATTCACGAGTGCGCCGGATTTTTAGCACCCCGCGGGGGGCGGCATGGCCCCATCGGAAACGCAAGGTGACGGATCGTCCGTTTACAGCGGTTTGCGATAGTTCGGCCTGTTTCGCGGCCCATGGCGTCGCGGACCGGACAATTTTTGATCTGGATCAAGACTCGAGGTACCCGGTGGCGGCCGCAATGCGGCACACTGGGGGGTGATATCCACTTGATCAGGAGAAGTTGTCATGAGCCGAGAAGTCGTCGTCGTCAGCGCGGTGCGTACCGCTATTGGAACTTTCGGAGGAGCCCTCAAGGACGTGCCGCCCTGCGATCTGGGCGCATCGGTGGTGCGTGAAGTGCTGGAGCGCGGCAAGGTCAGTGGTGAAGATGTCGGCCATGTGGTATTTGGCCACGTGGTCAACACCGAACCACGCGACATGTACCTGTCACGTGTCGCTGCGCTGCAGGGCGGCTGCGGTCAGGGCACGCCGGCATTCAACGTCAACCGCCTTTGCGGCTCCGGATTGCAGGCCATCGTGTCGGCTGCGCAGGCGATCGCGCTGGGCGATACCGACATCGCGATCGGCGGCGGCGCAGAGAACATGAGCCGCGCACCGTACGCCAGCTTGAGCAGCCGCTGGGGCAATCGCATGGGCGACTTCAAGATGATCGACATGATGATGGGCGCCTTGCACGACCCGTTCCACAACATCCACATGGGCGTCACGGCCGAGAATGTCGCGGCCAAGATGGGCATCACGCGCGAGCAGCAGGACGCGCTGGCCGTGGAGAGCCACAACCGGGCCGAGCGCGCGACCAAGGCTGGCTATTTCAAGGAACAGATCCTGCCGATCGTGCAAAAGACGCGCAAGGGCGACGTTGTGTTCGATACCGACGAACATTTCCGCAGCGGCTGCACATTGGCCGACATGACCAAGCTCAAACCGGCCTTCCTGAAGGAAAACGGCACGGTCACCGCCGGCAATGCATCGGGCATCAACGACGCGGCCGCCGCCGTGTTGCTGATGGACAGCAAGGTCGCACAGCAACGTGGCTGCAAGCCGATGGCACGGCTGGTCGCTTACGCCCATGCCGGTGTCGACCCCAAGTACATGGGCATCGGTCCGGTCCCGGCCACTCAAAAGGTGCTCCAGAAAGCCGGCCTGAGTGTCAAGGACCTGGACGTCATCGAAGCCAACGAGGCCTTTGCAGCCCAGGCCTGCGCTGTCATGCGTGACCTCGGGCTCGATCCGGCCAAGGTCAATCCGAATGGCTCGGGCATCTCGCTGGGTCATCCGATCGGCGCCACCGGCGCACTGCTCACGGTCAAGGCCTTGTACGAACTGCAGCGCATCGGCGGTCGCTATGCCCTGGTGACCATGTGCATCGGCGGCGGCCAGGGTATCGCCGCCATCTTCGAACGGATCTGAGACAGCGCGCAGCGGGTCATGCAAAAAACCCGGCACTGGAACCTTGGCGCCAAGCTGGTGCTGATGGCGACACCTTTCCTGTTGCTGGCGCTGATCACCATCACCGTCACCTTGTGGGTCTCCTGGCAGCTCGAAGGCGGTGCTGCGGCAATCAACGAAGCCGGCAGGATGCGCATGCAGGCCTACCGGATGTCGCTGTCGATCAATAGCGGTACCGCGCAAGCGCAAGGCCTGCGCGTGCTGGCCAGCGAATTTGCACGCGGCCTGGAAGGGCTGCGTGTCGGAGATCCCGAGCGACCGCTGTTGATACCGTGGGACGACACGGTGCGTGCAAAGTTCAGGAGTGTGCAAGACGGGTGGACAGACTACCAGCAGCGCTGGATTGCCGCCCCAGCGGCCCCACTGGACAGCCTGCAGTCCGATACGGCAGATTTCGTGAACCGCATCGATGCATTGGTGCATGGCATCGAGCTCCATATGGCGCGCTGGACCGCGCTGCTGCACCTGGCCCAGCTGTTCACGTTGGCACTGGCGGTCGTGGGCACCGCCGTCCTGGTTTATACCGGCTACCTGTTTGTGCTCGAGCCGGTGGGACAACTCAAGCACGCGCTGCAACGCCTTCAACTGGGCGATCTGGCAGCCCGGGTCAGCAGCACCAGCACCGACGAATTCGGCACGCTGGCCGATGGTTTCAACGACATGGCGCAGCAGGTGCAAACGGTCCACCACAGCCTGGAGGCCAGGGTGGCGGAGAAAACCGCCGAATTGCAGGAAAAGCGGGAGCGGCTCGAGGCGCTGTACAACATCACCAGTCTGGTTGGCAGTGCCGCGAGCCTGCATCAGCTCACGACCGGATTCGTACAACGGCTGCGTCCGATTGCCAAGGCGGACGGCGTTGCATTGCGCTGGTCGGACGAGACCCATCAGCGCTTTCTGATGTTGGCTTCGGACGGGCTGCCGACCGACATGACAGAGGCCGAGCACTGTGTCCACGCAGGCGACTGCCACTGTGGCTCGCCGGATGCGCAGCAAGGCCTGCGCGTCATCCCCATTCACAGCATGGCGCCGGACCGCATGCGTCACTGTGCGCGGGCCGGCTTCGAGACCATCGTGTCGATCCCGATCCGCCTGCACGAGCGCCAGATGGGCGAAGTCGACCTGTTTTTCCATGCGCGGATCGATGTGTCGGACTCGGACCGCTCGCTGCTGGAGGCACTGACCGCCCATCTGGCTGCCGCGATGGAGAACGTCCGGCTGGCCGCGCTGGAGAAAGAGGCGGCGGTGGCCCAGGAGCGCAGCTTCCTGGCGCGCGAATTGCATGACTCGATTGCACAGTCGCTGGCCTTCCTGAAGATTCAGGTCCAGCTGATGCAGGACGCGCTCAGCCGTGATGATCTGCAGCAGGCGCAAGTCGTACTCGACGAGATCAATGTCGGTGTGCGCGAAAGCAACGCCGACGTGCGTGAACTGCTGGTGCACTTCCGCACCCGCACCAATGCCGAGGACATCGAGCCGGCGCTCAAGACCACGCTGCGCAAGTTCCAACTGCAAAGCGGCCTGACGGCCACGCTGCAGATGGAAGGCCATGGCATGCCGCTCGACCCGGATCTGCAGGTGCAGGTGCTGCACATCGTGCAGGAGGCCTTGTCCAACGTGCGCAAACATGCATTGGCCAGCCTGGTCTGGCTGGACGTGCAGCAGGCACCGCACTGGCGCTTCGAGATCCGCGACAACGGAAAAGGCTTTTCCAATGCGCACGACGCCCACGACGAAAACCACGTCGGCCTGCGCATCATGCGTGAACGCGCCGAGCGCATCGGCGCCCGACTCGACGTTCTCAGTGTCCTGGGGCGCGGCAGCTCGGTCATCCTGGAGTTGCCAGAGCTGCGCCAGCCAACCGATGCCGACAAGATCCAACCGGTCGACCTTGGCATCACCGCCTGAACCTGCAAACGCCTTGAACGCTCTACCCGAACCGCGAGCAGACATACGGATCGTCGTCGTCGACGACCACACGCTGTTCCGACGCGGCCTGACCGCCCTGCTGGCGCGCGATCCGCACCACAAGGTCGTCGGGGATGCGGCGGACGCCAGCCAGGCGCTGCGCCGCGTCAAGGAGTTGCAGCCGGACCTGATTCTGCTGGACAACCACCTGGGCGGCGTCAAGGGTGTAGACGCGCTACCCGCGTTGCACGAGGCTGCCCCCGGGGCCCGCATCCTGATGCTGACCGTCTGCGAAGACGAGACCGACCTGGCCACCGCTCTGCGTTACGGCGCGAGCGGCTACCTGCTCAAGACCATGGAAGGCGAAGCCCTGACCCAGGCCATCAATCGCGCCATGCAAGGAGAAAACGTGATTGCGCCCGAAATGACGGCCAAACTCGTGACCGCCTACCGCAACGCGGCCGCAGGTGCTGCCGACGCGGCAAGCCTGCGCAGCCCGGCCTCGCCGATGGCATCATTGACGCCGCGCGAACTCGACATCCTGCGCGCGATCACCGCCGGCGCCAGCAACAAGGAGATTGCGCGCCAATTCACGATCGCCGAAACGACGGTCAAGATCCATGTGCAACACATCCTGCGCAAGCTCGACGTCAGTACAAGGGTGCACGCCGCCGTGCTGGCAACCGAGAGCGGTCTGCTTTGATCTGGCGCAAACAATTCGACAATATGCCCCGGCGTAGTTCTTCAGGACGAGGAACAAGCCCCATCGCATAGTTCGTCTGCCCTGGCCGGCCTGCCCCTTGGAAGGATGGCGCCGGGACCGGGCTCTCCCTAAAGTCAGAACATGACCCAAGGAGATACCGAATGACTCGCAAAGGACAGGCGCTGTCGGTGTTGATCGTCAGCACCCTCGCCTTCACTGTCTGTTTCATGGTCTGGATGATGTTTGCCGTGATCGGCATTCCGCTGAAGAAGACCCTGGGCCTCAACGCCACAGAATTCGGGCTGCTCACCGCGATGCCGGTGCTGACCGGCGCATTGTCGCGCGTGCCCCTGGGCATCTGGACCGACAAGTATGGTGGCCGCATCGTCATGGCCATCCTGCTGGCCGTGACGGTACCGGCCATCTGGCTGATGTCCTACGCCACGCAGTTTTGGCACTTCCTGGTCATCGGACTGTTCGTCGGGCTGGCCGGCGGGTCTTTCTCGGTCGGTACACCCTATGTCGCGCGCTGGTTCCCCAAGGCCAACCAGGGCTTTGCGATGGGCATCTACGGCGCCGGCAACTCGGGTGCGGCAGTCAACAAGTTCGTGGCTCCCGCGATCCTGGTCGCATTCGGCTGGACCATGGTGCCGCAAGTCTATGCCGCCATCATGCTGGGAACGCTGGTGCTGTTCTGGATGTTCAGCTACAGTGACCCCGCACATCTGGTGCCGTCGCATGTCAAATTCAGCGATCAGCTCGGCATGCTCAAGGATCCACGCGTGCTCAAGTACTGCCAGTACTACAGCATCGTGTTCGGCGGCTACGTCGCACTGAGTCTGTGGATGGTCCAGTACTACGTCGGCGAATACGCACTCGACATCCGTGCCGCAGCACTGCTGGCCGCCTGCTTTGCGCTGCCCGGCGGCGTCCTGCGTGCGGTTGGCGGCTGGCTGTCGGATAAATATGGCGCGCACAGTGTGACCTGGTGGGTGATGTGGGTCAGCTGGATCTGCCTGTTCCTGCTGTCCTACCCGCAGACCGATTTCACGGTCACGACGGTGAATGGCCCGACCAATTTCCATATCGGCCTGAATGTCTACACCTTCACAGCGCTGATGTTTGTGTTGGGCATTGCGTTCGCATTCGGCAAGGCCAGTGTCTTCAAGTACATCAGCGACGAATTCCCGGACAACATCGGCACCGTCAGCGGCATCGTCGGCCTGGCCGGGGGCCTGGGTGGCTTCGTGTTGCCGATCATGTTCGGCGTACTGATGGATATCACCGGCATCCGCTCGAGCGCTTTCATGCTGATGTACGGCGTGGTCTGGGTCTCGCTGATCTGGATGTACTGGACCGAGGTGCGGCGCACCGAGCTGATGGGCAGAAACGCCATCGAATTCTCCCTCGGCGGCTGAGAGCGTCAAAGGCAATCGCTTGAGCTCACGCTCTGAGCCCGCCACCACAAGGAAAAAACATGACCACGACAAGCAAAACCCGCGCGGCGCCACCGGCTGCCGGCGACGGTGCCGACATCGCCGACTGGCGCCCGGAAGACGAGACCTTCTGGGAAACTACCGGCAAGAAGATTGCCTACCGCAACCTCTGGATCTCGATTCCGGCGCTGCTGTGCGGCTTTGCGGTCTGGGGCATGTGGGCCATCATCACGGTGCAGATGCTCAACCTCGGCTTTCCATTCACCCAAGCCCAACTCTTCACGCTGACCGCGATCGCCGGCATCGCCGGCGCGACGATGCGTATCCCGGCGTCGTTCCTGATCGGGCTGGCGGGCGGTCGCAACGTCATTTTCCTGACGACGGCGATGCTGCTCGCACCGGCGATCGGCACCGGCATCGTGTTGC
>JBDTMH010000038.1:0-25657 GCA_039934375.1 Burkholderiaceae bacterium | reverse complement strand
AATTGTTTTTCGGGACGCAGGGCGCAGGTAGTGGCCGCAAACGGCCGATGTGGTAGCAGGTCTCGCGCCGCACATACGGTGTCCGTATCCTGCTCAAGCCGTCTTATCCGTCACCACCCCCAACTCCTTCACCATCGTCGCACGCATCACGAACTTCTGCGCCTTGCCCGTCACCGTCATTGGCAACGCATCCACAAACCGGATATGCCGCGGCACCTTGAAATGCGCAATCTGCCCACGGCAGAAGTCACGCAGTTCGGTGTCGGTGAGTGAGCTGCCAGACTTCAAAACAACCCAGGCGCAGATCTCCTCGCCGTAACGGTTGTCCGGCACACCAAAGACCTGCACCTCGGCGATGGCCGGATGCCGGTACAAATACTCTTCAATCTCGCGCGGGTAGATGTTCTCCCCTCCCCGGATCAGCATGTCCTTGAGCCGGCCGACGATATTGCAATAGCCATCGGCGTCGATGGTGGCGAGGTCGCCGGTGCGCATCCAGCCATCGACGACGGCCTCGCCGGTGCGCGCGTCGTCACCCCAGTAGCCGCGCATCACCGAATAGCCCTTGGTCCACAACTCGCCGGTCTGACCGATGCCGACAGTCTCACCGTTGATATCGACCAGCTTCACCTCCAGATGTGGCTGCACGCGGCCCACAGTCGCGACACGCTGTTCCAGCGCGTCGTCGACGGAGCTCTGGAACGACACCGGCGAGGTCTCGGTCATGCCGTAGGCGATCGTCACCTCACCCATGTGCATGTCGGAGACGACCCGTTTCATGGCCTCAATCGGGCACGGCGAACCGGCCATGATGCCGGTGCGCAGGCTTGAGAGGTCGAACTGACCGAACTCGGGGGCACCGAGCATCGCAACGAACATGGTGGGGACGCCATGCAGCGCGGTGCATTTTTCAGTTGCCACGACGCGCAGCGTGGCGACCGGGTCGAACGACTCACCAGGAAAAACCAGGCAACTCGCGGTCGTGGTGCAAGCCAGCACCCCCAGCACCATACCGAAACAGTGGTACAGCGGCACCGGCACACACAACCGGTCCTGCGCACCAAGGCGCATGGCCTTGGCGACAAATCGCGCGTTGTTGACGATATTGTGATGGGTCAGCGTCGCACCCTTGGGGTGGCCGGTGGTGCCACTGGTGAACTGCACGTTGATCGCATCAAACGGGTCCAGCGACTGCTGCAGCAAATCGGCATCGGGTCGTTGCGCCGGTCCGCCCATGCCGGTAACCTGATCAAAACCGAACATGCCAGTGCGCGAGAAGTCGCCGAAATGCACCACGCTCCTGAGTTCGGGCAGGCGCTTGCTCGCGATCTGGCCGGGCAGAGAATTCGCCATCTCCGGCATCACCTCGGCCAACATGGCCAGGTAGTCGCTGCCCTTGAGCCCGATTGCGCTGAACAACACCTTCACGCCCACCTTGTGCAGCGCATATTCCAGCTCGCTGACGCGGTAGGCCGGATTGATGTTGACCATGACAGCGCCGATACGGGCGGTGGCGAACTGCACCAGCACCCATTCGGGCCGGTTCGGCGACCAGATGCCGACCCGGTCGCCGCGCTCCACGCCCAGGCTCAGCAGTCCACGGGCCAGGCGGTCGACCTCTTCGCGGAACTGGCGCCAGGTCCAGCGCACGCCATGCTCGACGAACACGAAAGCATCGCGGTCACCATCGGATGCCACCGTGGCATCGAGCAGTTGACCGATGGTCAGCTTCACCAGCTGCGGCGACGTCGGGCCTTTGACGTGTGCGCTGCCACCGATTGGTCGACACGACACTGCATCGGCGCTGCTCTGCAAATTGGAAATCGGATTGCTTTTCACCATGACCTCCAGTCAACAAATTGCTCCAGGGCCGACGCCGTCCGGTAATTCGCCGGCCTCGTCCCCAAGGCGCGCGATCAACATCACGCCGACCGGCAAGCCACCCAGCAGGTTATCACCGCACCGGCGGCGCCGCGGCAATAAACGCCTGCACATCGTCCAGCACTGGCGCGATCCAGCGCAGTGGCCAGGCGAATGCACCGATCAGCGTCGTGTGGCTGGCGCGCGGGTAGAACTTCAGCGTGACCGGCACACCCGCGGCCTGCAGCTTGTCCGCCAATTGTTGCGTGCTGCGCTGCGGACTGACCAAAGTGTCGTCCACCGGCGCGGCAAGAAAGCTGCGCGGTGCGTCGGGTGGGGTGAACGCGATGGGTTGTGCATTTGCCGGGTAGTTCGGATGAAAGAACACCGGTTGCGCGTCCGGGTTGTCGGTCGGAAAGAAATCGTAGGGGCCGGCCAGTCCGATCCAGCCCGCCAGTTCGCCCGGTGCATGGCCGGCTGCCTTGAGCCAGCGCGCATCGAGTGCCAGCATCGCCGCGTTGTAGCCACCGGCACTGTGGCCCATCACGAACACCCGCTTCGGGTCGCCGCCCAGATGCGTCGCCTGATCGAGGCCGTAGGCCAGTGCCTGCGCGCTGTCGGTCAGAAAATCCGGATAACGCACCTCGGGATACAGACGGTAGTCGGCCACCAGAGTCAACACGCCGCGCGCGGTCAGCGCCTCGGCCACGAACTGGTAGTCGGAACGCTCGCCCGTGTTCCACGAGCCACCGTAGAAAAATACCACGATCGGCCAACCCCGCGCTGGCCGGGTTGCCGTCGGCGTGTAGATGTCGAGCTTCTGGCGCGGCTTCGTGCCGTAAGCCACGTCGGATTTCAGCGTGTAGCTGCTGCTGGTCGTCACCGCATTGAGCGCGCCGGTGCCGGAGCACCCGCCAAGCAACAAGGTCGGCAAGATGGCAAGCAAAGATGCCAATCGCGTGATGCCGCGGATCATCGGGTGCTGGTGCAATGGCGTCTCTTTCGGTAAATGTCTGGCGGTGCAGAGGATGCCACAATGTCAGCGCCTCTGCCTCGTGGCTCCAAAGCCGAAAAACGATTCGCTCCGTCCATGCCACAAACCACCATCTTTCGCATCGGCTCCGGCGCCGGCTATTCTGGCGACCGCATCGACCCGGCCCGGGATCTGGCCGAGCGGGGCCAACTCGACGCGCTGGTATTCGAATGCCTGGCCGAGCGCACGATTGCGCTGGCACAGTTGCGCCGCGCCACTGACCCCACGCAGGGCTACGACCCGCTGCTGCGCGAACGCATGCGCGCGGTGTTGCCGGCGTGTCAGGCACGCGGTATCACCGTGCTGACGAATATGGGCGCAGCCAACCCGAAGGCAGCAGGGCAAGCGGTGCTGGAAGTGGCACGCGAATTGGGGTTGCCGAGCCTGCGCGTTGCCATCGTAGAAGGCGACGACGTGCTCGCCTGGATGCACGCGCATCCGCAAACCGCCCTGCTCGATTCCAGCCAGACCGTGGCCGACCTGAGCGACCGGCTGATTTCGGCCAATGCCTACCTCGGCGCAGAGGCCTTGCAACCAGCGCTGCAGCAAGGCGCCAACGTCGTCATCGCCGGTCGAATTGCCGATCCGGCGCTGTTCCTGGCGCCGCTGATGCACCACTTCGGCTGGCAGGCGCAAGACTGGCCTCGCCTGGGCCAGGGCATCGTGGTCGGACATCTGCTCGAATGTGCGGCCCAGGTCAGCGGCGGTTATATTGCCGACCCGGGGTTTTTCGACGTACCAGATCTGGCCAACGTCGGTTTTCCGCTGGCCGAGGTGCATGGCGACGGAAGTGCCGTCATTACCAAACTGGCCGGAACTGGCGGTCGGGTCGACCGGCTGACCTGCACCGCTCAGCTGCTGTACGAACTGGAAGATCCCGAACATTACCTGCAGCCTGACGTAGTGGCCGACTTTTCGCAGGTACGCTTCGAAGAGATCGGGCCAGACCGGGTTCGCGTTTCGGGTGCCAGCGGCCATGTCCGGCCCGACTTGCTCAAGGCCACGTTGGGTTACCGCGATGGATTTATTGGCGAGGGGCAGATTTCCTATGCCGGTCTTGGTGCCCGCGCCCGGGGCGAACTGGCGCTGCAGGTGCTCAAAGCGCGGCTACAGCGCCTGGGCTGGTCCGCCCACGAACATCGGTTGGAGCTGATTGGCGTTAACGCCATGCACGGCCCCGGGCTGGGCGCGGATCGCGAGCCCTACGAGGTGCGCGTGCGACTGGCGCTGCGCTGCGCGGACCGGGCGCAGGCCGAACGCGCGGCGCAGGAGGTCGAAGCCCTGTACCTGAACGGCCCGGCCGGTGGCGGTGGCGTCACGCAATCGGTACGCGAGGTCGTCGCGGCAGCGTCCGCCCTCGTGCCGCGCGATGCCATTCAGACCCGTTGCCAGATGCTGGAAAATTAATATGAAACTCCCACGCTCGCAACGTTCGCTGCCCCCCGAGGGGGCCGTCAGTACCTTCGGAACGGCCGGGCGGTACGAGATCGTGCCCCCACGCTCTCTGCGTTCGCTGCCCCCCGAGGGGGCCGTCAGTACCTTCGGAACGGCCGGGCGGTACTGAATGAAAATCCGAGACATCGCATTGGCCCGCTCCGGCGACAAGGGCAACCGGGCCACGCTGAGCGTGATCGCGCGCGATCCGGCGCATTACACCTTGCTCGAACGCACGCTGAGCGCGGAACGCGTCAAGGCGTTCTATCAGGGTGTCGTGCATGGCGCCGTCACGCGTTACCTGCTGCCGCATCTGGGCGCAGTGCATTTCGTCATGCACGAGGCACTGGGCGGTGGCGTCACGCGCTCGCTGGCGCTGGACGCGCACGGCAAAACCCTGGGCGCCGCAGTCCTGGACATCGAGATCGCGCCGGAACTGCCCTAAACTCGCGCGACTCGTTTCGAGCAATTCCTTTTCTGGAGACTTCTTCATGCGTTCTGTCACGCGCCTCATCACTCTTTTTGCCGCCCTGGCGTCGGGCGGCACCGTCGCCCTGGCCCAGGCCTATCCCACCAAGCCGATCAAGGCCATCGTGCCGTTTGCCGCCGGCAGCGCCACCGACCAGATCGGCCGCGCCTTCGCCGCCAAGGTCTCCGAGACGCTGGGCCAGCCGGTGATCATCGAGAACAAACCCGGTGTCAACGGTATGCTTGGCGCCGACGCGGTGGCCAAATCCGCACCGGATGGCTACACCATCCTGATCGGCACCAACAGCACCAACGCTGCGCTCAAGAGCCTGATGAAGAAGCTGCCTTACGATCAGGACACGGCTTTCGCGCCAGTAGCCTACATGGGATCGGTGCCGCTGATCATTGCCGTCAACAACGACGTGCCAGCCAAGACCTTGCGTGAGTTTGTCGAGCTGGCCAAGGCCAAACCTGGCGTTGTCACCTTCGCCAGCGCCAGCACCTCGCAACTGGTGTCGTCTGCCGTGCTGGCCGGCATGACTGGAATCGACATGACCAACGTGCCGTACAAGAGCGGTCCGGCCGCGATGACCGACTTGATTGGTGGCCAAGTGATGATGTTCAGCGCCGACTTCGGCGTGATGGTGCCCCAGGTCAAGGGTGGCAAGGTGCGCGGCCTGGCCGTGACGTCCACCAAGCGATCTTCAGTGGTGCCGGATCTGCCCACTGTCAACGAAGCGCTGGGTCTGAAGGACTATGAACTGATCGCCTATTTCGCAGCCTACGTCCCGGCCGGTACTCCTCCCGAGATCATTGCCAAACTCAACCACGCCTTCAACGCGGCGGCCAGCAGCAAGGACATCCAGGAGAAGTTCTCTGCCAACGGTTTCGCGGTCGAACCCAGTACGCCCGAGGCACTGGCCCAGCGCGGCAAGCTGGAAACCGCCAAGTGGGCCAAGGCCATCCACGACGCGAAGATCGAGCCGCAATAAGGGGAAACTTTACCGCGCCGCGCGGCGACCGGCGGCCTTTCAGCCGCGCGTCGACAAGCTGCACAGCCCCTGCGGCGTATCGATGTGCGCCGTCAGCGAGGAGCCCTCGTCTTCGGCCGAGCGGCGTACCTGGATTGGCCCCGAGACGCCCATCGCCTGCAGCAAGGCCATGACCCGGTACGGGCGCGGATGGAACAGTTCCAGGCCACGCAACCGCAATCCGTGGTCAGGCAGGCCTGCTGCAGGGTGTGGCTGATGACCCATCCACTGAATCAGCGCCGGCGCGCACCCTCCGAGCGGCGGCTTGCCATCTTCGGGGATCGTGATGAGCCACTGCAGCGCACCGCGCGTCATCGGCGTGACGCCGCCCAAGATCTCACCGGCGTCGGCCAGCGCGGCGGCAATATTGTCGGTGCGCGCAATCCAGGTGCGTAGCCGTGGCGGCGCATTCGGCTCCAGCGTATCCAGGCCGAACCAGCGCGCCCGTTCTGGTGCCGGCGCCGCCGGGTTGACGGCAATCACTTCCAGGTAGGTCGACGGGCCCAGGCGAAGCAGATGGTTGTGCGTACCCATGGCCGGGTGTTCACCGCCGCCCGCCGGCGCTACGCCCAGCACGTCGTGCACCCAATCCACACCGGCCTGCAAGGTGGGTGCCGTGACGGCAATATGGTCGAGTTCGCAAATGGACACGGCAAATGCTCCTGACAGTGGTAGACCTGTGCAACCCGGCTCGGCGCGGTGCACCAGTGCCGTTCAGTGATGGTGGTGGCCGCCCCAGTAGATCAGCGCATCGCGCCCATCAACCATCAGGTCGACCGGCAGACCGAACGGCAGCACCACCTTGGTCGGCACATGGCCGATGGGCAGGTTGGTCAGCACCGGCGCCTTGAGCTTGCTGCGCAACCAGTCGATGACGGTCTGCAGCTTGAAGCCCTTGTCGTTCGGTGCCAGCTGGTAGTTCGTGAACTGGCCCAGCACGATGGCCTTCTGCTGCGACAGCACACCGGCAAGCAGCAACTGGGTCAGCATGCGCTCTACGCGGTACGGGTGTTCGGCGATGTCCTCGAGCACCAGCACGCCACCCACAACCTGCGGCAGGTAGGGGGTGCCAACCAACGCGCTGAGTACGGCCAGATTGCCGCCCCACAACACGGCATTGCGGATCGGCCGCGGTGGCGGCAGCGGTCGCGATGCAGAGGCGCTTGCGGTAGCGGCCTTCTTCGGTGTGGGTGGCTTGGGCAATTGCCAGCCCGCCCCCTCCCCCTGGTCGCACAAGAGGTCTTCCAGGCAGGCCAGCATGATGTCGTCGACCTCGTCTGGCCGGCCGAAGTCGTCGTGCACCACCGGCCCCATCCAGCTCACGGCGCCGGTCTTTGCATACAACGCACACTGCAATGCGGTGAAATCGCTGAAGCCGATGAAACGCGTGCCCCGCGCCACCGCCTTGGCCAGCGCCGCATAACGGATGCCCGGCAGGATACGCGTGAGTCCGTAGCCGCCACGGCTGGTCATTGCCACATCGGCGCCACTGGCGGCCGCGCGGTGAATGGCCGCAAGCCGCGTCGCATCGTCACCGGCAAAACGCATGTGCGTGGCCAATGCATCCGGGTCGATCTCCACCTGGTGACCCAGGGCCTCCAGCCGCGCCACGCCGCGGCGAAATGCCACCTTGTCGCGTTGTGCACTGGAGGGTGAATAGATATAGATATGGCTCATCGAGGCTTAGGCTTTGGCAAAACAATGGCGCATTATCCGTGGCCAAAGACCCGCACCGCCTCGCGCGCGATCGGTTCGCCATGCTCCTGCACGAAGTGGCCGGCCTGCGCCAGCACCATGGGCTCCGGGCAGTTGCGAATCTGCGCGCGCAGCGCCTGCATCACCGGCAGTCCCAGCACCGGGTCCTGCTGGCCGATCGCCATCAGTGTCTTGCCGCTCCACCTGTCGCGCCAGAAGTCGCGCGCCTGGCGCGACACGGCGGCGCCATCCGAATCGGGAAACTCCGGCACCATGGACGCAAAGACACGGGTGGCGGCTCGATGGCCACTGTCGGGATAGGGCGCCATGTAGGCGGCGCATTCAGCCGCGTCCATCTGCGGGTTGCCACGTGCAAACAGCCTAGCGATGTCGAACTGCGGGTTCTTCGCGCACATCTCGCGCCAGCCCACAAAACCGGGACTCAGCGGAACGTCACCGGTGGCAAGCACGGTGTTCATGACCAGCAGGCCCTGATAGCGCTGCGGCGCGGCCATCGGCAAGGTCAGGCCGAGCAGGCCACCCCAGTCCTGCACCACCAGCACCACCTTGTTCAGATCCAGCCGCTCGATCAGCGCCAGCAGCACCTGGCGGTGCCAGCTGAACGTATGGGCCTCGTCCTTCTTCGGTTTGTCGCTCTTGCCAAAGCCCGGCATGTCGGGGGCCACCACCCGGTGGCCGGCGGCCAGAAACACCGGGATCATCTTGCGGTACAGATAACTCCAGGCCGGGTTGCCATGCAGGCACAGCCAGGTCAGCGGCGCATCGCGCGGGCCTTCGTCGAGGTAATGCAGGCGCAGGCCGGCCAGGGCCGGCAAGTCGCTGCAATATTGGGGTTGCCACGGGTAGCCCGGCAGATCTGCAAAACAGCTGTCGGGGGTTCTCAGCGCGTCTTCGCGCAGCGCTCTGGCATTCATGCGGGTCTCCTTGCGTTTGTCGGAAAAGAACTGCTGCAATACGGCGCCACATTCGCCGGCCATCACGCCGCCGCGCACCGTGGTCTGGTGGTTGATGCGCGGGTTGGCAAACACGTCGACGACCGAACCAGCGGCGCCAGTCCTCGGGTCGGGTGCGCCATATACCACCCGCGCCAGTCGCGCATGCAACATCGCGCCGGCACACATGGTGCAGGGTTCAAGCGTGACGTACAGACTGCAGCCGTCGAGCCGGTAGTTGCCCCGTACGCCTGCCGCTGCACGCAGCGCCGCGATCTCGGCATGGGCGGTCGGATCGTGGCAACCGATCGGTGCGTTGTGGCCGACGGCGATGACGGCGCCATTGCCGTCGATGATCACGGCGCCCACCGGAACCTCGCCGGCCTCGAGCGCAAGCTGCGCCTGCGCCAGCGCCAGCGCCATCAAGGTGGCGTCGTCCGCCATGGGGCTCAGGCGGCCGGCTCGGCAGGATTGCCCTGGCCGATGCCGATGCGGTCCATCCACTGGCCGAGCGCGCGCTCGTTCTCATTGCCGGCGGCGTAGGTTGCACGCAGTTTCTGGTGTGCCTCGGGCCGGTGCTGGTTGAGCTTGATCTTGCATTGCAGTTCCAGCACCTGCAACTCGAACGCCACGATGCCGGCCAGCATCTTGTGCTGGTAGTCGGTGCCCAGTCCGATCCACTGCGGGATGTAGGCCGGGTCGTGGTCGCCAATGAGTTTCTTCAGCAAGCGGTCCTTGGCCAGCGGCTCGTCGATCAGCGTGGCCTGCACCGTGCAATGCACCGCGAGGTAGTTCCAGGTCGGCACGCGCGCAAGGTCCGGGTAGACACGGGGTGACATGTAGGCGTGCGGACCCAGAAAGGTCGCCAGCGCCTTGGGCCGTTGCTGCAGGTAGCGCCAATGCCCGTTGGGTCTGGCGCAGTGGCCCAGCAGCAACAGTTGTCCGTCGCGCTCCTCCAGATGCAGCGGCAGATGCGACACATACGGAAAACCGTCGTCGTCATTGCTGATCAGACTGGCCAGCGGGTGCGCGCGCATCAGGTCGATGGCCTGGGCCCGGTCCTTGACATTGAATTGGGGTGGCATGTACATGATGGCAGCACTTTAGCCCAAGCACGGTGTTGCGCGCACGAAGGCAATCGGCAAACTTGACCAGCCAACGTTTCTGCGTTGGCCCTTCAACGCCATCGCCAAAACCTTCTCCATGTCCAGCACCCAAGGCGTTCACGGCGCTTCGACTCTGCTGCCTGATCGCGTATTTTGCGGGAAAACCCCTAGCGCACACGTTAACGAATACGTTAAAGTATCCGTTAATGAATGCATGGCCATCCCCAATAGCGCAGGCACCAGCTGACCTGGACACTTTGGTGGCGGTCGGCAGTGGCCTGGTGCGGCCGGAATGTGTGCTGACCACGCGCAGCGGAGACATCTATTGCGCAGACTGGCGCGGCGGCGTGGCCCACCTGCGTCCGGACGGATCCCAGTCGTTGTACGCTGGCCACATGCCCGACGGCAGCGAGCCCAAACCCAACGGCGTGGCGCTGCTGCGCGACGGCAGCTTCCTGTTCACGCACCTGGGTGCCGATCAGGGCGGCGTGTTTCGGCTGACGCGCGATGGCGCTATCACCCCGTGGCTGACCGAGGTCGATGGCCAGCCGCTGCCGCCAACCAATTTCGTCGTCCAAGACGCCGAAGGCCGCAGCTGGATCACCGTCAGCACGCGCCAGTCGCCGCGTGCCCTCGGTTACCGGCGCAGTTGCGACGATGGCTTCATCGTCTGCGTACCGCCCGACGGCAAGGCCTTCATCGCCGCCGACGGACTGGGTTACACCAACGAGGTCGCGCTGCATCCGGACGGACGCTGGCTGTATGTGAACGAAACCTTTGCGCGGCGCCTGTCCCGCTTCCCGTTGCAAGCTGACGGAACGCTGGGTCCACGCCAGACCGTCGTGGAATTCGGCCCCGGCGTGTTTCCGGACGGTCTGGCGTTTGATGAGGAAGGCCATGTCTGGGTCGTGAGCATCGTCAGCAACCGGCTGATCCGGATTGCGCCGGACGGCAGCCAGACCGTGTGGCTCGAAGATGCCGACGCGCAACATCTGGCCTGGGTCGAAGCGGCCTACGCAGCAGGCACGATGGATCGGCCGCACCTGGACGGTATCCAAAGCCGCATCTTGCGCAATATCTCCAGCATCGCCTTCGCCGGCACTGACCGGCGAACCGCCGTGCTCGGCTGCCTGCTGGGCGACCGCTTGCAAACATTGCAGCTTCCGGTTTCCGGCGTTGCCCCCATCCATTGGAACTATCCGACATGAACGCTACCGCTGCCGTCCCCGGTCCGTCCTTGGTTGAGGCGGCTTACGAACAGATTCGCCGGCGCATTCTGGACAACGTCTGGCCGCCCGGCCACCGCGCGCTGGAGCAGGAGGTTGCGCTCGAACTGGGCATGAGCCGTACGCCGGTGCGCGAGGCTCTGCTGCAGTTGCAGAACGAAGGCCTGGTCGAGGTGATTCCACGCCACGGCGTGCGGGTATTGCCGGTCTCGCCGACCGACATGCGTGAGATTTATGAAATTCTGACCGCGCTCGAATGCATGGCAGCCGAACTGCTGGCGCGGCGCAAACCCAGTGACGAGGAACTGCAGCCGCTGGTCGCCGCCACCGACGCGATGGACGCCGCGCTCAAGATCGACGACCTCGATGCCTGGGCCCAGGCTGACGAACGTTTCCATGCGCAGCTGCTGGAGTTGGCCGGCAATCGCCAGTTGCAAGCCACCGTCTTCAACTATTGGGACCGTGCCCACCGCGCGCGCATGTTCAGCCTGCGCCTGCGCCCGGCCCCGGTGAACTCGACGCGCGAGCACATGCAGCTGGTTGAGCGTCTGCGTGCCGGCGACCCGGAAGGTGCAGCCGCCGTCAACCGCGCCCACCGCGTACGTGCCAATGTCGAACTCCTTGCCATTTTCGAGCGCTACAAGCTTGCCCAGATGTAAACCACCCATGACCCGAGACACCTATTCCATCGCAGTTCTCCCCGGAGACGGCATCGGCCGCGAAGTCATGGCCGCATCTCTCGACGTGCTGCAGGCCTGCGCCAAGCGCATGGGCCGGCACTTCGACACGCAGCAACATCCAGCAGGCGCACAGCATTACGTAGACAGTGGCGAGTCGCTGCCTGACAGTACGCTGGATGCCTGCCGCGCCGCCGACGCGATCCTGTTCGGCGCCATGGGCCTGCCGCACGTGCGCAACAAGGACGGCACCGAGATCATTCCGCAGCTCGACATCCGCTTCGCGCTGGACCTGTACGCCGGCGTGCGGCCAATCCGCAGCTGGCCCGGCCTGCCGTCGCCCTTGTCGGACCCGCGCTCCAGCGAGATCGACCTGGTGCTGATCCGCGAAAGCACCGAGGGCCTGTTCTACGCCCGCGGTCGCGGCATCATCGAGAACGACGCGGCTTTCGACACCATGAAAATCTCCCGCGCCGGCACCGCCCGGGTCTGCGATTTCGCATTTGAACTGGCGCGCCAGCGCAAGGCCCAGGGCAAACGCGGCCACGTCACCAATGTCGACAAGGCCAACGTGTTCACCTCGATGGCCTATTGGCGCGAAGTATTCCTGGAGCGCGCCCAGGCGTTCCCGGATGTCACGTTTGACCACGCCTATGTCGATGCGATGGCGCTGAACCTGGTGATGAAGCCCTGGGAATACGACGTACTTGTGACCGAGAACATGTTCGGCGATATTCTGTCGGACCTGATTGCGGCGCTGGTCGGTGGCATGGGCATGGCGCCCTCGGCCGACATCGGCGAGAAATACGCGCTGTTCCAGCCGGCCCATGGCACGGCACCGGACATTGCTGGCAAGGGCATTGCCAATCCGTCAGCCATGATTCTGTCGGTCGCCATGATGCTCGACTGGCTGGCGGTGCGCCACGATGACCCCACGCTTGCCGATGGCGCACGCGCCATCGAGTCGGCGCTTCAGCGCGCCTTCACGGAAGTCGGCATACGACCGCCGGACTTCGGTGGCAAGAGCTCCACGGCCGATGTGGTCCGTGCCGTGGTGGAGCGCCTCTGATGTCTGCACGGGTTGCCATGGTCGGCGCCGGTTACTTCGCGCAATTTCAGCTCGAAGGCTGGCGTGACGCACAGGCCCCGGTGATCGCGTTGTGCGACACCGACGCTGCGCGCGCACGCACCCTGGCCGACCACTTTGACGTTGAAGCCACGTTCGACGACACGCGTGCCATGCTCGACGCCGTGCACCCCGACCTGCTGGACGTGGTGCTGCCACCCGCCGCGCAGGCCGCTGTGGTGCATGAGGCACTGGCACGCGGCATACCGACGATTTGTCAGAAACCCTTTGGCATTGATCTGCCCGAGGCCCGCGCCATGACCGAGGCGGCCAGCCGGCACGGCACGCCACTGGTCGTGCACGAAAACTTCCGCTTCACGCCCTGGTTCCGCGAATGCCGGCGTCTGATCGATGCCGGCTTCTTCGGCCGTGTGTACGGCATCAGCTTTCGGCTGCGCCCGGGCGACGGCCAGGGACGACGCGCCTATCTCGATCGGCAACCGTATTTCCAGACCATGCAGCAATTGCTGGTGCGCGAGACCGCGGTGCATTTCATTGACACCTTCCGCTATCTGATGGGCGAGGTGGTCGCAGTGACCGCACACCTGCGCCGGCTCAATCCGGCGATTGCCGCCGAAGACGCCGGCATCATCCTGTTCGAATTTGGCGACGATGCGAGTGGCCTGTTCGACGGCAACCGGCTCAACGACCATGTCGCGGCCAACCCGCGCCTGACCATGGGCGAGATGTGGCTCGAGGGCGAACACGGCGTGATGCGCCTCGATGGCGACGCCGGCCTGTGGTGGAAGCCGCACCACGAACCGGAGCGCGAACACCGGTATCGCCACGACGCACCGGGCGCATTCGGCGGTGCCTGCACCGCCCTGCAGGCCCATGTGCTGTCGCATCTGAAACAAGGCACGGCGCTGGAGAACAGCGCCCAGGACTATCTGGCCAACCTGCATGTGCAGGCGGCGATTTACCACTCTCACCAAACCGGGCGCCGGGTCGCGATGGCGCAATTCGATCCCTATTCCAACCCTTGAAGGAGACTGACATGAAACTTTTCGCACTGGCAGCTATTGCTGCCGCAGCCATCGCCGTCGCAATGCCGACTTCGGCGCAGACGATCCTGAAATTCAGCCATACCGACCAGCCCGGCGGATCGCGCCAGAAGTCGGCCGAGCTGTTCGCGCAGAAGGTCGAGCAATACACCCAGGGCCGCTACAAGGTGCAGATCTATCCGGCCGGTCAATTAGCCAACGACCCGAAGGCCATCGAGCAACTGCAGCTCGGTGGTATCGACTTCACCGTGTCGGGCACCGGCTCATACGCCACGCACATCCCGACGCTGAACCTGACGGTCCTGCCGTACCTGGTCGAGAACTATGAACAGGGCTGGAAGCTGTACGACGACTCGAAGTGGCTCAAGGCGCAGTTCGACAAAGCGCCGTCCAAGGGATTTCGCTTCCTCGCGACTTGGGAAGCCGGATTTCGCGACATGACGACCAAGGAACCGCTGGCCAGCCCGGCTGACGCCAAGGGCAAGAAGCTGCGCAGCTACCCCAATGAGATGATGCGCTGGGTGCTGGAGGCGATCGGCTTCAACGTCGTCATCCTGCCGCTGCCCGAGGTCTACCTGGCAATCCAGCAGGGCGCGGTATCGGGCCAGGAGAATCCGATCGACACGATCTTCGCCAACAAGTTCTACGAGGTCGCACCCTACGTCACGCTGACACACCATGTGTATAGCCCGATTCCGCTGACAGTGAGCGAGAAGAGCTGGCAAAAGTTCAGTCCAGCCGACCAGGCGGCGATCATGAAGGCCGGCGCCGAAGCGGCTGCCTTCAGCCGCAACGACATCAAGTCGAACGACGACAAACAGCTCGCCGAGATGACGGCCAAGGGTGCCAAGGTCGCGCGGCCGAACTTGGCGCTATTCCGCGACGCGGTAAAGCCCGTCTATGCCAAGGCGAAGGAGAAATACGGCGCTGACGTTGACCAATTTGTCGCCGACGCCGAAGCGGTTCGCAAGGCGTTGCCGGGAAACTGAGCCCATCATGGAACAAGCCATCCCGAATGCAAGGCCGCCGGACGACTCCGGGGCAGCGCACACGCTGCTGCCGCCGGGGCCGAACAGCCCCTGGCCGATCGCCTGGCTAGGCCGCGCGGTCGACTGGAGCGTTCTGCTGATCGGCGCAGTCATGGCGTCGCTGGTGTTTGCCAATGTCATCGTGCACAACGTATTCAACGGCGACATCGCCTGGACCACCGAGTTCTGCGAGCTGCTGATGGTCTGGGTCACCTTCCTGGGGGGCGCCGCGGCCACACGGCGCGGCGCACACATGGTCATCAACGAACTGATCGAGCGACTGCACGGCACGCCAAAACGCATCGCCGAGGCGGCAATCCAGCTCGTTGTCTTCTTCACGCTGGGTTTGCTGGCCTGGTACGGCGTGGGCATTGCCGAGGCCGGCAAACTCAGCACGCTGACGGTGCTGGGCTGGCCCATGAGCACCCAGTACGTCGCGTTGCCGGTGGCGTCGGTGATCACCATGGTGTTCGTGGGTTGGGACCTGGTCGAGATCCTGCGCGGCAAATCCAACGAGGAGCGCCACGGCGTCCTGCAACCATGATTCTGTTCGAGACCTTCGGTCTTTTCATCGTTTTCACGCTGGTGGGAGTGCCGCTGGCGTACGGATTGCTGCTGGCCACTGCGGGGATGATCTGGTGGAACAATCTGGGCCACCCGCTGACCTCGATCTTCCTGAGCTACATCGGCGGCGTCGAGTCGTTCGTGCTGATTGCGGTTCCGCTGTTCATGCTCGCGGGCGAGATCCTTTCGCGCGGTGGTGTCGGCTTGCGCATTGTCACGTTTGCGACCAAGCTGCTCGGTTTCCTGCCCGGCGGCCTGGGCATCTCAACGGTGACCTCGTGCCTGATCTTCGGCGGTGTGTCGGGCTCGGCCATCGCCGACACGGCAGCCATCGGTTCGGTGATGACACCGGCCATGGTGCGCAAAGGCTACAGCCCCGCCTTCGCCGGCGCGCTGATGTCCACCGCCGGCACGTTGGCGATTGTGATGCCGCCATCGATTCCGATGCTGGTCTTCGCCTTCGTCTCGGGCGCATCGGTACGCGACCTGTTCCTTGCCGGCGTGGTGCCGGCGGTGGTGTTCGCGATCGGCCTGTCGCTGGACTGCGTGCGTTACGGCAAAAAAACCGGCTGCGACAGCGGCGATACACGCGCCACCGGCCGCGAGATCTGGGTCGCCTTCCTGGCTGCGGCACCCGCGCTGCTGATGCCGGTGATCATCCTGGGTGGCATCTGGACCGGCTACTTCACGCCAACCGAAGCGGCTGCCGTCGCAGCTGCCTACGGACTGTTCGTCTCGATGGTGATCTACAAGGACCTGAAATTCCGCGACCTGCCGGCGCTGCTGCTCAAGTCGTTCACGACAAGCGCCGTGGTGATGGTCGTCATCGGCGCAACCTCGTGTCTGGCCTGGCTGATCACGGTGGAGCAGGTGCCGGTACAGATCGCCGGTCTCGTGACCCATTACGCGACCTCGCAGTGGACCTTTCTGCTGCTGGTCAATGGCGCGATGCTGTTGCTGGGCTGCTTCATCGAACCCGTTCCGGCGATCATCCTGGCCGCTCCGCTGCTGGTACCGCTGGCAACGGCGTTCAAGATCGATCCGGTGCACCTGGGACTCATCATGACCTGCAACCTGGCCATCGGCCTGTACACGCCACCGGTGGGTGGTACGCTCATGGTCGGCGCGCGGCTGGCCGGTGTCGGCATGGGTGCGGTGGTCAAGGCGATGATACCTATGATGATGATCAGTATCTCGATCCTGCTGGTCGTCACCTACATTCCGGCCATCAGCATGGCGCTGGTCCATGCAGCCCGTTGAAAACATCACCGAACCCGATCATGCAAGCCCTCGTCGTCACATTCCGCATCAAGCCCGCCCACGTGGCAGCCTTTGACACTGCCATCACCGACAACGCCCGCGCCTCACGCGAGACCGAGCCCGGTTGCCATCAGTTCGATGTCTGCCGTGATCCGCAGGACCCGCAGCTATTCTTCTTGTACGAGTTGTATGAGGATGACACTGCTATCGCAGCACACATGCAGTCGGCGCATTTCAAATCCATGGACAGCATCACCGCGTCCTGGATCGACAGCAAGCAGGTCGTCAAGTACCAGCGCACGGCGCCTTGAGCCGCCCGCCGGCGCTCACTCCAGCCGGAAGTTGAACTCCTGCGTGACCCGGACCTCGGCGGCATTGGACACACACCGGTACTGCAGCATGGCCGTGCGCACGGCATTGTGAAACATCGGTGGCCCGGACAGGACGCGCACTTCGCTGACCTTGCCGCCGACGATCAGGGCCTGCGCCACCACCACACCGGAGACACCGCCACGAATGGCCAGTCGCGGCATCACCGGCGCAACCTGGCCGGGACAGGCGACGGCCATATCGGGGGTGGCGGATGGCCGGGTTGGCAGCGCGGATGGCTTTGCTGCCAGCGTTGTTGACGCCGCTGCTGCAGCGTCTGCTGGGGTGGTGGCCGGCCCCGACGCTGGCGTTTCGATCGCGGCCCGCGCTGCGCGCACGGCCGACACTGCCGCTGCGACAGCGGGCGTCGGCGCCGGCTGCATCGGCACTACGCTGGTCTGCGCGGGATCTGGCGCCGGAGCCGGCGCCGTTCCCTTGTCTGCCGTTTGCGGCGCGGCAGCACTCTGCGGTGCATTAGCCCGGACTTGTTCTGCTGGTGCACGCGGTCGTAGTTGCGGCTCGATCAGCGCAGGGCTGGGCGCCGGCGGCAGTTCGGCCGGCCGCACCGGATCCGGCTCCGGCGGCGCAACCGCCACCTGCTGAATCACCACCGGGTCCAGCGCTCGCTGACGCAGTTCCGGCGCCCTGCGATCGGTGACGCTGACCAGCCACCAGCCCAGCGCGAGATGCAGCACGAGCACCACGGCCAGCACGCGGTAGCGCATGGCGGGAACAAACACCAAGCGGGCCTGGCGGGCAACCATGGCTAGAGCCTGTTCACGCTGCGGCCTTGGCGAAACTGCTCGCTGCCAACCACCGCCAACCGGGTCAGTCCGTGGCGCCGCGACTCGGCCAGCACATGGGCGAATGCCGCATAGCTGCAGCGGCGGTCCGGTCGCACCAGGATATCGGGCCGATCCGAAGCTTGCGCGATTGCGGCCATCCGGACAGCGAGCGCATCCGGGCTCAGTGACGCACCTTGCCAGGTCAGCCGGTCGTCCGCGCCGATACCGATCTCGATCGGATCCAGCCGGGACTTGGCTCCCGCGCCCGCGGTCACCGGCATCTGGGTGTCGATGGCATGCAGCTGGATCGGGATCGTGATGATCAACATCACCAGCAGCACCAGCAGCACGTCGATCAGCGGCGTGGTGTTGATATCCATCATCAACTCCGGCTCATCGGCGGCTGCCCATTGCGGGCCCATCGGCATCATGTCGAAGCTCCGGTTGTGTATCCCATGGCCATGCTTGCCGGGTCTCAGCGGTTCTGCGCCGCAGGTTCGGTGATGAAGGCGACGCGTGCGATGCCGGCGCTCTGGCACGCTGCCATGACCCTGCCCACACCTTCGTAACGCGCCGCCGCATCGCCGCGGATCTGCACCTCGGGCTGGGGCGTTGCGGCCGCGACCTTGCGCAGGCGTGTCACCAGGTCTTCGATCGCCACGACGGGCGTGTCGTACCAGTAGATGCGCCCGGCCCGGTCGACCGAAATGATGATGTTGTCGGGCCGGGCCTGCCGCTCCTGGGTGCGCTCCCGGGGCAAGTTCAGGCTGACCGACGTCGTCACCACCGGGATCGTGATCAGGAAGATGATCAGCAGCACCAGCATCACGTCGACCAGTGGCGTGGTGTTGATCTGGCTCAGCACCGCGTCTTCGTCGTCGGCAGGCACGGGCGACAGCAACATGGTGATACGCGCTTCCCGCGCCCTACTTCTTCATGGTGGCCAACATCACCGCGTGCAGGTCGCCACCAAAGGCCTGCACATCGTCCATCACGGACTTGTTGCGTCGCACCAGCCAGTTGTAGCCCAGTACCGCCGGTACGGCCACCGCCAGGCCCAGCGCCGTCATGATCAGCGCCTCGCCGACCGGCCCGGCCACCTTGTCGATGCTGGCCTGACCCGACAGGCCGATGCTGACAAGCGCGTGGTAGATGCCCCAGACGGTGCCGAACAGACCGACAAACGGCGCCGTCGAACCCACGGTGGCCAACACCGCCAGGCCCGACTGCAGGCGGCTGTGCACGCGGGCCATGGCGCGCTGGATGCTCATCGTGACCCAGGTGTTGAAGTCAATCGCACCGAGCAGACCCTCGTGCTTGCCGACGCCTTCGAGCGCCTTCTCGGCAATGAAGCGAAACGGGTTGTCCGCAGCCAGTTTTGCTGCGCTTTGCTGTACCGATCCGTCAGCCCAGAAGTCGGCGTCGACCGTGCGCGACTGGCGCCCGATGCGTGACTGTTCGGCGAATTTGGTGATGATCACGTACCAGCTGCCCAAGCTCATGATGAACAGCAGCACCAGCGTGCCCCTGGCGACCGGGTCGCCCTGCTGCCAGACCGCCTTGAGGCCGTACGGGTTCTCCTGCCTGTCGCTGGACGCAGCGCCGGAAGCACCAAGCTCGGGGATCGGGATCGGCACCTGCACAGCATCGGCCGTGATTGCGGGCTGGGCCATGGCGAGCGGCGCGCGCCAGCCGACCATCAGCACGAAGAGCAGTACCCGCAGATGGGCGGCGCAGACTCGCAAAACGATTCCTTCCAAAGGGAGAGCAGCGGTGCCGCGGGCCGAAACCGGCGCCAGCAAGCCGACAGGCGAAGCCAAAAAGTGTAGCGGATGGCGCCAGCCAGGGCGCCATCGCAAGCCGCCGCCGTCAGTCGCGCTGAGCGGCCGGCCCGCCGTCGGGCCTGCGCTGAGTCTCGATCCAGATCGGTTCGGCGATCTGCCCCGGTGCCGGCGTGGTCGTCGCCTTGATTGCAGCCGCGCGCGGGCGCTCTGCCAGGTCGCGCAGCGACATGTTGTCGAGTGCGCTGACCGTCGCCAGTTGCAACTGCGCAATCACGTCGTCGACCGCACCGACCGACGGCAACCTCGAGGGCGTCAGGAAGCCGTCCTCCCCGGCCGCGCGCACGGTGTCCAGCACCTCTGCCACCGTGATGCGGGCCGGATCGCGCGCCGGCAGGTAGGCCGGCATATCGTCGGCCGTGGCCACCATCAGCGCGCGCGCTTGCAGCGCGTCGAGCACCACCGCCAGAACATGGGTAGGTACCTTCAGCGTACGTGTCAGGTCCAGCTGGCTTGGCGGCGTCTCGCCGGCGAGGAAACGCCGCACCACCAGAGCCATCACCGACATGCCAAGGCGTTCGCGCATGCGGTTGCTCAGGCGCGGCTCGCCGCCGCGCATGTAAAGGTACTCTGGGTGCTGCACGTAAAACGCCACACTGGCGCCGAACAGCAGCACCAGCCAGCTCAGATAGAGCCAGATCATGAACAGGATCAGGATCGCGAAACTCGCGTAGATCGCCGCGTAGTTGCCGGAGCCGGCGATGAAGACCGCGAACACCCAGCCGGCTGATTGCCAGGCGATGCCGCCGATGATGCCGCCCACCAGTGCCGGACCGACCCGAACCCGGGCATTGGGCATGAACCGGTAGACGAAGGTGAACGCGGCAATGATCAGCAGATACGGCACCAGGTGGCTCAATGCCTGCACCAGCTGTCCGACCATGCCGCCTGCCAGCAGGCCGCGCACGGTCTCGATGTTCAGCACGGTCGCGGTCAGGCCAAGCGCGGAAAACACCAGAATAGGCCCGACCATCAACACCGTCAGGTAACGCGTGAAGCGCTCGCCCAGGGGACGCGGGCGTGGCGTATGCCAGATATAGTTGAGCGACTCCTCGATTTTCTGGATCAGCGACACCGAGGTGTACAGCAGCAGCACCAGGCCGACGGCTCCTAGCACGCCCACATTCATGTTCTCGATGAAACCGGTGATGCGCAACGCCACCTCCAGGCTCTTATCCCCCAGGGGCTCGAGCAGACGCAGCAACATCGGCTGGATCTGGTTGGTGACACCGAAGGCCTTGAGCACCGAGAAGCTCAGCGCCAGCAACGGGACGATGGACAACAAGGTGGTGTAGACCAGGCTCATCGCACGCAGCGTGAGTTGGCCCGTGGCCACGTCGCGCCCCAGGATCAGTACCGTGCGTACCAAACGCAACAAAGCGGCCCGCACGCCGGTCAAACCCGTGGCCTGCCAGACCTGGGACTCCAGCCGCCCCATGAGGCCGTCACGTGTGCCCGCCATTCAACTTTCTCCCGCTACTAGCCGAACCATCTCCCGCACCTGGGGTGCAAGCCCGGTGCGCCCGTCGACCTTGACGATACCATCCGCGGCCGCGGGCTTGGCGCAGGCTGCGGCGCATGGTCGTGGCCGAACCGGTTACCAGTCTGCCGCGCTCTGCCGCGCGGGCGGCGGCTGACAAAAATGAACATCCGCCGCAACTGCGCTTGACACCCTAGACATGCTGCGATTAGACTACGCGAAGTTCATAAATATGATTTAAGTTCACATATGGGAACACCCGAAGTCAAATCAGCTGCCCGGATCCTGGATCTGCTGGAGATGCTCAGCGTGGTGCAAGGACCGATGCGCCTGACGGACATCGCATTGCAGATGGACATGCCCAAGAGCAGCACGGTCGCGCTGCTCGGCACCTTGTCCGGACGCGGCTACGTGGAGCTGCACGGTGACGGTTATCGAATCGCGCAGCGCTATCGAGCCGGTGACTGGATCGAGGGCGAATACGGCCTGATGCGGCGTACCGCGCAAACCATCATGGCGGGGCTCGCAGCCCGGACCGGCGAGTCCTGCTTTCTGGCAATCCCGGCGCACGACTGGCATGTGCAGTATGTGGAAAAAGCAGTCAGCGACAACCCCCTGCGCTACGACATCACCTTGCCCCTGCTGCGGCCAGCCCATGCGACCTCGGTAGGCCTTGTGATGCTGGCGGATCAACCCGATGACTTGTTGCGCCAATACCTGACAAGCACCCGCGTGACCAAACTGACCGAGAGGACCGTCACCGATCCGGCGCAGCTGATGAGCAGCATCGAACGCGTTCGTTCCGACGGGTACGCCACTATTGCAAACAGCTCGGTCATGGGTGCTTCCGGTGTGGCCGCTCCAATTCGCGGGAGTGCTGGCGCCATCATCGGCGCGCTGTGTGTCATTGCTCCCACACCCCGCTTCGACAGCGCTCGCGAGGCCATCACGACGCACCTGCGCGACGCCACGGTGCAGATCTGCGCCCAACTCCCTGTCCATCACACGCCCCATAAGGCTGCACCGAGGCAGCCACGATGGAACGCTTGAATGACCACACCAAAACGGTTGTTGTTGTGGGTGCCGGCATCGTCGGCGCCACCAGCGCACTCACACTGCTGCGACGGGGTCACAGAGTCACCTTGGTAGACCGCGATGCGCCTGGCATGGGCTGTTCGTTCGGCAACGGGGGCGCCATCAGCCCCGATTTCTGCGTACCGATGTCAATGCCCGGCATGCTGCGCCGTGTCCCGCGCTGGCTTACCGATCCACTGGGGCCACTTTCGCTCGATTGGCGCCATGTGCCGCGTGCGCTGCCGTGGCTCATGCGCTGGGTCGCTGCCGGCAGGCCGCAGCGCGTCCGACAGATTTCGGCTGCGATGCGTGCCCTGCATGCACCGGCGCTCGACCTGTACCAGGAGTTGCTCGGCGAACGGTATGACACGCTGATAGAAAAGACCGGCCAGTTGTATGTCTGGCGCAATGCGAATGCCAGCCCGTCCGAAGAAATCGCGCGGCAATTGCGGCAGTCGCATGGCATTGCTGTGCAGTCTTTGACCCCGCAGGACATCCATCGCATCGATCCGGATCTGGCGAACGGTTTCGTGCGTGGCTTGTACTTCCCGGAGAACGCCCACACGGTGGATCCGTTGGGGCTGGTGGACGCCATCGTCGAACTGTTCGTGCAATCCGGCGGCACCGTGGTGCGCGACGCCGTGCGCTCGTTCGAACTGCGCCAAGGGCAGGCCGTGTGCGCCGTATGCGCCAACGGCAATTTGCCAGCCGACACTTTCGTGCTGGCGGCCGGACTGGCCTCTGCTACGCTGGCCAAGCAACTGGGCGACCGGATCCCTTTGCAGGCCGAGCGCGGTTATCACGCCATGCTGCCGGACCCGAAAGTGAGCCCCAAGGTCAAGATCGGCAACCGCGACCAGATGTTCGGGCTCACGCCGATGCGCGCCGGTGTGCGGATATCGGGCACGGTGGTGATCACCAATCCCGCGGAGCCGGCCGACATGCGCCGCGCGACGGCTCTGCTCACCAATGCCAAACGCATGTACCCCGGCCTGAACGATGCTGGCGCGACTTTCTGGATGGGCGACCGCCCTTCCACCCCGGACAGTTTGCCTGTCATCGACCACGCCGGGCGGGCCGGCAATGTGCTTTATGCATTCGGGCACGGGCACTCCGGATTGAGCGGGGCACCGATGACGGCGCAACTGGTAGCCAGCCTGGTGACCGGCGAACGCCCTGCCATCGATGCCGCAGCATTTGCCCGCAACCGTTTCTGACTCCGCAGCAGACCTACAAGAAAGCCCCACCGATGCCTATTTCACAGGACGCTTGCGTCCGGCCAACGCAGCCCTATTCCATCGGGATCGATACCGGTGGCACCCACACAGACCTGGTGCTGGCAGGCCCCGGCTTGTTGCGCACGCTCAAGCTGCCGACCACGCCGGCTGACCTGAACGACGGCATCGTCGATGGGCTGCAACGCATCCTGCGGGATGCGGGCGTGGCAGCAATCGACGTGGGTCGCTTCGTGTATGCCAGCACCTTCGTCACCAACCTGATCGTGGAAGGCCGTGAACGCCGCCTGGGTCTGATCGGCACGGACGGCTTTCGGGACGTGCTTGAGATCGGGCGTGCCTCGCGCAAACCGGACGTCTACGACATCCAGTGGCGCCCCCCCGCGCCTCTGGTACCGCGCTATCTGCGTCACACGGTTGTCGAACGCATGGACCACCAGGGCTGTGTCGTCGTGCCACTCGACGAAGCGTCCGCCATTGCCGCGTTGGAGCGACTGGCCGAGCTGGGGGTCGAGAGCATCGCGGTGTGCCTGCTGCATGCGTACGTGAATCCCGAGCATGAGCGGCGCATCGCCGAACTCGCGATGCAGGTATGCCCAGACATTGATGTCTCGTTGTCCTGCGATGTGGTGCGCGAATTCCGCGAGTACGAACGCACCAGCACGACCTGCATCAATGCATTCATCAAGCGACCGATCCGCGAGCACCTGGCGAGCCTGGAGCGCCGTATACGAGCTACTGGCATCGAGACGGCGCCATTCATCATGCAAGGCAACGGGGGTGTCTGCACGTTTGCCGCGGCGACCCGTTTGCCGGTCTCCGTCACGCACTCCGGCGTGATGGGCGGCATCGTCGGTGCCACGGCATTGGCGCTGGGCTGTGGCATCGAAGACATCATCACGCTCGACATGGGCGGCACCAGTGCCGACGTGTCCCTGGTGACGGGCGGCAAGCCGGTGCTGGCCAATCGCAGTTCGGTGGGTGCGCACCCGCTGATCGTGCCGACGCTGGACATGGTCACCATCGGCGCCGGTGGCGGATCCATCGCCTGGGCAGAAAGTGGCTCGGCCATGCGTGTCGGCCCGCGCAGCGCGGGATCCGTCCCCGGCCCCGCGTGTTACGGCCAGGAAGGTACCCAGGCAACCGTGACTGATGCCAACCTGTATTGCGGCCGGCTCAATGCCGAATATTTCCTGGCTGGCGCGCGGCCGCTTTACCCCGAACTGGCGCAAGCGGCGATGGAACGCCTGGGCCAGGAACTGGGAACCACCCCTGACGCGGCTGCTCTGGGCATCATCGCCATCGCCGAAGCACACATGGCCAATGCCGTGAAGCTGGTTTCGGTGGAGCGCGGCCTGGACCCGCGGGACTTCACGCTGGTCGCGTTTGGTGGCGCCGGCGCCTTGCACGCGGTGCAACTGGCCGAGGCCCTGGCGATCGAGCGCATCCTGATTCCGCCCGCGCCTGGCAACCTGTCGGCAATGGGCCTGATTTGCGCCGATGTACGCCACGACCTGACGCGCACCCATGTCGCGGACCTGGATACGCTGGACGTGCAACTGGTCCATAGGTTGTACCGGCAACTGCTGGACGAAGCGGCAAAATTGCTGGACGAGGATGCCGTAGCGGCTGGCCGGCGCCTGTTTACCTTGTCCGCGGACGTGCGTTACCAGGGGCAAAACTACCACCTGAATCTACCGGTGTTGGAACGCGAACTGCAGCAGGGACTGGGCGAACTGGCGGCCCGCTTCCATGTCCAGCACCAACGTGTCTATGGTTACCAGCTGGCGGACCGTTCGCTGCAACTCGTCAACACCCGCGTCACCGCCATTGGAAGCAATCCGCCCGCCCATTGGCCACAGGTTCACAACGCCGAGGCCCGCCCGGAACCGACGCAGGCGCGGCAGATCCTGCTCGCCAGCGGCAAGCGCGTGAGTGCGCCGGTGTACCGCATGTTGACCGTGCCGGCGGACTTCACGTTGTCCGGGCCGGCCATCGTCGAATACCCGGGCGCCACCCTGTACCTGGCGCCGGGCTGGTCCTGCCGTCTTGACGCCATGCAGAACGCCCATCTTGTACGCCAAAGGCAATCTGACACAGAAACCGCATTGCCCACCGCGGCACACACCCAGCGAGATGCCGTCCATGTCGAATGAAAAACCATCCACGACCGGCGCTCAGGCGCAACGGGTCGATCCAGTCACGCTGGAAATCGTGCGCAACGGCCTCAAGGCTGTGGCGACACGTGTCACACGGCGCATGATCCGTGCGGCCAATTCCTTCATCGTCAAGGAGATGGAGGATTGCTCGGCGTCTATCCTGGACCAGCACGGCCAGCTGCTGGCCGAGGAGGCCGGGCCACCGATCCAGCTCAACACGGTGGGCATCTGCCTCAAGACCATCCTGGA
>JBDTMH010000037.1:0-25700 GCA_039934375.1 Burkholderiaceae bacterium | reverse complement strand
CACCCCGAGGTCTACATCATGATTTTGCCGGCCTTCGGCATCATCAGCCAGGTCGTTCCCACCTTCGCGCGCAAGCGCCTGTTCGGCTACACCTCGATGGTGTATGCGACCTCCAGTATCGCGATCCTGAGCTTCGTCGTGTGGGCCCACCACATGTTCACCACCGGCATGCCGGTCACCGGCCAGCTGTTCTTCATGTACGCGACGATGCTGATTGCGGTCCCCACGGCCGTCAAGATCTTCAACTGGATTGCCACCATGTGGCAGGGCTCGATGAGCTTCGAGACGCCGATGCTGTTTGCGGTCGGTTTCATATTCGTGTTCACGATCGGCGGCTTCACGGGCTTGATCCTGGCGCTGGCACCGATCGACATCCAGTTGCAGGATACCTACTACGTGGTGGCGCACTTTCACTACGTGCTGGTAGCCGGCTCGCTGTATGCGATGTTTGCCGGCGTCTATTACTGGATACCCAAGTGGACCGGCGTCATGTACAACGAAAGCCGCGGCAAGATCCATTTCTGGTGGTCGCTGATCGCGTTCAACGTCACCTTCTTCCCGATGCACTTCCTGGGTCTGGCGGGCATGCCGCGCCGCTATGCCGACTACCCGATGCAGTTTGCCGATTTCAACGCTGTCGTCTCGATCGGTGCATTCTTCTTCGGCTTTGCCCAGGTCTATTTCTTCCTGTTTATCGTACTGCCTTGCATGCGTGGCAAGGGCGAGAAGGCGTCGCAAAAACCATGGGAAGGTGCCGAAGGCCTGGAGTGGGAAGTGCCATCTCCGGCGCCGTTCCATACGTTCGAGAATCCGCCCAAGCTCGACGCATCTGCCACCCACGTGATCGGCTGATAGCGCCGGCGTACCGATGTCCACCATGACACCCCAGCACAAGCGCTCCAATTTCCGCCTGGCAATGATCCTGGCATCGGTCGCGATCGCGTTCATGCTCGGCATCGTCGTGAAAATCGGCTTTTTCGGTGGCTGATCCATGCGCGCGCGATACCAGAACCTGACCATGGCCCGCAAGCTGGTGGTGGTTGCCATTGGCATGCTGGCGTTCGGTTACGGGCTGGTGCCGCTGTACAACGCCATCTGCGAAGTCACCGGCATCAACGTGCTGGCGCTGGGGGACCGCAACATTCCGGGCGCAACCTCGGATGTGCGGGCCAATACCCAGGTCGATACCAGCCGAACCGTCACCGTGGAGTTCGACGCCAATACGCGGGGTCCCTGGGCGTTCAAGCCGGAGCGCCGCTCTGTCCAGGTGCATCCGGGCGAACTCACGACCGTGCTGTACGAGTTCCAGAATACGCAGAGCCGGCGCATGGCAGCACAGGCCATACCCAGTTATGCACCGCGTCAGGCGGGCCCGAATTTCCACAAGCTGGAATGCTTCTGCTTCAACCAGTACACGCTGGACCCGGGCGAGAAGAAGACCTGGCCAGTGGCTTTCATCATCGACCCCAAGTTGTCGCGCGACGTCAAGACCATCACCTTGTCGTATACCTTCTTCGAGGTGGGCGGGCCGATCCCACCTGCACCGGGTGCGACGGCTGCTGTTGGCGTAGTGCCGGTGTCGAAGGCAGGTACATGACGAAACCGGCCGGTCAGGGTCAGCAAGGCCAGGAGCCATCATCGGATGGCCGGACGGGCGCCGGCGGCTCCGCATGGGCGACGGTGAAGACCATCGCATGGGCGTTTTTCGGTGTGCGCAGACGCAACGACCATGAGCGCGAAGTCCGCGTCAATCCGCTGCACGTGGTAGCGGCGGGATTCGTCGGCGTGTTCGTGCTGGTGGCCGCACTGATTGTGCTGGTGAAGTGGGTCGCGGCATGACGCCGCGGCCGCTGTTTATTGTCAAGTGTTAGCAGATATCCGAATTGAGAGCCTGGAGCAGAAATGAGTTCTACATCCCATAGCAGCACGCCGTATTACTTCGTGCCCGGCCCGTCCGCTTACCCGGTGATGGCGGCGATCGGCCTGTTTTTCGTGTTCTTTGGTGCCGGGCATTGGATCAATGGTGAAGGTTGGGGCCAGTACTCGACCTTGTTCGGCTTTCTGTGGCTGTTTGTGGTTCTGTTCCGCTGGTTCCGCCAGTCCATAGCGGAGAGCGAAGGCGGCTCGTACGGCCTCAAGGTCGACCTGTCGTTTCGCTGGAGCATGAGCTGGTTCATCTTCTCGGAAGTGATGTTCTTCGGCGCCTTTTTCACCGCCTTGTGGTGGGCGCGGGTCCATTCGGTACCTGCCCTGGGCAGCCTCGAGAACGCCTTGCTGTGGCCCGATTTCAAGGCCGTATGGCCCAGCGTTTCGGCGGGCGCGACCGCGTCGCCGGCCGGTACCATCGAGCCGTTCCAGACCATGGGGCCTTTCTGGCTGCCGACCATCAACACCGCGTTGCTGCTCAGCTCCGGCGTGACCCTGACGATCGCCCATCATGCACTGCAGCTGGGCAAGCGTAGCAAGACGATCGGGTTCATGTGGCTGACGGTGCTGCTGGGCATCACTTTTCTGTGCGTGCAGGGCTACGAATATACCCACGCCTACAGCGAACTGAACCTCAAGCTGTCGTCGGGCGCGTATGGTTCGACCTTCTTCATGCTGACCGGATTTCACGGATTCCATGTGTTCGTGGGCATGCTGATGTTGCTGTTCATCACGCTGCGTCTGCAAAAAGGCCATTTCACCCCGCAGCGGCACTTCGGTTTCGAGGGGGCAGCATGGTACTGGCACTTCGTGGACGTCGTCTGGCTTGGACTGTATATCCTGGTCTATTGGCTCTGAGCTTGGCCGCAGGCCGGCCCTGATGGTGGCTGTTCGGGCCTGCCGCGATCAGCTCCCGGCGCGAATGCCGGTAGGATGGATGTAGCCGAGTTTCCAGGCGATCAGCACGCAGACGAACAGCAGGACCGAGAAAGCTACGCGCATGGCCAATGCGCGTACCATGCGCTGACTTTTTTCCTGTGTGTCGCCGCCGCCGCGAAGCATGAAGTAGAGGGCGGCGCCCAGGCTGCCAAGAATGGCCACAAACGCGAGGATTACAAGGTACGTCATGGTTGCGGATTATCCCGCGAGGTCAAGGACCTTGGGCGCACGATTCTGGCTGGTGACGTTGGCGACACTGATTGGCGTCGCCGCCACCGCTCGGTTGGGGTTGTGGCAGTTGTCCCGCGCCGACGAGAAGCAAGCGATGCACGCTGCTATCGACCGGCAAGCCAGCTTGCAGGTGCTGGGGGATGTATCTCAGCTTGCAACCGGGTCCGCGGGGCTGGCCGAACTGATGCATCGCCGGGTCGACCTGCAAGGCCAGTGGCTTGCGTCCCATACGGTCTTTCTGGATAACCGTCAGATGGAGGGAAAGCAAGGCTTTTACGTGCTCACGCCGTTGCAATTGATGGCTTCGGGCGCGACTGTCATGGTGCAGCGCGGCTGGGTGCAGCGCAATTTCATCGACCGCACCGCGCTGCCGGACCTGGTCACGCCGAAAGGCGAGGTGCGTATTCAAGGGCGAATCGCCCCTGCGCCTGGCAAGCTTTACGAGTTCGATGGCGCGCAGCAGGGCAAGATCCGGCAAAATCTGGACCTTGCACGGTTCTCAACGGAGCTGGGCGTTCCACTTGCAGCCTACACGGTCATGCAGTCAGGTCCCACCAGCGATGGCCTGCTGCGTGACTGGCCAGCAATCGACACCGGGGAGACCAAAAACCTTGGTTATGCGTTCCAGTGGTTTGCGCTGTGTGCGCTGATTGCAGGCCTTTACTTCTGGTTCCAGATCATCCGTCGCTTTTTCCTGCCCCCGCCCCATTCCGACTCGCCGTGAACAAAGATCAACCCCTGGAGCTGACCGTGCATGCGCTGCCGCGCCTGGATGGTTCGGACGTCAACCTGCAACGCACGCGTTTGGGCCGCTGGAAAATGCTGCTGGTCTTGCTCATCTGCGCCGCGCCAGTGGTCGCATCCTATTTCGCCTACTACGTCGTGCGCCCGCAGACGCGTTCGGTGTTTGGAACGCTGGTGGAGCCGCAGCGTCCGCTGCCCGACCTGGTGGGCGTAGCGCCCGATGGTGCCAAGTCCAATCTGCGTGCGCTCAAGGGGCAGTGGTTGCTGATCACCGTGTCTGGCGGGGCCTGCGATGCGATGTGTCAGCAATATCTGTACATGCAGCGCCAGTTGCGCGAGAGCCTGGGCAAGGACAAAGACCGGGTCGACCGGGTATGGCTGGTCAATGACGATTCGGCCATCGACCCCGCCTTGCTGCCAGCACTCAACGGTGCGGTCGTGCTGCGCGTGCCGCCGGCGGAGCTCGCCAACTGGCTGGCACCGCAACAAGGGCATGGATTGGCGGAGCATCTGTATCTGGTGGACCCCATCGGCAACTGGATGATGCGCTTCCCGGCCGCTTTGGACCTCAAGGGCGCGGCCAAGGCCAAACGCGACGTCGAGCGGGTGCTGCGCGCCAGTGCATCCTGGGACGAGGCCGGGCGCTGACATGAAAGACGCCCGCCGTCTGTCTGGCTTTACTGCGTGTAAGCCGGCTGAACCCCCCACTGGGGGGCCGGCCGAACGCTTCGAAGCGGCCGTGCGCGGCGCCAATTTGCATCTGTCGCTGCCATGGACTGGCGCGAGGCTTGCCCGATGACCCCGGCCGCGGTCGATATTTCGCCGATCTTGCAGGTCATGCTGGCAGGTGCGGGCGTGGCGGCAATCGCCCTGGTTTGGCTCTGGCTTCGTACCCGCCGCGATCGGTCCCGACACTGGTTGCGCGCCGCGACCGTGCTGACCTTGTTTCTCACTTTTGACCTGATCCTGTTCGGTGCATTCACGCGACTTTCCGATTCCGGGCTGGGATGCCCGGACTGGCCAGGTTGTTACGGCAGTGCCAGCCCGGTGGGTGCCAAGGCCGAGATCCATGCTGCGCAGTCGGCCATGCCGAGCGGTCCGGTCACCCATGGCAAGGCTTGGGTCGAAATGGTTCACCGCTATCTGGCCACCGGCGTCGGCGCGCTGATCCTGATCCTCACCGTGGCCAGCTGGCGCGAGCGCCTGCGGCGTGGGGTGCAAGCCGATACACCGAGTCCATGGTGGCCGACGTGGACCTTGCTGTGGGTTTGCGTCCAGGGTGCTTTCGGCGCCTTCACGGTGACCATGCGGCTGTTTCCTGCGATTGTCACGCTGCACCTGCTTGGCGGCCTGTTGCTGTTGGTACTGCTGGCGATTCAGGTTGCCCATCGGTGGCGCGCCAGCGACGATGGCGCGCAACCGGTGCAGGTTGACATGCTGACCCGAGGTGGCTTGCTGCTGGTGGCGGTGCTGTTGGCCGTCCAGCTGGTGCTGGGGGGCTGGGTCAGCACCAACTATGCGGTGCTGGCGTGCACCGACTTCCCGACCTGCCAGGCAAGCTGGTGGCCCGACATGCGGTTCGACCAGGGCTTTCAGGTCTGGCGTGACCTGGGTTTGACGCCCGGCGGCGAGGCAATTTCCTTTGCCGCGTTGACGGCGATCCATTATGTGCATCGACTGATGGCTTATCTTGTGCTGTCTGCATTGGGTCTGCTGGCCTGGCGGCTGTCGCGATTTGACGGTCTGCGCAGGGTATCGCGCTGGATTGCGGCGCTGGCTGCAATACAGTTGGCCACCGGACTGAGCAACGTGGTGCTCGATTGGCCGTTGATCGCAGCCTTGCTGCATACCGCAGGCGCCGCGGCGCTGGTGGTTTGCCTGACCTGGGCCATTTGCACCAGCCGCGCGGGCGCGCCTGTGCAACTTGCCCGCCGAAATCCGCATACTGCGGGCGCAAATGGCGCCGGGCGTGGCGTAAGGGGCGCTCGATGAGCCGCAGCGGGTCTTCGACGCCACCGGCCGCCGAGCTGTCGCGAAAGGCTTCCATCGTGCGCCAGTTCATGGCCCTGACCAAGCCGCGGGTCATCCAGTTGATCGTTTTCTGCGCGCTGATCGGCATGGTGCTGGCCGTTCCCGGCGCGCCATCATGGCCGCAAGTCGGGCTCGCGGCCGTCGCCTGTCTCGGTATCTGGCTGGTGGCCGCGGCCGCGGCGGCATTCAATTGCATCGTCGAGCAACGCATTGATGCCAAGATGAAACGCACTGCCTGGCGCCCGACGGCCCGCGGCGAGCTGAGCAACAGACAGACACTGATGTTTGCGGCCTTGTTGTGTGGCGCAGGCTCGGCCGTTCTGTACCTGTGGGTCAATCCGCTGACAATGTGGCTCACGATTGCCACATTCGTGGGCTACGCCATGGTTTACACGGTGATCCTCAAGCCACTGACACCGCAGAATATCGTGATCGGTGGCGCCTCGGGTGCCATGCCGCCGGTGTTGGGCTGGGCCGCAATGACTGGCGATGTCGGCCCGCAGGCGCTGATCCTGTTCCTGATCATCTTTCTGTGGACGCCGCCGCATTTCTGGGCGCTGGCGCTGTACCGGGTGGAGGACTATCGCAAAGCCGGATTGCCGATGTTGCCGGTCACGCACGGCAGCGAGTTCACGCGTCTGCAGATCCTGCTCTACACCGGCGTCCTGTTTGCCGCCTGCCTGCTGCCGTTCATCTACGGCATGAGTTCCTGGCTGTATCTCGTCGTGGCCATCGGGCTGAGTGCAGGATTCTGCCTTTACGCCTACTGGCTGTGGCGTGACTATTCCGATGCACTGGCGCGCAGGACGTTCCGCTATTCGCTCTACCACCTGAGCCTGCTGTTTGCGGCCTTGCTGGTGGATCATTACATCTACTTCTGAGAGGTCGACCCCGAATCCCATGGACAAGAGACAGTTTTTGCGATGGATGGCGATCACCGGTGTCATTGCCGGTGGTTCCACGATTCTGGCCGGATGCTTCGAGAAAAAGCCTTCGTTCGTGTCGATCGACCTCACCGGTGCTGATTACGCGCGTGATTTTTCCCTGCCGGACCAGAATGGCAAGGTGCGCGGAATCAAGGAGTTTGCCGGCAAGGTCGTGGTCGTGTTCTTCGGCTATACCCAGTGCCCGGATGTGTGCCCGACGACGATGGCCGAACTTGTCGAAGTGCGCAATTCACTGGGCAAGGACGGTCAGCGCGTCCAGGGCATCTTCGTATCCGTTGACCCCGAGCGTGACACACCCGAAGTGCTCAAGGCCTATATCGAGAATTTCGACCCCAGCTTCATCGCCTTGCGCCCGACGTCACCCGAACAACTCGAGGCGATTGCCAAGGATTTCAAGGTGTTCTACAAACGGGTCGATGGCCGTACGCCGACCAGCTACACGATGGACCATTCGGCCGGCAGCTACATCTACGACACCCACGGCCAACTGCGCCTGTACAGTCGTTATGGCATGGGTGCGAAGGCGCTGGCCGGCGATATCGAGCAACTGCTCAAGCAGGCATCCTGAGCTTAGGCAGGTGTCCGGCGTGCTTTGGCGCGGCCCGCGGAGGCCCGAGCAGGTCAGGCGTAGGCGCCGAGCGCCTTTTTCATCTTCTTCATGGCCGCCACTTCGATCTGACGGATCCGCTCGGCGCTGACGCCGTATTCGCCGGCCAGATCGTGCAGCGTCATGCCGCCCGAGTTGTCGTCGTTGACATTGAGCCAGCGTTCCTCCACGATGCGCCGGCTACGCTCGTCCAGCGCGGCCAGGGCCGTGGCAATGCCGTCGCTCGCCATCACGTCACGCTGGCGTGATTCGATCATCGCCGTCGGCTCGTACGCCGTGTCGGTCAGGTAGGCGATCGGGCCGAACGCCTGCTCACCGTCGTCGGACGGGGAGGGATCGAGCAATACGTCGCCACCCGCCAGACGGGTTTCCATCTCGGTGACTTCCTCGCGCTTGACATTGAGTTTCTCGGCCATCGCGTCGATCTGGTCTTCACTCAGCGTATCGCGGTGGGTATTGCCATCGAGGGCTGCATCGTCGGCCTTGAAACGCTGTTTCATCGACCGCAGGTTGAAAAACAACTTGCGTTGAGCCTTGGTCGTCGCGACCTTGACCATGCGCCAGTTTTTCAGGATGTATTCGTGAATCTCTGCCTTGATCCAGTGCAGCGCATAACTGACCAGTCGCACACCTTGTTCGGGGTCGAAGCGTTTGACCGCTTTCATAAGGCCGATATTGCCTTCCTGGATCAGGTCGCCGTGTGGCAGTCCATAACCCAGGTACTGGCGCGAGATGGATACGACCAGCCGCAGGTGCGACAGGACCAGCTTTCCGGCCGCTTCCAGGTTGTTCTCATCGCGCAATTGGCGCGCGTAGGTCTGCTCCTGCTCGAGCGTGAGCATGGGCAACCGATTGACCGCAGAAATATAGGCGTCCAGATTGCCCAGCGCAGGCACGACGGCCCACGGATTGGCCAATGCAATTGCTTGGCCGGTGGCTACATTCAAGTTTGTCATAGGTTTCTCCTCTGGCTACGGTTCCATATTAGCACTCTATGGGATCGAGTGCTAAGCAAGAAGTTCAATCGGATCCATAGCGAAAGTCCAACCTGCAAATGCCTGTTGCCATCGCAGTCGTGTTTTCCAGCTCCACTGCCTGCTGCGTATATTTGTCAGTTTCTGTTGGTTACCAGACAGACCCTGGTCAGCGCTATCAGTGAACATTCGCCACCCAAGTCGGGCGGGAGCGCCGCGACGGGCTGAGTTCAGTTGATCGAGGAGAGTCCCATGGAAACCGATTTCGCGACGCGTATTGCAAGCCTGCCCCAATACCAGGAGCTCAAGGCCAAGCGAAGCCGCTTTGGCTGGTGGCTCACGCTGGCCATGATGCTTGTTTATTACGGCTTCATTCTGCTGGTTGCCTTTGACAAGGAGTTTCTGGCGCAGCGGCTGGGTGAGGGGGTCATGACCCTGGGGATACCTCTGGGCTTCGGGGTGATTGTGTTCACCATCGTCATCACGGCTGTCTACGTGCGTCGCGCAAACAACGAATTCGACCGCTTGTCGGCGGCCATCGCGAAGGCGGTGCTGTGATGAAACGACTGCTCTCTTTTGCTGCAGGCGGCTCCTTGTTACGCCCGGCGCTGATGTTCTGCGCCCTGGCGCTCGCCGCGGCAGCGGCCCAGGCTGCTGGTGCCGATCTCGGCCAGGCGGTCAAGCAGGCGACCAACTGGACCGCGATTTCGATGTTCGCCGGTTTCGTGGTGCTGACCCTGTTCATCACCAAATGGGCGGCGGCCAAGACCAAGTCCGCCTCTGACTTCTATACCGCCGGCGGCGGTATCACCGGTTTCCAGAATGGCCTGGCGATCGCCGGTGACTACATGTCGGCCGCCTCTTTCCTCGGCATTTCGGCTGCCGTGATGGCCAGTGGCTTTGACGGCCTGATCTACTCGATTGGCTTCCTGGTTGGCTGGCCAGTGATCACTTTCCT
Source organism: Burkholderiaceae bacterium (assembly GCA_039934375.1). GTDB lineage: Bacteria > Pseudomonadota > Gammaproteobacteria > Burkholderiales > Burkholderiaceae_C > CAISIP01. The sequence goes on along the minus strand of JBDTMH010000037.1, from coordinate 16,343 downwards.
GATGGCCGAGCGGCTGCGCAACCTGGGCAAGTTCACGTTTGCCGACGTGGCGGCATTCCGCTTTGAGCAGAAGCCGGTGCGCATCTTTGCGGCATCGGGTACGTTGGTCGTCGTCGCCTTCTACCTGATCGCGCAGATGGTTGGCGCCGGCCAACTCATCAAACTGCTGTTCGGCCTGGACTACTGGATCGCCGTGGTCATCGTTGGCGCGCTGATGATGGTGTATGTGCTGTTTGGTGGCATGACGGCCACCACCTGGGTGCAGATCATCAAGGCCGGCCTGCTGCTGGGCGGAGCGACTTTCATGGCGGCCTCCGTGTTGTGGCACTTCGGATTCAGCCCAGAGGCGATGTTCGCCCAGGCCGTCAAGATCAAGGCCGACCTGGCTTCGAGCAGCGGAAAGACCGCCGAGGAGGCCGCGAAGATCGGCCAGTCAATCATGGGGCCGGGCAATTTTGTCAAGGACCCGATTTCGGCGATCAGCTTCGGCATGGCGCTGATGTTCGGAACCGCCGGTCTGCCGCACATCCTGATGCGCTTCTTCACTGTGCCCAGCGCCAAGGAAGCACGCAAGTCGGTCATGTGGGCGACCGGCTGGATCGGCTACTTCTACCTGCTGACCTTCATCATCGGTTTCGGTGCGATCACCTTCGTGCTGACCAACCCGAGTTTCCTGGATGACAAGGGCGGGCTGATCGGCGGCAACAACATGGCCGCAGTTCACCTCGCAAATGCAGTCGGCGGCAACGTCTTTCTCGGCTTTATCTCGGCAGTAGCGTTCGCGACCATTCTCGCGGTGGTCGCCGGCCTCACGCTGTCGGGTGCATCTGCCGTGTCGCACGACATCTACGCCACCGTGATCAAGAAGGGCAAGGCCGACAGCGTTTCGGAGCTGAAGGTCTCGCGCATGACCACGATCGCTCTGGGCATCGTCGCGGTGCTGCTCGGCATTGCCTTTGAGAAGCAGAACATTGCCTTCATGGTTTCGCTGGCCTTTGCGATTGCTGCCTCGGCCAACTTCCCGGTGCTGTTCATGAGCGTGCTGTGGAAGGATTGCACCACCCGCGGTGCGGTGATCGGCGGTTTCCTCGGGCTGGTGTCATCGGTCGCATTGACCATCGTCTCACCGTCGGTCTGGGAGGCCACGCTGGGCTACCCCAAGGGCTCGGCGCTGTTTCCGTACACGTCTCCGGCGCTATTTTCGATGACCATCGGTTTCGTCGGTATCTGGCTGTTCTCGGTGCTCGACAACAGCGCGCGCGCCAAGATCGACCGTGCCGGATTCCTGGCGCAACAGGTGCGTTCGGAAACCGGGATTGGCGCCTCTGGCGCATCCGGTCACTGATTCGACATTGCCAACCCGACGCTGTCACCCATGTCAGCGTACCGGCGGGGCCTGCGGCGTTTTAGCGCCGCTGGCCCTGTGTCTTGCCCCGCGACGTCCGACATGTTCATATCGGGGCACGTTTCCCCGAGTTTGCCATGGACAACGACGTCAGACCTGAGCCACCATCTGTTGCCACTGACCCCCATCCCGACTCCGGCGATGGCCGGCCGGACCTGGCCTCGACACGGCTTGCCCGGCTCGCGAACAGCACGCAGCAGGTGGCGATGCGGATGGCCCAGGCGAATTCGGTTAAGGGACTGCGTCAGGCGGCACTGCAGGTCGACACGCTGATCGTGGCCTTGCGTAGCCAAGGTGCCGGCATCGAACTGACAATGGACGTGGTGAGCGAACTGGGCGACCTGCTGCTGGCGCGCCTGTGGCAGGTGCTCGCGCCGCAGGAACTGGTCCGCAACAGTTGCTTGATCGTGATGGGCAGTGAGGGCCGAGGTGAGCAGACCCTCAAGACCGACCAGGACAACGGACTGCTGCTGCGTGACGGCTACACCTTTGATGAGATGCCCGACCTCGCTGCGTCCTTTACTTCGGCGCTGTTCGATTTCGGCTATCCGCTGTGTCCTGGCGGCATCATGCTGAGCAATACGCGCTGGCGCCAGAGTTTGTCCGAGTTCCGCGAAACGATCCGCCGCTGGTGTTACGAACCCGATAGCGACGGGGTTATGCAACTGGCCATTGTTCTCGATGCCCGCGCGATTGCCGGCGACTCAGGTTTGCTGGCCGACGCCAAGCGGCATCTGTGGGCCATTCTTCCCGATTCCGATGCTTTTTTTGCACGCTTTACCAGCCCGGTCGGACAGTTTGACCACGTCGGCAACAACTGGTGGCACTGGCTTGCGCCGCGCCACGGCGAGCGCCATCAAGCGGTCGATCTCAAGAAGTCGGGCAGCTTCCAGATTGTGCACGGCGTGCGCGCGCTGGCACTCAAGAACCATGTAGACGCCGTGTCCACCCGCGAGCGCTTGCGTTCGCTGGTCGAACACCACGGCATGCCAGCGGCGCTGGCATGTGACCTGCGCGAAGCCCTGCATCTGCTGATCGCACTTCGGCTGGACCACCAACTGCGATTGCGCCGCCTGGGACGACCGTCCGACAACCTGGTCGATTTCCGCGCCCTGGGAACGCTGGAACATGCGCAGATCGACAGCGTGATGGCGATCGTCAAGAACTTCCGCCAATACCTGCAGCTGCATTGTCCGTTCGAAATGCTCTGACGCCCGACGGCGCCGACCGCGTTTCAGCGCATGCGTACGGTGGCGTGTTCGCCCATATCCTGGGGAGGATTGCCGCTGACCGACGCCGTCGCCATCTTGAACAACTGCACGATCTTGTTGTCGTCGACGTCCCAATAGTTGGCGTGGATGATCTTGACCTCGACCAATGCCACGTCCGGATCCGTCGGCCCGCGGGGAAACCAGGCGTCGTTCATCTTCGACCACAGCTGTTGCTTGCGCGCCATATCGTCCACCACCACGGCATTGCCGGATACCGATACATAGCTGTCATCGCTCGGATCGGCATATACCACGTTGACGGAAGGATCGTTACGCACATCGTCGACCGGTCCATTGGCGCGCGACATGAAAAACCACAGGCTGGCGTCCTCGTCGAGGCCGCGGTTCTGGGTCGTCATTGGCCGGGAATGCAGATGACCGTTGGTATGGCGGGTGGTGAACATCCCGAACCGGATCTCCTTGATCAATTCCCACAACTTCTTGCGGGCTTCGTCGGGGGTGGGTGTGTCGCTGGTACGGTTGTTCATGGAATTTCCTCAGTGGGCATGGGTGGCGCATTGCCACCCGAGTGGACAAGATCGTATTGAGCGCTCGGTTCGGGGCGCTGTGTATCGGGCGCACTCCTTCGGGGGTGTAGGACAAATCTGGCGTCCCGGTCCCACGTCGCCCGTGCAGTGGCTGCGCAACCAGCGGTGGCGCGCGTAAAAATCAGGATCGGGCGGCTTACCCCGCCACCGATACCTGCGCCAGACCAGCGTCGACGATCAGGTTCTGGCCGGTGATGCCGTCGCTGTCGTCGCTGGACAGGAACAGCGTCGAGCGGGCCACGTGCGTCGCATCGAGCGGATATTTCAGGCACTGCAGGTCGATGAATTGCTGGTTTTCCTTGGTTTTGCGCCACAGCCGCAGCTGCCGTTCGGTGACGATCGCCCCGGGCAAAAGCGCATTCACCCGGATGCCGGCCTCACCGAGCTCGCGTGCCAGCGACCGGGTCATGCCCGAGATCGCGGCCTTGGACGCGGTGTAGCCGATCAGGTTCGGGCGACCGCGCATCCAGCTGATCGAGCCCATGTTGATGACGCTGCCGGGCAACTGTGCGGCCTTGAGCTGGCGTGCGACCGATTGCGTGGCGAACACCTGGTGCCGCAGGTTGATGGCCAGGCAGTTGTCCCAGTATTCGGGCGTCAGTTCGTCCAGCGCATGGCGGTCATCGCGTCCGGCGTTGTTGACCAGCACGCGGATCGGCCCCCAGCTGGCGGCGACACGTTCGAGCAGGGACTGCAGTGCCGCGATGTCGCGCACGTCGCAGGCCTCGTACATCAGTTTCGCGCTGCTGTTTTCAGCCGTCAGTTCGGCGATCAGCGCAGCGCCACCATCGGGCCGGGTGCCAGAGAATGCGACCCGGCTGCCCTGAGCGGCAAACGCCCGCACCAGTTCGGCGCCGATGCCGGACGAGCCGCCGGAGACGAACACGGTGCGCCCGCGCAGCGAGGGATAGAGGGTGTAGCGCATGGTATCGGACCTTCACCAGCCGGCGGGCAGGATTTCGGACATCGCCACGATGCGCCGTTCGTCGATGCTGCGGTGCGCCGCAATGCCGGTGGCGACCGCGCGCAAGCCTTCCTCGAGGGAGATCTCCGGTGCCAGGCCCTGGCGGATCGCATGGGCGAATTTGACGTGCTCAACGTACGAGGCGCCGAAGTGGTTGCCCATATACTTGATGCCGGTATCCCAGACGCGGCGCACCGACACGCCCTTGCCGCTGCTGGCGGTCTGGCCCCAGACCTCACGCTTGCCCCAGTCGTCGCGCCGGCCATAACGCAAAGTCATCGACGGCAGCAGTGATTCCAGCTTGCCTTCATTGCCGACTACGGTGATCTGCTCGTTGTCGACCGAATTCTCGGCAAACATGCACAGGTCGAGCATGGCGCGGGCCCCACTGGGGTATTCGACGATCACATAGGCGCTGTCCAGGATGTCCGGTGTGCGCCCGCCATAGGACTCGTCCAAATGGTTGACGCGCTGCGCGCCCGACGCGAACACCGCCACTGGCTGTTCTTTCAGGATCAGGTCCATCAGGTTGAAGTAATGGCAGGTCTTTTCGACCAGCGTACCGCCGGTATTGGCGTTGAAGCGGTTCCAGTCGTCCACCTTGGGATAGAAGGGTTCGCGATGCTCGCGGATCGCCACCTGGTGCACGGTGCCGACAGCACCACCGTGTGTCATGCGGATCATTTCGGCCACCGGTGGCATGTAGCGATATTCATGGGCGACCCAGACCATGCGCGACCGTTCCTTGGCCGCATGCACCAGTTCCAGGCAGTCCTCGACCCGGGTGCACAGCGGCTTCTCGATCAGGATATGGGTATCGCTGGCAAGTGCATCGACCAGCATCGTCCGGTGCGTGTGGTTGGGCGTGGCGATCACCAGCGCGTCGCAGATGTGGGCCGCGATGAGGTCATGGTGGCTGTCGAACAATTGTGCCGGCACGGCCAACAAGGCCTGCCCGGCCGCGCGACTGGCCGCATTGTCGTCGGCGATTGCGCTGACCACGCAACCGTCGATCATCTTGATGTTCTCGATGTGCTCGCGGCCCATGCTGCCGCAGCCAATGATGCCGTAGCGGATCGGTTCTGCCATCTGTGTCAATCCGTTGGGGTGCGATGTTTCAGCGTCAAGGCATGGCGCCGTGAGGTTGACTGGGGCGATTTGGTATGCCAAGGCATGGTGTTCCCTTGCTCAATATCCGGTGGTGTTGACGTGAACATTTTGCGAACGGATGGCAGACAGCGCGGCGGCGCACTGGCGCATCAACAAGCCGAGGTCGGACGCGCAGCCGATGTAGTCGATGTCGATCCCGCGGTAGATGGCCACCGCCTCGGGCGTTCCCGCGACGCTGCCCACCGGCTTGCCGGCCGCGTGGATGCGCTGCACTGCCTGGGCCATGGCCGCGACGACGTCGGCATGCATCGGATTGCCGACATGGCCCATCGCGCCGCTGAGGTCGCCCGGGCCGAGAAAGACCGAATCGACGCCGTTGACGCCAGCGATCGCGTCCACCTGGTCCAACGCCTGCGGCGTCTCGATCTGCACCACCACGCTGATCGCGTCGTTGGCCGCCTTGAAATAATCCGGCACTGTGCCGAAACGCGAGCCGCGGCTCATCGCCGCCATCCCACGCACGCCGTGCGGCGCGTACTTGCACGCAGCCACAGCCTTGCGTGCCTCTTCGGCATTCTGCACAAACGGGAACATCACCGTCTGGGCGCCAGCATCAAGCACGCGTTTGACCATGACCGTATCGTTCCACGGTACACGGGTGATCGGCAACATCGGCGTACCGGCCACCGCCTGCAGCATGCGCACCAGGCTGTCCAGGTCCAGCGGCGTGTGCTCCATGTCGACGACGGCCCAGTCGAACCCGACGCAACCAAGCGCCTCTGCCACCAGTGGGGAGGCCGCCATGGCAAAGGTGCCGACCGGATAACCCGCAGGCAGATCGGTACGCGCGAGCAAGGCTTTGAAAGGATTGTTCATGGCAAGGAAGGGCTCAGAAAATGACGGGTTCCGGCGTTGGTTGCGTGCCGTGCAGGAAGTCGAAGTCGCAACCCTCGTGGGCCTGCGTCACGTGTCGCTGGTAAAGCCAGGTGAATCCTCGCTGGAACGGTTGCGCCGGAGCGCTCCAGGCGGCACGCCGGCGCGCGAGTTCGTCGTCGGGCACGACCAGCTGCAGGCTGCGCGCTGCGACGTCCAGCGTGATCGTGTCGCCGGTGCGCACCAGAGCCAGCGGCCCGCCCACGGCACTCTCGGGCGCGATGTGCAAGACGCAGGTGCCGTAGTGCGTCCCGCTCATGCGTGCGTCGGACAGGCGCAACATGTCGCGCACGCCTGCCTTGAGCAGCTTTTTCGGGATCGGCAGGTTGCCCCATTCCGGCATGCCGGGCGCACCGACCGGACCGGCGTTGCGCAACACCAGCACGGTGTTCGCGTCGCAATCGAGGTCGGGGTCGGCCATCGCGGCCAGCATCTGCGGCTGGCTGTCGAATACCAGCGCCCTGCCGCTGTGTTGCAGCAGGTTTTTGGATGCCGCGCTGGGTTTGATGACCGCACCCTCAGGTGCGAGATTGCCGCGCAGCACGGCCAGCGCAGCAGCTTCTGTCACCGGGTTGTCGAGCGGTCGGATCACCTGCGCATCGAGCACCTCGGCAGTGGCGATGTTCTCGCCGATGCTGCGGCCGTTGACCGTCATCGCGGCGAGCGCCAGATGCGGCCGGATCTGCTGCATCAGCGCCGGCAGGCCGCCGGCATAGTAGAAGTCTTCCATCAGGCGGTCGCCGCTGGGAAACAGGTTCGCCAGTACCGGCACCTTGCGGCCGATGGCGTCCAGGTCGTCGAGGCACAAAGGAACACCGGCACGCCGCGCCATCGCGATGATGTGCACCGCGGCGTTGGTGGAGCCACCCAGTGCCATCTGCACCGCCGTCGCATTGTGAAAGCTGCTCGCACCGAGCAGCTTCGAAGGCTTGAGGTCTTCCCAGATCATGCCGACGATGCGCTCGCCGCAGTCCGTCGCCATGCGAATGTGGGCCGAGTCCATGGCCGGAATCGAACTGGCACCCGGCAGCGTCAGGCCCAGTGCCTCGGTGATGCCGGTCATCGTCGAGGCCGTGCCCATGGTGTTGCAGGTGCCAGGTGCGCGCGTCATGCGCGATTCCAGGTGCTGCCACTCCTGAGCGTCGATGTTGCCGGCCTGGTATTCGTCCCAGAACATCCGGGTATGGGTGCCGGCACCGACGATACGCGAGGCGCCATTCTTGACGTGGCGATCGTTGAGCATCGTGCCGGCCGGGCAGAAGATGGTCGGGATGTCCATGCTGATCGCGCCCATCAGCGTGCCCGGCGTGGTCTTGTCGCAACCGGCCAGGATGACGACGCCGTCACAGGGCAGGCTGCGCAGCAGTTCCTCGACCTCCATTGCCAGGAAATTTCGGTACAGCATGGTTGTGGGTTTGACCATCACCTCGCCCAGGCTCATCGCCGGCAGTTCGACCGGAAAGCCGCCGGCCAGCAGGACGCCACGCTTGACCACCTCGGCGCGCTCGCGCAGGTGGGCGTGGCAGGGTGAGAGATCGCTCCAGGTATTGATGATGGCGACGATCGGGCGATCCATCACGTCTTCGCGACGCACGCCTTGCTGCTGCATGCGCTGGCGGTGCGCGAATCCGCGCATGCCGGTGTCGGCAAACCAGCGTCGGCTGCGCAACTGGTCCAGGGTTTTGGCGGGAGGAGTTTTCACAAATGTGGATTATTCATGATGCCGCAGCCTGGTCAGCTGCGCCACGACCGTATCGGCAACCGAAAGCCCGTCTTTCGCCGCCTTGCGCTCAAGCGCCAACCGCCGGGCTCCCGCCAGCCGCACGCCGTCATCGCGCAACATCTCGGCGATCACCGCTTCCATGCGGTCGTAGTAGCTGTCCGTGCCGGCCAACGCGCCGGGGTCGATGACGATGAAGACCTGGCCGATGCGTGGCTGGTTGCCCTCGTCGACGAAAAAAGAGCTGGCTTCGAAGCCGAATTGCGCTCCGATGACGGCCGTCACCATCAGTTCGACGATCAGTGCCAGCATCGCGCCCTTGGGACTGGTCGCCGCGCCGACCGGCAACATCGAGCCCATCATGCCTTTTTGCGGATCGTTGGTCGGCTCGCCGTCGGCGTCCAGAGCCCAGCCCAACGGGATCGTGTTGCCCTGCTTGGCCGCCACCATCAACTTGCCCCGCGCCACCTCGGACAGTGACATGTCGATCATCAGCGGATCGGCATTGCGACGCGGAAAGATCGCGGCCACCGGATTGGTGCCGAACACGGGGTGCCTGCCGCCTGCCGCAGGCATGGCAGCTGGAGAATTGGCAAACGCGATGGCGACCAGGCCGGCAGCGGCGACCGGACGCAGGTGGTCGACCATGACGCCGGCGTGGTGGCTGTTGCTGACGCCGGCGAAGCACACGCCAAGCTCACGTGCCGTGGCGATGGCAGTCTGGATCGCCAGGTCGCAGGCTGGAAAGGCCAGGCCCGTACCGGCATCGACCAGAACGGCTGCGCCTTTTTGTCGCGCCACCTTGGCTACAGCCTTGCCATCGGCGCGGCCATTGCGCAGGTGGGTGCAATATTGCGCCACGCGGCTCAGGCCGTGGCCTGACAGGCCTTGCGACTCGGCCAGTACCAGGGCGCGCGCGACCGAGAGCGCCATGGTGTGGTTGGCGCCGGCCGCCGACAGCGCCTTTGCCACCATCTCGGTGGCTTGCTGGATCGAGAGTTGCGCCATTATTGCAATGCCTCCAGTACCTTCTCGGCGATCAGCTGCGACACGCGCTCATTCGACTCGGCGCTGACGCCAGAGATGTGTGGCGTCAGCAACAGGTTCGGGCAGTCCTGCAACTCCACGCTGGCAGCCAGGGGTTCGGTGTCGAACACGTCGATGGCCGCTCCGCCCAGATGCTTGTTGCGCAAGGACGCAGCCAGCGCGGGCAGGTCCACGATGTGACCGCGCGAGGTATTGATCAGCACCGCGCCGGGTTTCATCGACGCGATGCACTTCGCATTGAACAATCCGCGGGTGGCGTCGACCAGCGGCACGTGCAACGTGACCACATCGGCCTGCAGGATCAGTTCCTGCAGGCCGACGTACTTGACGCCCGTCTGCTGGAATATCGGTGTGTCGGCGTCGAGCATGGCGTCAAAGGCGATCACCTGCATGCCCAAGCCCTGGGCCAGGCGCGCGGTAGTGCGGCCGATCGAACCGAAGCCGATGATGCCCAGTATCTTGCCGGCGCTCTCGCGTCCGTTGCCCAGCGCGCCACGCGGCCATTGGCCACTGGCCACCGCCGCGGTGGATGTGAATGCGCCTCGCAGCAGCATCATGCTGGCGGTGATGACATATTCGGCCACGCTCTGGGCATTGGCGCCGGTGGCCGGTATCACGATCATGCCGCGGGCTTCGCAGCCGGCCACGTCGATGTTGTCGAGCCCGACGCCGAGGCGGCCTAGCACCTTGCAGCGTGTCAATGCCGCGAGCAAGTCGCCGCGCACCTGGGTCCGGTTGCGCACGATCAGGGCGTCAGCCTGCGCAGCTTGCGCGACCAGCGCCGGCATGTCGTCGACCAGGGCCGGCGCGTATGTCACCGCATGTTTTGCGGCGAGTTGCGCCACGGCGCGCTCGTCCATGAACTCGGAGATCAGGATTTTCATGTGAAGTCGTGGGTGGGATCCCAGGAAGATTGGCTAGGAGGTGCTGACCGGGCAAGTCAGGGCAGCGGCACCTGCAGGGCGTGTTTGAACAGGAAATACATGCCGAGCAGGATCGCGCTGGTCGACAGGCCATACAGCAGCGCCGTGCGCAGCGTCCAACGCCCGTGCTGGGCAATCAGCAGCAGCGCTGCCATTGCTGCCGCACCACTGGGAAGGAAACCCAGCGGGCCGAGGGCGAATCCCCAGCCCAGCATGACGACGGCGACCAACGTGCGCCGCAGCGCCGAGCCGTCCGACCCGGTGACCCGCCGGGTACGCCCGAGCACCACCAGCAGGATGTAGACGACGCCCAGCGCCACCAGCAACGCGCCCACGGTGCGCGGAAAAACCGCGCCCAGCTCGGAATAGTCGCGCGCTGCATAGATGGCGCCGGCCCCCAGCAACACCATCAGACCGCTGCCGATGGCGCCCGGAATGTCAGGTCGGATCTCAGCCACGGCGGGCCTCCGCGAGTCGGGCACGGCGTGTCGCCCACCAGGGCCAGAGCAAACCGAGCAGCATGAAGAAAATGATCGCCAGCGATATCGGTCGCCCGAAGAATTCGGCCAGGATGCTGCCGCGTGCACCGCCGATCAGGTGGCCTTGCACGAAGCCGCGCTCGGCAATCGTGCCCAGTATCAGGCCAAGCACGATGGGCGAGGCGCTGAAGCCCATGCGGCTGACCCCCCAAGCGGCCACGCCGAGCAGCACCATCTGCTGCACCTCATGCACGTTGTTGTGCACGGCGAAACTGCCCAGCACCGTGAGCAAGGCCACACCCGGCACCAGTACGGCCTTGGGGATCGCGACGATGGAGCGAAAGGCAAACCGGCCAATCAGCAGGCCCACCGGCAACATGATCAGCGTGGCCAGAATCAGGCCCCAGATGAAGGTGTATACGATGGGCGCCTGCTGCGTGAACAGTGTCGGTCCGGTCCGGATGCCCTGCACCAGCAGGGCACCCAGGATGATAGCGTCTGGCGGCGTGCCCGGAATGCCGAGCACCAGCGTCGGAATGAAGCCACCGCCCACTGTGGCATTGTTCGATGATTCGGTGGCGATGACACCGTCGGGCTCGCCCTTGCCGAACTGGTCGCGCCGGCTCGACGCGCGTTTGGCCTCCGAGTACGCCACCAGCGATGCAATCGAGCCACCGGCGCCGGGCAATATGCCGACGACGGTGCCGATCACCGAGCTGCGCACCACGTTCATGCGAGAGCGTCGCAAGATGCCAAGCGCTTCGACCAGGCGAAAACTCGCCACCTGCTTGCCGGCCTCCAGGTGCGCGACCGGTGTCGCCACCAGATCGATCAGCACCGGCACACAATACAGACCGATCAGCGCCGAGACCACGTCGACGCCGCCGAGCAAGGCCTTGAAGTCGCCGACGAAGCGGATGTCGCCACCGACCTCGGCAACTCCGACCATGGACAGCAGCAGGCCGAGTCCGCCACCGATCATGCCCTTGATGGTGCTGCCTTCGCCCAGCGAGGCGATAAGCGTGAGCCCGAACAGGCCAAGCCAGAAATACTCCACCGGCCCGAATTTGAGTGCCACCGTGGCCATTGGCGGCGCCAGCAGCAGTAAAAAGCCGGCGCCGACCAGACCACCAATCACCGAAGCCAGGCAGGCCAGTGTCAGTGCCAGGTCGCCATCACCCTTGCGTGCCATCGGATAGCCGTCAAAAGTCGTCGCGATCGACGATGGCGTTCCGGGTGTGTTGAGCAGGATGGCGGCATAGGCGCCGCCATAGATCGCTCCGGTGTAGATCGCCCCCAGCGCGATCAGCGCCGCTGCCGGTGCCATCGTGAACGTGAATGGCACCAGGACGGCAACCGCCATCGTGGCGGTCAGACCCGGCAAGGCCCCGATGACGGTACCGGCAACGACACCGGCCAGGGCCAACAACAGATTGAGCGGCGACAACGCCGCCAACAGGAAGTCGAGGCTGCCCATGCAATGCTGGCGGGGTTGACCGGTGTGCGGCGCTTACTTCTTGACGATGCCCATTTCCTTGGCCAGTGCCTCGTAGCGGCCTTTGACCTCGGTCATGAATGCACCCATCTGCGCCGGGCCGACGTTGAGCATGGCAAAGCCACCTTCTTCCATTTTGCGGATGAATTCCGGGTCGGCATTGACCTTGGCCAGATCGGCTGCGAGCTTGTTCTGGATGTCGACCGGTGTGGATTTGGGCACCGCCACGCCACGATAGGCACCACCGACCAGGTTGAAACCCTGCTCCTTGAAGGTCGGGCAATCGGGCAGCTTGGGATGACGCTGCTCCATCGCGACCGCCAGGCAACGCACCTGGGCACCGAGCTGCATCTGCACCGTGGTGTAGCCCCAGCTGCCGCTGACCTGCTTGCCGAGCAGCGCGGTGTTGGACGGGCCGGTGCCGCCGAACGGCACGTAGGTGGTCTTGATGCCGGCCATTTTGTCGAACTGGCGCTGCGCCAGATGGTTGGACGAGTTCGTTCCCGAGCCCGACAAGGTGGTGGCGCCGGGCGCCTTCTTGGCGGCCTCGACGAAATCCTTCAGGTTCTTGAGCGGACTGTCCGCGGGAACCAGCAAGGCGTCCGGCGTGTAGTGGAACCAGAACACTGTGGTGATGTCGTCGGTCTTGTAGCCGACGTCCTTTTCCAGCGGCTGGAGCACGATGTGCGGCAGGTTCGAGCCCATCACCGTGTAGCCGTCACCAGCCATGCTGTTGAGCTGCGACCAACCGGCCGCGCCGCCGGCACCGGCCTTGTACTGGATCGCCAGGCCTTGGCCGGTAAACTTCTTGAACACCGGCTCCTGCAGCCGTGCTGACACGTCGGACTCACCGCCCGGGCCGAACGGGATGATGTAGTTGATAGTCTTGTCGGGATAACCGGCGGACATCGCCAGCGGCGCGGCCAGGGCGATGGCGGCTGCGACGAGGGTGGTATGGATACGGAATGCCATGGTTTGTCTCCTGGTGGTTCTGGGTATCGGGCCGGCGGTACGACCGGCAACTGCAGCGGTCCACCTGCGCTGGCGGATCGTTGTCCGTTTGCGCGCTGATGGATGCAGGCATGTTAGGTCAATCAACGACATCCCGTGCAGCGCGGGGTGGACTCACGCACTTTCGTACAGCCGCGTCAGCACGAACTCGCGATGGCCCAGCGCCTCGGCGGCGGTGAGCCGGCCGTTGGCGGTGCGCAGCATGCACTCGAGCAGCTTGTCGCCAGCCTGATCGAGCGTGATCTCGCGCTGCAGCAGCCCGGTGGTGTCGACATCGATGTGCTCATTCATCGTCCGCACGGTGCGCGGGTTGGCGCAGATCTTGATGACCGGAAGAATCGGGTTGCCGATCACGTTGCCCTGGCCGGTGGGGAAGAAGTGCGCGACATAACCCGAGGCGGCGCATAGCGTCACCATTTCGGCAGCGGCGCTGCTCGAGTCCATGAACCACAGGCCCGGATGCGTCGGCATCTCGGCTTTGTCGATGACACCGTCCACCGTGCAGATCTTGCCGATCTTCTGGATGTTGCCCAGTGCCTTCTCCTCGATCGTGGTCAGTCCGCCGGCGATGTTGCCCTTGGTCGGCTGGCTGTCGGACAGGTCACTGGTCTTGTGGCGGTTGATGACATCCTGGTAGCGGTCGAACATGAACTGGAATTTCTTGCGCACGTCGTCGTTGGCGCAGCGCGCCGCTACGATATGCTCGCCGCCTGTGAGTTCGGTGGTCTCGCCAAAGCACAGGTAGTTGCCCAGCGGATGCAGCTTGTCGAACGCATTGCCCACCGTCGGATTGGAGCCGCAACCGCTGGTGGTGTCGGATTCGCCGCACTTGGTGCTGACCCACAGTTCGGAGATCGGGCATTCTTCGCGCTGCTTCTCGCTGGCCCATTGCACGTATTCCTTGGCGGCCTTGCTGGCGCGCAGGATCGTGTCGTGGTCACCGTGCAATTCGATGCCGAAGCCGACGACGGGCTTGCCGGTGCTCTTGATGCCGTCGACGACTTTCTGTGTCCACCCGTCCTCGATGCCGATCACAACCACCGCGGCCACGTTGGGGTTGCAGCCGGCACCGATCAAGGTGCGGAAATGCAGGTCCAGGTCGGCGCCGAATTGCAGTCGGCCGTAGGGGTGGGGGATCGCCATTGCGCCCTTGATATTGTGGGCCACGGCTTCGGCGGCAGCGTTGGACAGGTCGTCCAGCGGCAGGATGATGACGTGGTTGCGGATGCCGACGCGGCCGTTTTCACGCCGGTAGCCGAGGAAGGTGGTGTTCTTGTCGATGATGGACATGGCCTGTTTCTCGCGATCAGTGAATGGGGAAGATGGGGCAGTTGTTGACCGGCGACTCACCAGCGTTTGGTCTTGATGTTGTGCACATGGGCGTGCTGGCCAACGGTGATGCCGGCCACGACCTTGCCCATGTCGATGCCATACTTGATGACGGTGTCACCGACGGCCATGTCCTTGAGTGCCACCTTGTGGCCGATCGGGATGTCTTGTTTTGCCTTCACGTTGATGGTCTTGTCTTCGTCCATGATCCAGCCGGTCATGTCGGTACCGGCGGTCACACCTTCCACCACGACGACGGCCACAGTGTCCCTGGCGTCGTGCAAAACAAAATGAATCATGGGGTCTCCAGTTGCAGAAAAATTGAGGATCGGAACAGGGCCGCAAAGACCGCGAGTGTAGGGATCGATTGCCGACTGTCAACCAAGTCATTCAGATGAGTTGGTTGAATTTCGTGTGGACCGCTTACACTGCGACTCAGCATGAAAATCGATGCCCTTGCACTGAGTCCGCTGACCGACACTGCGTCGGTGCCGCTGTACCGGCAGGTCAAACGCGAACTGCAGCGCGCGATCGAGTCCGGTCGCTGCCGACCGGGTCATGCGCTACCCAACGAGGCGGCGATCGCCAATGCCTTGCAGGTCAGCATCGGCACGCTGCGCAGAGCCGTGGACGAACTGGTGCATGAACATGTGCTGGTGCGCCGCCAGGGCAAGGGCACCTTCGTTGCACTGCATGGCAACGATCGTTTCCTGTTCCAGTTCTTTCACGTCGAGCCGCGCCCCGATGCACGTTTCGGTGACTTGCCGCAGGCGGCCGAGTATCCGCATGTCCAGAGCCTGGGTTTCGAGCGCGATCGCGCGGGCGAAGCCGAAGCGGGTGCTTTGCGCCTGAAGCTTGGCGACCCGGTCATCCGATTCGGCAACCGGCTGTCGCTGGGCGGGCGTGCAGTGGTGCATGACCACATCGCCATCTCTGCGCTGATGTTCAAGGGCCTGACAGAGAAGCGTCTTCGCGACCGGCAAAGCACGATCTACAGTCTGTACCAGACCGACTTCGGCATCACGGTCCTGCACGCGCAGGAGCGTACACGGGCGGTCGCCGCCGATCGCAACACGGCGCGTGTGCTCGGCGTGCCCATCGCTCAGCCGGTGCTCGAGGTGCACCGCACGGCGTTGACATTTGGTGACAAGCCGGTCGAGTACCGCGTCTCGACCATCAACTCGCAATTGCACGACTACGTCAGCATGTTGTCCAAGCGCCTGTGACGGGTGGCCACGGGTTCAGGAAAAGGCGCGCCAGCCCCACCAGATCCGCGTCGCGGTGGTGATGGCGCACAGGCCGGCATAGATCTCGGCCAGTAGTGGAAAATGCTGCGGCCAAAAGCACATCGCAACGAAACAGACCAGCGTTTCGGTGGCTTCCGTCAGCCCGCCCAGAAAATAGAACGACTTGTCGGGCCAGGCCAGGCTGTCCATCTTGCGTTTTGCAGCGATCACTGCAAACGCGAGGAAGCTGGACATCGTGCCGCAGAATGCGGCGAGCAGCAGCGCCGCCGCCAGCGCATTGCGGGTCGGGTCGGCCAGCGCGAAGGCCAGTGGAATTGCCGCATAGAAGACGAAGTCCAGCGCGATGTCCAGGAAACCGCCTGCGTCGCTGCTGTGGGTGCGCCGCGCGATCGCGCCGTCGAGCCCGTCGCACAGGCGCGATAGCAGGATCGCGGCGGCTCCTGCCACGAATAGCCCCGATGCGATCAGGACCGCGGCGCCCATGCCGATGGCGAACCCCAGCATGGTCATCAGATTGGCGCCCATGCCGACGCCGGCCAACAGGGCGGCGAGCCGATTGATGGCGGGTTTGATCAGAGTGGTGGCGGCGCGGTCGAACACGGATGGCTCAGTTCAGCAGGGTAAGGAGTGCCGGATCGGCGAGGTCGGCGTCGTCATGGGTCACCATTAGTGTGGCAACGCCGCGATTTCTTACCAGTGCAAACACAAAATCCCGCGCGCGCGGCGCGGCAACCGCAGCGCTTGCCGCAGCACGCTGGCTTCGGTGGTAATGCGCTGGAAGTGGATTTGCAAGGACGTGGTGGTTGATGGCGTCAGCACGGGCCGTGACCGCAGGGTGCGGCGTGCGGCGTGCGGCGTGCG
>JBDTMH010000036.1:0-26066 GCA_039934375.1 Burkholderiaceae bacterium | reverse complement strand
GCGTGTGGCTCGCTGCCCCCCGAGGGGGCGTCCGCGCCTTGGGGCGGCCCGGCGGGAAATTCGTCGCCCCCACGCTCACCCACTGCGTGTGGCTCGCTGCCCCCCGAGGGGGCGTCCGCGCCTTGGGGCGGCCCGGCGGCGCGGATGCGCTGGAACTGGCGGGTCCCCCAGTCCTGGGTGTCGATGCTCAGTGGCGATCCGGTGCTGCCCAAGGTGCGGACGCAGGACAAGTCGCCACAGGCCTGCAGGTCGATGTCGCCCTTTTGGCAGTTGGCGTAGTAGGCAGCGCCAGCGCCGAAAAACGTGACCCGCGTATCCGCTGCGAACCGCCACAAGGTGGTCCAGTCAGAGGGTACACGGTTGCCGTCGGCGTCGTGGCTCCTGCCCGCCGGGCTGCCATCGAAAATACAAGCCGTGGTGCCCAGCAGCAGGCTGGCGACCTGCAGATTCCACATCACCCAGCCGGTCGAGCTGTACCAGTGAAACCGCTCATTGGCACTGTTGGCGTCGTAGCTGCATCCAATGTCGTTGTGCAAGCCCAACAAGGCCATGCCGACCAGCACCGTTCCGCCATGGCCATGCACGATCGGCTTGGGCAGGCCGGTCGTGCCGCTGGAATAAACGATCCACAACGGATGGTCGAACGGTAGCCACAGCGGCGTAAACGCGCGGG
Organism: Burkholderiaceae bacterium; assembly: GCA_039934375.1. Lineage (GTDB taxonomy): Bacteria > Pseudomonadota > Gammaproteobacteria > Burkholderiales > Burkholderiaceae_C > CAISIP01. The sequence continues at coordinate 25,393 of JBDTMH010000036.1, read as the reverse complement.
TCGCGGCATCGTCGCGGGCGACAGCTGTGCCAAAGTCGGCGTATTCCAGTGCAGCGCCCGTCGCCGCCAGCGTGCCGCAATGATCCAGCATCAGCAGATGGCGCACGCTCGGCAAGGAAGCGCGCAGATGTGCCACCACCTCCGTCCGGTCCTGCTGGCGTCCACCATGGGTCACGGCGTCACAAGCAATCAGCACCACGGGTTCGATCTGCCGAAAGCGATCGAGCACCGCATTGCTGCCCATGTCGGGGGCGCAGATGCTCCAGACGCCACCGATGCTGACTGTGGCCAGAAAAGCGACCATCGCCTGCGGAATATTGGGCAGATAGGCGACGACCCGGTCGCCCGGTTGCACACCCTGGGCCAACAGGTGTTGCGCCAGCGACGCGACCTGTTGGCGCAACTGCGGCCAGGAGACTTCGCGCGGCGCGCCCTGAGCCAGGCTGCGTTCGTCATGGCAGACGATGGCTGGCAAGCCGGCCGCACCCGCGGCACCGGCATGGCGCAGCACCTGCTGCGCGTAATTGACCTGGGACCCAGGAAACCAACGCGCCCCGGGCATGCGGCGATCGGCCAGAACCGCCGAATGCGGTGTCGGCGACTGCAGATCGTAGAAATCCCAGACGCTTTGCCAGTAGGCGTCCAGGTCGCGCACCGACCAGCGCCACAAGGATTCGTAGCTGTCGAAAGAAAGTCCGCGCTGCGCCTGCAACCATTCCTGGTAGCGCCGGATCTGCGGGACATACGGGGATTGTTTCGCCATTGGCATGGCCAAAGACTACCGCACGATGCGGTTGCGTGCCAAACTATGGAGAGTTTTGGATCCCCAAGTGTTGCTTGCTGGCGCGGGCTTCCAGATTGTGCCGAACCGTGCGCTGTGCCGCAGCAGCGCCCATTACATTTCCCGAATCGCACGCGGCGGGCCACTCGGGCGGCCCGCGCGCGGCGCTACTGCAACTGCAACTGCGGCTCAGTTCCAGTACGGTGTTGTCTTGTAATGGTCGTGCACCGAAGTCTGCCACTTGCGATCGGCAAAGTCTGGCCAGTGGTCCTTGTCGAAACCCGATGCGTTCTCAAGCGCTTTCTTGTTCGTATCGAGAACAAAGCATTTGTTTGCGGCGTCTTGCTTCATCGCCAGCAAAGGTACTGCAAACAACTTGCCGCCGATGCCCAGCAGACCGCCAAATTCGACAACCGCGTACGCCACACGTCCTGAGGACAGGTCGATCATCAGTTCCTTGATGTTGCCCAGGCTCTCGCCGCGGGGGCTTTTGACATCGGTGCCTGCCATAGTGCTCGTGCTCAGAATGGTCATGTAAATTTCTCCTTGATGGCTACGGCACTGCGACATTGCACGCGCCGAACCTTGATCCTATGGCCACTGCAACGTCGATCTGGGCAGATGCCATGCCGTGACGACGTAGGACAAGTCCGTCCGCCTGGATCTCTGTCCACGCCGATGTCGGCCCTGTCCTACCGCCGATACTCCGCGCATCCCATACGGCTCGGGGCCTTTGCTTACGTCACGCACTGGCCGGGTTTGTGCATACTGTTCTCATGCACCACTACGATCCTGCGCCTGGATATGCAGGCAATTTTTATTCGAGCTGGGCACCGACGATCGCACTGAAGCGGCAACGCCGCTTGCGCGCATGAAGCGATTCTGGCCGCGCCAATGGGGACTTCAAATCGGTGCCATCGTGGCGGCGATAGTGATGGTGTTCGGGGCATGCGAACTACTTGGTTGGCGATTTTTGCGCGGGCCACTGTCCAGCGCGCTGACAAGTGCGGCAGGAGTTCCGGTTCGATTGGACGGCCAGTTCCGGTTGTACGTACTTGGGCCGCCGCGCGTGCATGTCGCCACATTGGACGTTGGTGCCGCGCAAGATGTCCCGGTGGACTCGCTGCTGCGTGCGGAGAATGTCACCTTGAAATGGCGCTGGACAGATGTCTGGCTGGCCGCACGCGGCGGCCCGATCGTGCTCAAGCATCTGGCCGCGTCTCAACTGAAGGCAAATCTGCTGAAGCTGAAGGACGGCAGGGCAAGCTGGGCCTTGGGCGGCAGCAAGCCTAAAGCCGGCACACCATTGCCCCGCGTCGAAGCGCTGCACCTCGGCCACGGCGACGTGGTGTGGATTGACCAAACGACGGCCACGCATTTGACGCTTAGCGCCAACAGCACCGCGGACGGACGCGGCATGGACGTAACGGCGAAGGGCAGCTTGCGCGCACTGCCGGTCGACCTGAAGGCGCACGCGGATGACACTTTCGCCTTGATACAAAGTAATGGCGCGTCTAAAGACGTCGCCGTCCTTGTGGATGGCACCGTAGGCCTCTCGACGGTGCGTTTCGAAGGCACAACCGGCGGTCTTTCGTCCGAGCAACGCCTCGATGGAATGCTGCACTTGCGCGGCGACTCGCTGGCGTCGGTCGGCGATCTTTTCGGCATCACGCTGCCGCAGTCGCCGCCGTTCGATCTGCAAGCCAGGTTGGCCCACGACCGCGGCGTCTGGCAGCTGGATGCGCAAAAGTTCGTTGTCGGAGGCAGTGAACTCGGTGGCGCGTTCAAGTTCGATTCCCGTGTGAGCCCCCCCTTGCTGAGCGGTAGCTTGACCGGTAGCCGGCTCCGGTTGGTAGATCTGGGGCCGGCGATTGGCGGCAAAGGTGGGTCCGCTGTTGCCGCAGCTGCAGGAGTGGGCGCACACCGCGTGCTACCCGACAGAAAATTTGATCTGCCGTCGCTCAGCGCGATGAATGCTCACCTCGACGTGGAGATCGCCCAGCTGGATCTGAACACAAAGGCGCTGGCGCCGCTTTCCAAGCTGCAGGCGATCGTCGATCTGAAAGATGGGGTGCTCACGATCGGGGACCTGCGCGCCCAGGCGTCTGGCGGAGAGGTATCGGGTTCGATGCGGCTCGAAGGCCTTGGCGGTACTGCGAAATGGGCGGCCGACCTCACGTTCCGTGGTATCGACGTCGCGCGATGGTTGCGGGTCGGCGACAAGACGGTTGCGAAACAAGCGCCGAAGGGCACCAGCGCCTTGGCCAAGACAGCGCCTGTCAGCTACCTCACGGGCGAGCTGGCCGCAAAGATGAAAGTCGCGGGTTCGGGTCAATCCACGGCGGACATCATCGGCTCACTGGGCGGACAAGTGGACGCAATTATCAAGAACGGAACCATCTCGCACTTGCTGGTGGAGGCCGCCGGACTCGACCTGGCCCAGGGCCTGGGCATTCTGATAAGCGGCGACGACGCGTTGCCGATGCGCTGCGCGCGGGTCCAGCTGGCCGCCAAAGATGGCCTGGCCACGGTGACGCGTGGCGTGGTGGACAACAAGGACACCACGTTGTTCGTGTCCGGCGACCTCAGCTTGCGCAAGGAAACCTTCGCCTTGAAAGCGGTGGCCAAGCCGAAGGACGTATCGCTGTTCACATTGCGATCGCCGGTTCACATCACCGGTCCGTGGTCATCACCGGCCATCAAGCTCGAAAGCGGAAAACTCGCCGGCAAGGCGGTTGCGTCGATCCTGCTGGGTGCAATCGCAGGGCCCGCGGCATTGCTGCCCTTCATCGATCTGGGCAGCAATGAGACCGACGATCCTTGTACCGGCACGGCCAAGGCACAACGCTGAATTACGCAAACCAATGCGACCGCCGCAACGCACCTTATCGGAGCCGCCCGCTTACTGTATGAGCCCGTTGGTCAACGCGTAGTAAGTCAGGTCGCTGTTGCTGGACAGCTTGAGCTTTTCGAGAACCCGCGTGCGATAGGTGCTGACCGTCTTGACACTCAGAAACATGCCCTGTGCCATGTTCCCTATCGTCTCGCCCTTCGCCAGGCGCAGAAACACTTGCAACTCGCGCTCGGACAACTGGGCGTGCGCCGGTTGGTCACCGGCGCCTGAGACGTTGTCGGCCAGCAATTCGGCCACTGCCGGGCTGATGTACTTGCGACCGCGGATGACAGTATGGATCGCATTGACGATCTCTTGCGGATCGCAGTCCTTGTTCAGGTAGCCGTTGGCACCCTGGCGTAGCAGGGCGGTGGCGTAATGCGTCTCCGGAAAACCACTGAGGATCAGTATTGGCAGATCGGGGAAACGCTCCCGGATCGATTTGAGCGCCTCAACTCCGCCCTGGTCAGGCATCGAAATATCGAGCAGCAATACATCGACCTCGCCGGTACGCGCCAGTGCCAATGCCTCGCGCCCATTATTCGCCTCGCCGGTGACGCGCATATCCACATGCTCGGCGAGGTAGCGACGCAAGCCTTGCCGTACGATGGCGTGGTCGTCCACGATGCCGATTCTGATCATGTGCCCAGTCTAGCCCCGCGATGCGCCAGCCACGATCAGAGCGCGGCTGGAATCGAGATAAGAAAACTCCTACAGCCTGCTTCGACACAACGCCAGCTTCGCCCGTGTGACCTGATCTGGTCTGGCGGTCGACGTGTCAGCGCTGTCTGACATGACGGGGGGCTTCGCACTGATGGTCTATCACACGGTCGCTCGATAACTTAGAGCCATGGAAGCAGGCTGCGCTGCCGCTCCCGCCATTACCCGTTAAAACCAAGGCAGATACCCATGAAAAACACCAACAACTCCCATAGCGACAACGACGTCAACAAAGTCCCGCTGGTGCTCGATCAGGCCGGCCTTGACGCCGCGCGCAATAACTTGAATGAGGGCGCCATGACTCCGGCCTATGGCCCTTGGCGGACTGAAGTGGTCAAGCTGCTCAACGGCGCGTTGGCCACTGAGCTGACCTGTGTTTTACGCTACCGGCGGCACCACTTCACGGCCGATGGTGTTGCGTCGCCAAAAATCGCGCAAGAGTTCATGGTGCATGCCAATGCCGAGTTGGGACACGCTGACCGCATTGCCGAGCGCATTGTCCAGCTAGGCGGTGAGCCTGAATTCAGCCCCCAGGGCATGCTTGAGCGGGGCCACGCCGATTACGACGAACCGAAAGATTTGACGGCAATGATCCGCTCCAACCTGATCGCCGAGCGCGTGGCAGTGGAGAGCTACCGGCAAATGATCGCACTGATCGGCGACAAGGACTCGACCACGCGTCGCATGCTCGAGGACATCCTCGCGGACGAAGAAGAGCACGCCGACGAACTCAAGGACTGGCTGGAAAAATAGGCCGGCAAGTGTCACCTGCACCCCATACCGCCATGTCCGTCGTCAGAACCTTCATCGTCGAAGACAATCCGGTCATCCTGCACAACTTGCGCGATACGCTGGAAGACTTGACGGATGTCCAGGTTGTGGGTACCGCTGCTGACGAAGGAGCGGCTGTTGATCGCATGCGCGAAGGCACGCGCCAGATCGATCTGATGATCATCGACTTGTTTCTGGCTTCCGGTTCCGGTCTGGCAGTACTGCGCTCGGCGCAGCAATTGAACGTTCAGGCGAAGCGGGTCGTGTTGACCAATTACGCCACGGCGGACATACGCCGGCGCTGCGCGACATTGGGCGCGGACCGCGTGTTCGACAAATCAAGCGAGATCGAGGACCTGATTGACTACTGTGGCCGAATCTCGGACGGGACTGCAACTGTTCCCGGGGCCATTCGCTGACTGTCTGACATCCGCACTTCGCAAAAAGGTTGGTGGCTTAAGGCCGCTGCGCGGCTAGCCCTTTCCGACCCGGTGCGACTCGCGATGTTCAGACCAGGGGCCGTGGCGGCGGACGTCCATCACCGTACAAGTCGGCGAGCTGCGCCAGCGACTTGGGGTCCATCAAATACAGGCGCCCTTCGGCGATACGGAACAACCCCCGTCGCTGCAACTTGCGCAGCGTCTTGTTGGTGTGGGCCAAGGACATCCCCAAAGCATCGGCCAGATGCTGCTGGGTGGGCGGGAACAACACACCCTGCCCAGGCTCCTCGGTGTGGCCGCCCAATGCGGCGGCTCGCTTGTACAACAGGATCAGCGCAGTGGCGACACGTTCCTCGGCGCTGCGCCGTCCAATGGACAACAGGTTGTCGTCGACCAATGATTCCTCATGCGCGGTCAGCCACGTGATATTGAAACCCATCGACGGTTGGTTGCGGTGCAGCTCCCACAGCGCATCGCTGTCAAACACGCACAGCCGGGCGGCGGTCAACGTCACGACACCGTGTGACGCCTGGTCGCCCATTTTTTGCTGCACGCCGATGAAATCACCCGCGAGCAGAAAGTTCAGAATCTGCCTTCGTCCATCGCTCAAGGTCTTGAAGCGGTAAGCCCAGCCTTCAAGCAAGGTGAACAGCCGGGTGTCGCTTTGACCTTCGTGAATCAGCGTGTCGCCCACTTCCAGCACCAATTCGCGGCGCTTGAGCGACTGCACCAGCGCCAACTCGCCTCCGGTTTGGGGCACAAACAACGGCAGTGGCCGCAACGGACAGTCGATGCAGTGGGTTGCGGCGCTCATCGGAAGTCCTTCCTGTCTGCTGCTTGCACAGCCGGCCAACGCGAACATGCTGCCCTGGTCACGGAATATCACATCATACAAGGCGGCACTATGTGAAATTACATCGTCGCGGAATGCATTGGGGTCTACCCTCACCCACCCCGACGTATGAAACCCACGTACACACCTGTGAAACCATCATGCAATGCTCCTCCCCGATCGCAAGGGCGAACGGGGATCCACATCGCAGGCAATCCATGCGCAACGCCTGCCGTGGCAAGACCGGACCGGACTATTGCGGCTGAGGAGGCGTTGCATGCTCAAGAGGATCATTGAACCCGTTGCGCGCGGCCGCTTCATGCTGCCGCTCGTCATCGCTTTCGCATTGCTCGGCGTGGTGGTGACGGAGACCACCTATCGAGGCGCCAAACACACGCTGGACGATGGCATCGCATTGACCGACGCGCGGGTCAAGTCTGCGGCGCTGCTGCAAGCGCTGACCGACCACGAGATCGCCACCCACCTGTACCTGCTGACAGGAGCGGCGCGCGAGGCCGCCAGGCAAAAGGCCACCGGGCTGACAGTGCGTCGCGTCCAGCAAGAGGCTTTCGACCTGCTCCGGCAGCGCGACGCGGGGGGCACGGTGTCGCTGGATGCGATGCGCGCGCACATCGATACGCAACTCGGAAGTTTTGACGCATGGCGAAAACTGGCTGCCGACGGGCAGCGCGAAGACGCCCTGCGCCAATCGGTGGGATCCAACAGCTTGCACGTGCGCGAGGATCTGCGCAATGAATTCGACGTGTTACTCCAGCGCACCGCTGCCGACCAACAGGCGGCGCGCGTATCGCTGTACGACGCGCTGATACGCAATCGCCTGGCAATCCATCTGCTGATGGTGCTGACAGTGCTGGCCACGATGCTGTTCGTCCGCAGCCTGCGTGAGGTTGATCGCCACAAGGAAGAGGAGAAGTCCCGGCTGGCAGCCCTCGTCGAGGAAAGTACGTCCAACCTGCGGCAGCTGGCTGGTCATCTGGTCACTGCACGGGAAGACGAACGTGCGCGCCTGGCGCGTGAGTTGCATGATGAAATGGGCGGCCTGATGACGGCGATGAAACTCGAGTTCGCCCGGTTGAAGCGCGTCGCGCAGATGCCGGAACTTGCCGGCGAGCGCCTGGCCGCCATCGACGCCCGGCTCAATGAAGGTATCGCGCTCAAGCGGCGCATCGTCGAGAACCTGCGACCGTCGTCACTCGACCAGCTCGGTCTGGCGGGCGCGCTGGAGCTGTTGTGCAATGACGTAGCCGACAATCTCGGCGTTCCGGTGCACACGCAGCTGGCGCCAGTGCAGGTCGCTCCGGAAGCCGAGTTGACAATCTACCGACTGGTCCAGGAGTCGCTTACCAACATCAGCAAGTACGCCGAATGCCGCGAAGTAACCGTCACGCTGCGTCCGGCCGATGCCGCGCGCGTCGAGATGGTGATCACCGATGACGGCCAGGGCTTCGACGCAGCATCCGTGAAAGTCGGCCGTCATGGACTGCTTGGCATGCGCTTTCGCGTTGAGTCCCATGACGGAACTCTGACGATCCGCAGCGCGCCGGGGGCGGGTACGGTCGTCACAGCGGTGTTACCGGCAGCACAGGACACCATTGCAGCGCGCGCCGCAGTTGCCGCCTGATCGTCCCATTCAAATCCCCGTACACCGGTCGTTCACAGACCGATCCATCGATGGATTCGATCGCCACTGCGCCGGCGCAAAGCGATCTGCGTCGCCGCGTCTCGCACACCATTTGGCTATAGTGGGTCGCTCCCCCCGCCAAATTCCTTACCTCGGGCACCCTATGCGCATCTGGAAACAAGACATCTCCATCGACATCCTGGTCGGCAGCCACAAAAACACAGCCGTCGAATGGCTGGGCATGGAATTCCTGGAAGTCGGCGATAACTTCATCCGGGCCCGGGTACCGGTCGACAAGCGAACGCGCCAGCCCTACGGTCTGTTGCACGGCGGGGTGTCGGTGGTTCTGGCCGAGACACTGGGCTCCTGTGGCGCCGCTTACGCGGCACCCGATGGTCATCGCTGTGTCGGGCTTGACATCAACGCAAACCACCTCAAGGGCGCCACCAGTGGCTGGGTGAGTGGCATCACCCGGCCTATCCATATCGGACGCAGCACCCAGGTCTGGCAGATCGACATGCACAACGAAGCCGGCGAGCCGACCTGCGTGTCGCGCATCACGATGGCAGTGCTGGCACCGCGCTAACCACAACGCGCGTGCCGCATGCGCCGGCGTCGGTAATGTTTTGTAAAGGACAAGGCCCGGGTCATCCTGCCGCTTTGTTTTTGCGTTGGAATAGGCATCCCGGCCTGGCTTGCAGGCCGCTGTCCGGAGTCCCGCCCATGGTCTTGTCCCATGCCGTTTCCTGGCCGCGCCGCCGCGAGGTCCTCAAAGGTCTGACCATGGCCGCTGCCTGGGTCGGCGCGACGCAGGGGCTGACAGCGTGGGCAGCCCAGGCGGGTGTCGCGCTGGACCCGGCCGCCGCCGCGTGGCGTGTGTTGTCGCGGGTCGGCTACGGGCCGACGGCACAGCTCACGCGCCAGGTAACGGACCTGTCTTCGGCCCGCGACTGGGCGTTGCAACAGGTTGATGCCGCCTATGCGGCATCGCAGCAACCCCCGCAACTGCCACCCGAACTGCCAGGCTTCAATGCCCCGTTGCCGGTCCTGTTCGAAGGCGCACGCAGGGAGCGCGAAGTCATCCGGCAACCGGACGCCGAGACCATTGACGGCAGCACCGGCAAGGCGGCGGCCCCGATGGCGCCGCGCCGACAATTTCTGGGCGAGCTGGGACCGCGCTATTTCAACCTTGCCATGCTGCAGCAGTCCGCCGCCTGGCGTCTGTACAGCGCGACCCGGCCCGACATCGAAAACCCACTGCTGGCCCGAATGACCGAGTTCTGGTTCAACCATCTCAACGTCTTTGCCTACAAGGGCCCGGTGCGTCCCTTTGTCGGTCACTATGCGATACACGTCGCACGCGCACGCGCACTGGGCAAGTTTGAAGACCTGCTGCTGGCCAGCGCGCGCCATCCGGCCATGTTGTTCTACCTCGACCAGTTCCAGAGTGTGGCCGAGGGTACGCGCGGACGCGATGGCAAGGCCCGGGGCCTGAACGAAAACTACGCGCGCGAGTTGATGGAGTTGCACACCTTGGGCGTCGACGGTGGTTATACGCAGGGCGACGTGCGCGAACTGGCGCGTATCCTGACCGGCTGGACGGTGTCGCCGCGCGATGTCGACGGCTTCCAGTTCCTGCCCCGCCTGCACGACAGCGGCCGCAAGCGCCTGCTGGGCCAGGACTTTCCGCACGATCTGCTCAGCACCGGCGCACGTGAAGGTGAAGATGCAATCCGCCTGCTGGCACGCCATCCAGCCACCGCGCGCCGCATCAGCACCCGGCTGGCGCAGTATTTCGTCGCGGACGATCCGCCGCCGGCACTGGTCCAGCAACTGGCATCCACCTTCCTGGCCAGCCAGGGTGACATGCGCCAGGTCATGCGCGCGCTGTTGCAGTCGCCCGACTTCTGGGCGCCCGGCAATCACCTGTTCAAGACGCCGATGGATTTCGCGCTGTCGGGCCTGATCGCCGTACAGGATGTCGAAGGCGATACGGCACAGGCGCCGCTGGATCGCCGCCGCATGGCCATGACGCTGGCTTTCCTGAGCGACGCTGGGCAAGCGCTGCACAGCTGGCAGACGCCCGACGGGTACCGCTTCGATGCCGCCACCTGGATGGTGCCCGAGGCACTGACCCGTCGCGCGGACTTCGCGCTGGCGTTGGCGCGCCAGACGCCCGAGCCGCGCTTTTTGCAGCCCTATCTGTCGACCGCCACGCGTGCGCGTATCGATGAGGCGCCTGCGGCCCTGCGCAGCGGCCTGATGTTGGCCAGCCCCGATTTCATGTTCAAGTAGGCCTTGCCCATGCAACACCCGCCACATCCCCATCTTGGCAATCGCCGCCAGGTCTTGCAAAGCCTGGCCGGCCTGGCTGGCGCGTGGGCCGCACCCATGGCATTCGCGCAGGGCAGTGGCCGTCGGGTTGACGCCGAACCCGGCCGTCTGGTGTTGATACTGCTGCGCGGTGCCTACGACGGACTCTCGGCGCTGGTGCCGTATGCCGATCCTGACTACTACGCACGCCGGCCCACGATCGCTATCCCCGCACCGGATGGCACGACACAGACCGCGCTGCGACTGGATGCAGGTTTCGGCCTGCACCCGGCGATGGCGGCCCTGATGCCGCTGTGGCAACAGAGCGCGCTCGCGTTCGTGCCCGCGGCCGGTTCACCGGATCCGACCCGCTCGCACTTCGATGCCCAGTACCACTTCGAGTCCGGCATGCCCGGCAGGAGTTCCAGCCTCTCCGGTTGGATGAACCGGTTGGCCGGTCTGCCGTCGGAGCGGGGCAATACGTCCGTGGTCGCGCTGGCGGTCGGCGAGGCCAATCCTGCCATCCTGAGTGGCGCCTCGGCTGTGCAACGGGTACCGCGGGGTCAGGCCGCCACGCGCAGCGGTGCACTGGCCTATGACCAGGCCCGCCAGGCAGTGCTGGAGTTGTATGCCGGCGACGACGCGTTGTCGCGTAACTTTCGTGCCGGTGCGCAAAGCCGCATGCAGTCTGCCGAGACCTTGCGCAACGACGTTTCCATGTCCACGGACCCGAAAAGCGCCGAGATGCAAGCTGCCAACAATGGCGCCGGCCCGGCCCGGGGCCTGCTGCTCGACGCCCGCCACCTGGGCACGTTGATGCGGGCCGAGTCCGGCCTGCGCCTGGGTTTCCTGTCGGCCGGCGGCTGGGACACGCATGCCAACCAGGGCAGCACCAGTGGCAGTTTGGCCAACAACCTGGCCAGCCTGGCCGCGACATTGGTGCAGCTGCGGCAAGATTTTTCGCGCAGCAACGACGTGATCGTGGTAGCCAGCGAGTTTGGCCGCACCTGCGCCGAAAACGGCACCCGCGGCACCGATCATGGGCACGGCAATGCGATGTGGCTGGTCGGCTCCAGAGTCAGGGGCGGGCGCTGGCACGGCGCCTGGGATGGCCTGGCCAACGGCAACCTGCACGAGGGCCGAGACCTCCCGGTGCGCAACGACTATCGCGCGGTACTGGCGCAGGTGCTGCGCGCAACGCAGGGGGTCGATGTGGCCGGTCTGGACGAACTATTCCCCGGTTTTGCCTGGGACCGTTCGCTCGATGCCATGTTCGGCAGCTGAACCCGGACAGCGGCGGGCGCGCCGCCCGACCCGTGTCAGCTGCCCTCGTCGGCGTCCGCGCTGCGCGCCAAACGCTCACTTTTCCAGTACACGTCGTCGCCGACCGTACCATCGGTCCGGAAGCGGTTGAGCACCCGCGCCAGCACGAACATCAGATCGCTCAGCCGGTTCAGGTACTGGCGCGGCGTCGGCTTGAGATCATCGCGCGATTGCAGCGCGATCACCGCGCGTTCGGCGCGGCGTGCCACGGTGCGGCAGATATGGGCCTGCGACGCCGCCCGGGTACCGGCCGGGAGAATGAATTCCTGCAGCCGAGGCAAGGCCTCGTTGTGTTCGGCCAGCGCCTGGTCGAGTGCCAGCAGGGCATCGGGCTTGAGCAACTCGAACCCGGGGATCGACAGTTCGCCGCCCAGGTTGAACAGCTGTTGCTGGATCTCGACCAGCAGTGTGCGCACGCCGTCGGGCATGTCCTCGCACAACAACACGCCGATGTGTGAATTGAGTTCGTCCACGTCACCCATGGCGTGCACGCGCAGGTCATTCTTGGACACCCGGGTGTTGTCGCCCAGTCCGGTGGTGCCATCGTCGCCGGTACGGGTGGCGATCTGTGTCAAACGTTTGCCCATTTGCGCTTACCTCCTGTGGAACCCGATTGTCGCGCGCCGCGAGACGTTGCGGTGTCGCAGGGAACAGTGGCCCTTGTCGTCGGCCTTGCCACTGGCGTATCGCTGGCTCAACGTCATGAATTCAGCGGGTGCTATTCCCGTGCCATGGCCTGCCGGACCCGGGCAACAGACGCAAAGATGACGTGCCTGTGTCCGCCATGGTCCAGCGCCGGAGTCACCAGCGCGGCGTACACTGGTGGCCTGTCCCTGGAGACTTTCGCGATGAACGCACCTGCCTCGAAAAACCATCTGTTGCCCGAGATTAACCAGCGCGAGGTTCCGGCTGCGCTGATCGACGCGCTCAAGGCCCGTTTCGAGGGGCGCTGCTCGACCGCGCGGGTCGTGCGCGAACAGCACGGCCGGGACGAGTCTTCGTTCGACGCGCCGCCCCCGGCAGCCGTGGTGTTCGCCGAAAACACGGCCGAGGTGGCCGCGGTGGTCAAGCTCGCCGGCCAGTACAAGGTGCCGATTATTCCGTTCGGCGTCGGCTCCTCACTTGAAGGCCATTTGCTGGCTGTGCAAGGTGGCATCAGCATCGACATGGGCCGCATGAACAAGGTGTTGTCGATCAACGCCGACGATCTGACCGTGACGGTGCAGGCCGGCGTGACCCGCAAGCAGCTCAATGAAGAGATCAAGAGCACAGGGCTGTTCTTCCCGATCGATCCGGGCGCCGACGCCACGATTGGCGGCATGAGCGCGACGCGGGCCAGCGGCACGAACGCGGTGCGTTACGGAACCATGCGCGAGAACGTGCTGGGTCTGCAGGTGGTGACGGCCAGTGGCGAGATCATCCGCACCGGCACGCGCGCCAAGAAGTCCTCCGCCGGCTACGACCTGACCCGGCTGATGGTTGGCAGCGAAGGGACGCTGGGCGTCATCACCGAGATCACGCTGCGCATCTATCCCTTGCCCGAAGCCGTGTCGGCGGCGATCTGCTCGTTTCCCAGCATCGAGGCGGCGGTGCGTACGACGATCCAGGTGATCCAGATGGGCATTCCGATCGCCCGTGTCGAGCTGATCGACACGAATACCGTGCGCATGGTCAATGCCTACGCCAAACTGGGTCTGCGCGAGGAGCCGATGCTGTTGATGGAATTCCACGGCTCGCCCACTGGCGTCAAGGAACAGGCCGAGACGGTGCAGGAGATCGCCAGCGAACTCGGCGGCAACGCCTTTGAATGGGCCAGCACCCCGGAAGAACGAACCCGGTTGTGGACGGCGCGGCACAACGCCTACTTCGCGGCCGTGCAGTCCAAACCCGGTTGCAAGGTGATCTCGACCGACACCTGCGTGCCGATCTCGCGCCTGGCCGACTGCCTGCTCGACTCGGTGGCCGAGGCGGATGCTTCAGGCATTCCATATTTCCTGGTCGGCCATGTCGGCGACGGCAACTTCCACTTCGGCTACCTGCTCGACCCGGCCAAACCCGAGGAGCGGGTTGCGGCCGAACAACTCAACCACCAATTGGTGACACGCGCGCTGCAACTTGAAGGCACCTGTACCGGCGAACACGGCGTAGGCCTGCACAAGATGGAGTTCCTGGTCACCGAGGCCGGTACTGGCGCAGTGGACATGATGCGCACGATCAAGCGTGCACTGGACCCCGACAACATCATGAACCCGGGCAAGATCTTCACTCTTTGAGCGTTCGCAGCGCCAACGCATGCGGATCGCGAAGGCCAGGACCGACGGGGACGCAGATGCGGCGAGCCGGCTGAGCGGCCGGGTGCTGGGCCAGGGCCGCAGGCTGCTTTTAACGGTGATTTTCCCGTTGCTGGTGGCGACGGGCTGGCAAATGCCGGCACAAGCGGCGTCCGATGCCCTTAGCTGTAGCGACGCGATAGCAATAACGCAGGCCCGCCGTATCGTGACGCGTGGCAACGAGACACTGGCAGACGCCACCGTCAGCCTGCCCGACAGCCTGCCACTGCAGTGGCGCAGTCAGCAGGTGCGGCTGCAATACGAGATTGACGTGTCGGCTTGCGCAGACGCTCGCAGCGCGGCGCTGTCCCTGTTCCGGGTCGGCGCGCCCTATACGCTGAAAGTCCGGGGGCAGCCACTGGCGTCGCTGCTGTCCCATCGCTGGTTCGGCCGTACCGCAAGTCCGCTGGATCCGGTCACTGCAGCAGAAAACGTGGTCTACAACGGACGCATTCCGGCACTGTTGGCCCTGCCCCTGAACGCTGACAAGGTCGTTGTCACGTTGCTGACAATTCCTTATATTCCGTCCGGCCTGATCCTGCCGACGCTGGGGCCGACCAATGCGCTGATGCCGTTGGCGGTGCGCCAGATCGATACCGTAGTGGGATTCACCGGCGCGGCGGCCGGCGTTATGCTGGTACTGGCCATGATGGCGAGCCTGCTATGGCTGCAGCGGCGCCACGACTTGGGTTTTCTGTGGATGACACTGGCCTGCCTGTTCTGGAGCCTGCGGGCGCTGGCCTACTTCGACCAGACCGTTTATCTGCCGCCATTGTGGTTCGAACAGTTCAACCCGTACAACATCCTGCTGACGGCCATCACCCTGTGCGCCGCAACGCTGGGCAACGAAATGCGGCAACGCAGATCGGCCAACGTCCCGGCCGCGGTTGTCGACTGGCGGCGGCGGCCCCGTCAGGCGTTGCTGTTCGCATTCCTGAGTGCCACGCTGGTGTTGATCCTGAGCATCCTGACCGACCACGGCGCCCTGCTGGCGCGCGCCTACGCCCAGTCGTGGGCGGCAGGCCTGTCAATAGCCACGATCTGGTGGGTCTGGACCGGCAAGGTCCGGCTGGCGGAGCGCCACCGCATTGCCACCATTCTGGCCTACGTTGGCCTGATCGGCTGCGCAGTGCACGACATGGGCCTGGTCACCGGCCACATCGATCCGGCCGGGCCCAGCTACCTGTTCTGGGGATTCACGCTGGTGCTGGTGGTGTATGCGCTGATCACCGGCGACTACATCATCCGCACGCTGAATCGGGCCGAAAACGTCAATATGGAGTTGGAATATCGCATCAACAGCAAGTCGGAGGAGCTGGAAAGCAGCTACCGAAAATTGCGCAAGACCGAGATGGCCGGCGCCTTGTCGTCGGCGCGGTTGCAGGAACGCGAGCGCTTGCTGCGGGACATGCACGACGGGCTGGGCGCCCACCTGATGACGGCATTGCGCGGCGTCGAGCGCTCTGCGCTGAACCCGGGTCAGATTGCTCATTCGCTGCAGGATGCCATCGACGAGCTGCGCATGATGATGGACAGCGCCGACATGGGTGCCGATCTCTCGGCTGCGCTGGCCGCGTGGCGCAATCGCTGGGACAACCGGCTGGGCGCCGCCGGCGTACAGCTGCATTGGCACCTGGATGATGCGCTCGACAACATGGCGGTGGACAGCGATGCGCTGCTGCAGATCATGCGCATCCTGCAGGAGGCCGCCACCAACGTCGTCAAGCATTCGGGCGCCCGCAATCTGCATCTCAAGGCGGTACGCGTCGAACGGTCCGGGCAGACCAGCCTGGTCATCGAGACCCAGGACGACGGCCGGGGGCTGCCTGCAGAAGATACCCGACCGCACCAGCGCGGCCTGAAAAACATGGTGCACCGGGCAACACAGATCGGCGCAATGCTGGAGATCTCCAATGCGCAAGGTGACGGCGGAAAGGGCTGCCGGTTACGGTTCACGCTGCCCATCGATCCGCCGCCGCAGCGGCCGGAGCGGCGCAAATTTGCCCGCACCGAAATCGGCGGGCCGACGCCTAACTGACCAAGCCGCGTCGGGCCGCCTCCACGGCGGCTTCGGCGCGGGAGGAAATATCGAGCTTGCGGTAGATATCGCGGACGTAGCTGGTAACCGTATGGGCGCTGATGCCCAGCAGCGTGGCGGCCTCCGGGACCTTGTAACCCTTGCCGATCAGGCGCAACACATCGACTTCGCGCTCGGTCAGCTGGCGATGCGGGCCGCCGGTCTCGCGCGCCGGGTCGGCCATGACCGGCATGCTGCCGGAATTGCGGTTCAGGTATTGGTCGGGCAGATCGCGGAAATGCTGCAACATGCGCAGCGCAATCGACGGCGACAAGGCCGGCTCGCCGAGACGGATCCGCTGCAGTTGCGAGACCACGACCGAACTGGGCTGGGATTTGAGGATGTAGCCGGTGGCCCCCGCACGCAGCGCTGGAAACACATGGGTGTCGTTGTCGTGGATCGTCGCGACGATCACCGCCGCACCTGGCCGGGCCCTGACCAGTTCGCTGATCAGCTCCTCGCTGGTACCGTCTGGCAGACCCCAGTCCACCAGCGCCAACCCGTAGGCATGCCCGACCATTCGTTCGCGGGCCTGGGCCAGCGTCGACGCGGTGTCCACCTGCAAAACCTCGGGCAATGCCCGCGGCAACAGTTCGGCCAGCCACTGCCGTGGCTCATCGAGATCCTCGACGATCAGGGCGCGATCAAACAGATTGGCGGGAGGCAGATGGCGTGGCATCGACAGAAGCAGCTTGTGTTGCTGTTACTGGACGTCCGCCAGGCGGCCGATTCAACCTACAAACGCTACAAACGCCGCATGGCGCGTCCAGCGGATTGCGTTCGGATGCATGGCGCAATTACCCAACTGGAGAGTGGCTGCCAAGCCAGCATCGTCAACTTTCATGCGCATCTCCAGCGAAAACAAGCGGCCACTTGCCGGTTGTAGGTTCAGGGGCTTTCGGCTATCGCGTTGGCCAGATAGTCGATCTTTTTCTGCAGGTCATGTTCGGTATCTGCATTTTGCCGTGCGATGTCCTGGAACGCGAACTGGACCTCAATGAAGGCGTCGACCATGTCCGGCGCAAACTGTCCGCCACGCTCCTGGAAAATAAGCTGAACCGCGCGGTTGTGCGGCACCCCGGCACGGTAGACCCGGTCACTGGTCAGTGCGTCATAAGCGTCGGCGATTGCCATCAGGCGTGCCGGCGCCGGATTGTGCTCGCCATCGAGGCCTTGCGGATAACCCTTGCCGTCCCAGCGCTCGTGATGGCCATAGGCGATCTGATGGGCAAACTCCAGGAACGGCAACTCCACGCCGGCGTTGCGCCGGATCTGGTCAATGATGTCGCGGCCGATCACCGGATGAGTGCGAACCACGGCGAACTCCTGTGCATCCAGCGTGCCCGGTTTGAGCAGGATCCGATCGGGCACAGCCGAATTGCCGATGTCATGCAATGCAGCGCCGCTCATCATCGCGTCGATGACGTCGTCAGTCCAGCCCTTGGCGTACGGTTCCGCAGCGCGCAGCTGCATTGCCAGCGTCTGTACAAACAGCTGGATGCGCTGGATATGGTGGCCGCCCTCGCCGGGCTCCGCCATGCCGGCCATGCCCAGCACCATCGCGTCGAGGAGTTTGCCAGGGGTATCTGCTGCAGTTGCTGCGGGCAACGTGCCGGCAGCAGAATCGGTTGGGGAATCGGTCAGGCTCAAGACAGGTCTCCGCTGTGGGTTTGCGGCCCGATATTACGCCTGTCGCGTGGCGGCGGTGAGATCCATTGTGTCCGTGACGAACGGCAGGCGATACGCCCACAGCGATCGACCGTTGGGCAGCGACTGTTCGATATCGGCCTGCTGGCCCGCAATCGGGAATTCCAGGCTGACCAGCCAGGCGCCGTCGCGCATTTGCGCACCAGCCTTGGCCGCAGCGCGCGCCATGCTTTCGGGCCGCTGGAACAGGTAAACCATCGCGTACGGCTTCCAGTCGGCCTGCCAGATGTCCCCGTGGCGCACCCGGGCCCAGCGGCAGCGCAGCGCACATGCACCGCGCAGCGGCCAACTCCACTCCAGGCCATGCAGCAACACCTGCGGATACGCCGCGTGCAGGGCACGCAGGCCAGCTCCCAGGCCGCAGCCAGCATCAAGCACCAGCGCACCGGCCGGCAGCGGCAGCTGGGCCGGCAGACCGTCGAGCGCCCCGGCCGGCGTCGGGAACAGCGGCGCATCGCGCCAGGCCTTGAACGGGTAGAACAGCAGCAACACGACCAGCATCAGCAACCAGACCGCGGCGGGTACCACCGCCGCGCCGCTACCCATCAGTGACACCGGAAAACCCGCGGCCATGATCAGCCGGCGCCAGCCGGTGGATCCGGTCAGGCTCAGCAACAGGCCAGCCAACACCGCGCAACCCAGCGCGGTGCCTGGCGTCAGCCCCAGCCTGGCACCGCCCAGATACACCAGCCAGCCAATGGCCCAGACGATGACCGCCGGCAACGGCCAGGGAAGGCGCAGGCCCATCGCGCCGGACTACCGCGTGGCGTGGTTGCTGATCTTGTCGATCAGGCCGTTGAGCTCCTCGAGCGAGCCGAACTGGATCGCCAGTTCGCCCAGCTCCATCATGCGCCCAGCGCGCTTGACGCGCTTCTTGATGCGGACCTCGACGTCGGCAGTCAACAGGTCGGACAACTCCTCTTCCAGCCGCTTGAGGTCGCGCGACTTCTCCTTCTTGGGCTTGGGCGAAGTCAGCGTGAATTCGGCGCTGAGCTTCTTCACCAGGGCCTCGGCCTCGCGCACCGACATCTTGCGCGCGGCGATATCGATGGCGGCGGTGATCTGGGACGACTTTTCCAGCGCCAGCAAGGCCCGTGCATGGCCCATCTCCAGGTCACCCGCCATCAGCATGGTTTGCACCGGCTCGGCCAGCTGCAACAGGCGCAGCAAATTGCTGGCGGCGCTGCGCGACCGTCCCACCGCCTGCGCGGCCTGTTCGTGGGTGAGCCCGAACTCCCTTACCAGGCGTTGCAGGCCCTGGGCTTCTTCCAGCGGATTGAGATCTTCGCGCTGCATGTTCTCGATCAGCGCCATGGCGGCCGCGGCTTCATTGCCGACATCGCGCACCAGCACCGGTACGCTGTCCAGGCCGGCCAGTCGGGCGGCGCGAAAGCGCCGCTCGCCCGCAATGATCTCGTACACCGGTCGGTCGCCACGGGTCAGCACCTGCGCGCCAGCGTCGCCCGGCCCTTGCATCGCGCGCAGGCGTTGCAGGCCGTCGGAAGCTTCGAGCCGGCGCACCAGGATCGGCTGCATGATGCCCTGCGCCTTGATCGACTCCGCCAGTTCGTACAAGGCGCCCTCGTCCATGCGGGTGCGCGGCTGGTACTGGCCGGGCACCATGTCGGTCAGCAGCAGCGAGGCCGGTTGACCCGGCGAGACAGCGCCACTGGTGCCTGCCTCGTCAGCCTGCGCCGCCGGCCCGAGCAAGGCCTCCAGTCCCCGGCCCAGACCCTTGAATTTCTTGGTGACCATGCTCAGACCTCCTGTTCGTGTCGTTGGAATGTTGCTTGCGGCGCATCGGCCAGTTGGCGCAGCAGGGCATGCCCCTGCGGCCAGTCACCCAGACCGGAATCGGCATTGAGATGGCCGCGGTTGCCGCAATCAATGAACCGCGCACCCCAGGCCTGGGCAAATTCCTGCGCCCGCGCCAAGCTGCAATACGGATCGTCGCGGCTGCCCAACAGCAGACTCGGAAACGGCAATGTCTGGAGCGCGATCCGGGTCCAGCTGCCCAGCAAGCCGCAAAGCTCCTCGCGCTGCGGGTCGCCAGGAGCGGCCAGCAATGCGCCACGGATGTGCACAGCCAGCGGGTTGTCCACGGCCCAGGCGGCAACCAGCTGGCAGCCCAGACTATGCGCCGCAAGCACGATGTCGGCCGGAGCGTCCGGCGCTTTGCGCGCCGCATGGTCCAGCACCACATCCTGCAGCCGCGCGATCCAGTCGCCCCGCAAGGGATGCATCCATTCGTGCTGCTGAACCCGCTCATAGCCATGCTGACGTTCCCACCGGCTTTGCCAATGTTCGGCGCCCGAATTTTGCCAACCCGGTAACAGCAATACCTTGATCGTTTTCATTCGCTACAAAACCAGGAGCATGAAACCGTTAACAGACAAAGGACGTAAGCCGATATCAACTGAAAATCAGAGTTTGGCAATACGTGTCACCATTTCCTGGGCAAATGCCACATAGGCCTGTGCACCCTTGGAGGCTGGGTCGAAAACCACACCCGGAACGCCATAACTGGGCGCTTCGGCCAGCCGCACGTTACGCGGAATCACCGTGTCAAACACCTTCTCGGCAAAATGAGTCTTGAGTTGGTCGCTGACCTGTTGCTGCAAGGTGATTCGCGGGTCGAACATCACGCGCAGCAATCCGATGACAGCCAGGTCCTTGTTCATGTTGGCACGCACCTGTCGGATCGTGTTGACCAGGTCGGTCAATCCCTCGAGCGCAAAATATTCGCACTGCATCGGCACGATCACGCCGTGCGCGCAACTCAGTCCGTTGAGCGTGAGCATCGAAAGAGACGGTGGGCAATCGATCAGCAGGAAGTCGTAATCGGCTTCGACCTCGGCCAGCGCGTCCTTGAGTCGGCGCTCGCGCCGCTCGACCCCGACCAGTTCGACCTCGGCACCGGCGAGATCCCGATTGGCGCCGAGCACGGCATAGCCGTAACCGGCCGAGTCGAGCTTTTCACTGCGCACCAGCGCCTGGGCCACAGTGGCGGAGCCGAGCAACACGTCATACACACTGGCGACAAGCTGGCGCTTGTCCACACCGGAGCCCATCGTGGCATTTCCTTGCGGGTCCAGATCGACCATCAGAACCCGCTGTCCCACCTTGGCCAGGCCAGCCGCCAGATTGACCGTCGTCGTGGTCTTGCCGACGCCGCCCTTCTGATTGGCGATGCAGAAAATTCTTGCCATGCGTGTGGTTCCTTCAGTGGGTTCGGGCCGCGGCTCAACGCGCGGATGGCCATGAATGGGATGGTTCGGCCCATAGGGCAAGCGCCCGGCAGCGCAAGCGACCGTCCCTCACGCGATCAATTGCCAACCGCCAGCCTGACACCAAAGCCGACCAGGAACAGGCCTGCGATCTTGGTCAGGGCACGTGAGATCCGCGGACTGGCACGCATGCGTTCGGCCAGAAAGTGCGTCATCAGCACCACGGTCAATCCATACGCAAATGTCAATGCAGCAATGGTCGCCGCCATCACGCTGAAAGTCAGCAAGCCCTGATGGCGCGCTGGATCGACGAACAGCGGAAAGAAGGCCATGTAGAAAACAATCGCCTTGGGGTTGAGCAAGGTGATGGCAAGGGCCTGGCGCGTATATTGGCTGGGCCGGATATGCAGGATCGGTTTGTCGCCAGGTCGCGAAAACAACATGCGCAAACCGAGCCAAGCCAGATAGGCTGCCCCTAGCCACTGCACGGCGTGAAAGGCCGTTGGATATGCCGCCAGCAGGGCCGCCACGCCGGCAACTGCCAGCCACATCAAGACCTGATCGCCACAGATAACACCCAGCGTGGCAGCCAGCCCACCCCGAATCCCGCCCTTGCCCGTCGACGTGATCAAGGCCAGGTTGCCGGGACCGGGAATCATCAGAAAAACGATGATCGCGGCGACAAA
The DNA here is from genome assembly GCA_039934375.1 of Burkholderiaceae bacterium. Taxonomy (GTDB): domain Bacteria; phylum Pseudomonadota; class Gammaproteobacteria; order Burkholderiales; family Burkholderiaceae_C; genus CAISIP01. The sequence goes on along the minus strand of JBDTMH010000036.1, from coordinate 3,651 downwards.
GGCGCCGTAATCGGCTATGCCAAACATCGGGAAGTTCCTTGAGGGTGAGCCGGAAGTTTACTGCGTTCATCAGCAACAAACATGCACCGCGGTTCGCAATGGCCGGGAATAGGCCCAAAAATTGTCAGCAGGTCGCGACTGCTTCCATCCAGACGATGCAGCGCTGAGCCTCAAGACCCGGAACCTGCAGTTGTTCCACGTGAAACACACGGACATCGGGCGGCAATGCGGCAAACTCGTCGGCCGGTGGTTGACCCTTCATGGCCAACCAGCAAGCACCGGGGCCCTGAACCTGGCGTGTGCCATTGACGAAATCCAACAGACTGGCAAAAGCACGCGAACATATGACGTCATATGCGCCCTCCAGGGTTTCGACCCGGGCATGCAGTGCCTGCAACCGGGACAGCCCCAGCTCCACCTGCGTCTGGCGCATGAACGCCACCTTCTTGGCGACTGCGTCGACACATGTCAACTGAACCTGCGGGCAACAAATGGCTAACACGACGCCAGGCAACCCGGCGCCGGAACCCACGTCCAGAATTTTTGCGCCGCTTGCCGGATGGCGCAATTGCAACTGGCGCTGTAGCGGCGCCACCACCGCAAGGCTGTCAAGCAGATGGTGGGTCAGCATGTCTTTCGGATCACGCACTGCCGTCAGGTTGTAGACACGGTTCCACTTCTGCAACAAATCCTGGTAGTCGAGCAATTGCGCAACTTGGCGGTCCGACAGATCCAGCCCCAGCACGCCCAGTCCGTGCCGCAAGGACACTTCGAATGGCCGCTCGCTCAAATCGACACCTGATCCGGCATGGGTGCCTGGTCTTGCGCCACGGGCGCCCTGATCGGTAATGCGGCTCGGCTTTTCTTCAGGTGGACCAGCAACAAGGAAACCGAGGCCGGCGTAATACCCGAAATGCGGGACGCCAGTCCCAGCGTCTGGGGCCTTTGCTTGGCCAGGATCTGGCGCGCCTCAACACTCAGCGCGGCGACCTGCAAATAGTCAAGTTCTGGCGGCAAGACCAGGTTCTCGTAATATTCGGCACGTTCGACCTCGCCTTTTTGGCGATCGATGTAGCCGCTGTACCGGGCCGCGATCTCCACTTGGTCAATCACGACACGTGCGAAAAGCCGCTGCGCCTCTTGGGTGTCGCCGGCCGCGGCGCTCGTCTCATCCCAGGCCAGCTCGTCGGGCGCGTATTTCCCGCCGGCCAGCGTCATCAGGGTTCGGTACGACACATCTGGGCGCCGCAACAACTCGGCCAGACTGTACTCATGGTCGATTTCCTTGCCCAGCACACGCACGGCTTCTGCACGTTCCAGGTTCCGAGGGTTGATCCAGATCCCGCGAAGCCGCGTTGTTTCACGTGAAACAGCATCGCGCTTGCGGCTAAAGGCCTCCCAGCGGGCGTCGTCGACAAGCCCCAGCCGACGCCCAGTTTCGGTCAATCGCAGATCGGCGTTGTCTTCGCGAAGCTGCAACCGGAATTCGGCCCGGCTGGTGAACATCCGATAAGGCTCGGTCACACCTTTGGTGATCAGGTCGTCCACCAGCACGCCCAGGTAGGCCTCGTCGCGACGCGGCAGCCATGGCGCCTCGCCCTTGCACGCCAGCGCAGCATTGATGCCGGCAAACAGGCCCTGCGCTGCAGCTTCCTCATACCCGGTCGTGCCATTGATTTGCCCGGCAAAGTACAGGCCGGCTATCGCCCGGGTCTCGAAGCTGGTCGTGAGCGCCCGTGGATCGAAATAGTCGTATTCGATCGCATAACCCGGGCGCAGGATATGCGCGTTCTCCAGGCCCGCCATGGACCGCACCAGTTCATATTGCACGTCAAACGGCAGGCTGGTCGAGATCCCGTTGGGGTAGTACTCGTGCGTCGTCAGACCTTCGGGCTCAAGGAAGATCTGGTGGCTGGTCTTGTCGGCAAAGCGGTGAATCTTGTCCTCCACGCTGGGGCAATACCGGGGACCGACGCCCTCGATCTTGCCGGTGAACATCGGGCTGCGGTCCAGTCCGCTGCGGATGATGTCGTGCGTGCGTTCGTTGGTATGCGTGATCCAGCACGACACTTGGTCCGGGTGTTGCTGCACCGAACCCATGAAGCCAAATACCGGAATCCGCCCAGCAGTGCCGCCCGCCATGCCATCGCCCGGCTGCTCGAGGCATTTGCTGAAGTCGATGCTGCGCCCATCGAGCCGCGGCGGCGTACCGGTCTTGAGCCGTCCCTGCGGCAGCTTCAGCTCCTTCAGCCGCGCCGACAGGCTCATTGCCGGCGGGTCGCCGGCACGGCCAGCCGAATAGTTGTTCAGCCCGACATGGATCTTGCCGTCCAGGAAGGTGCCCGCGGTCAGCACCACGGTGCGGCTGCGAAAGCGGATGCCGACCTGCGTCACGGCGCCGACGACCCGATCGCCTTCGACCATCAGATCGTCCACCGCCTGTTGAAACAGCCACAGATTGGGCTGGTTTTCGAGCCGGCGCCGGATGGACGCTTTGTAAAGAATGCGGTCGGCCTGGGCGCGGGTAGCGCGTACCGCCGGCCCCTTGCTCGAATTCAGGATCCGGAACTGGATGCCGGCCTCGTCGGTGGCAGCCGCCATCGCACCGCCCAGTGCGTCGACCTCCTTGACCAGATGCCCCTTGCCGATGCCGCCAATCGACGGGTTGCAACTCATCTGGCCCAGCGTCTCGATGTTGTGCGTCAGCAGCAAGGTCTTGCAGCCCATGCGCGCCGCGGCCAGCGCCGCCTCCGTGCCAGCATGGCCGCCGCCAACCACGATCACGTCGAATTCCTTCGGATACATCATGGGTTCATTTCCTCTTCCCGGTTGGTCTGTACAACGGCATCCAGGCATTCGGCGGGCAAACCCATCCATCTTGCCACCTGCGCCAGCCGTCGGTCTGCCGTTACAAACAAGTCCACGTTTGCTGCCAGCGCGCTGCCGACATGCAAGGCATCCGTCACGCGCAGTTGTTCGTGCTCCATCGCCGCAAAAGCGAAGCGCTCGACGTGGTCGTCCAGTGGCACCCGCACCATATCGGCAAGGTCGCGCCGCGCGGCCACCCAGACCCGTTCGAACTCGGCCTTGGGCAGATTGCAGTCACGCCGGCGCCGCAACAATGCCGCCGCCACTTCACTCTGGCAGTGGGCGGCCACCAGCAAACCATCGGCCTGCGCGAACAGCTCGAGCAACCGATCGTGGCCGGCCTCTGCGGCATACCGTTTGAGCAAGGCCGACGCGTCGAGCATCACCCGCAAGCCGCTGGCGATTGCACCCGCCAGTTCCACGCCGCCCGCTGGAACGCGGACGTGCTGCTGCGCGTCGTTCACGCCTGCGCTCCATTCGGCTCATCGCGCACCGCCTGGGCCAGTGAAACGCCCGGCGGCAATTGCACCGGGGTGAATGGCCGTTTCCAGTTCGGCAGACGGTCTTCAGCAGCCGACAGTCGCACTGGCACCAGGTCAGCCACCGGTTTTCCATGGCGCATGATGCGCACGGTCTGGCCTTGTTGCACCAGATCCAGCGTCGATGACACGTTGGCCCTGAACTCGCTCATTGGAAGAGTGATCATTTTGTACAAAACAGAATATTTTGTACATTTTAGCAACTGTGCCGCTACTTCCAGTGCGGCGCCATTTGACCTCCCCC
>JBDTMH010000035.1:0-26303 GCA_039934375.1 Burkholderiaceae bacterium | reverse complement strand
CCCTCGGGGGGCAGCGAACCACACACCGTGGGTGAGCGTGGGGGCCACATATGAGTGTGGCGCAGACCGAGGAGGGGCCACTGCCGCACTATGTGTCGACGGCACCGTTCGAGCCCGAGGCCGCCGAGACGCTGACAGCCGAACAAGAAGATTTCTACCGTGCATCGCAGTGGCGCATCATGTGGTGGCGGTTCCGCAAGCACAAGATCGCGGTCGTGGCGATGGTGGTTCTGGGGCTGATGTACGGGTCGGCGCTGCTGACTGAGTTCCTTGCGCCATACGAGGTCAGCAGCCGCGACTCGGGCTACATCTTTGCGCCACCGCAATCGCTGCATATGTTTCACCAGGGCACGTTTGTCGGCCCTTTCGTGTATGGCTTCAGCATGAAGCTGAACATGGAGAAGATGAAGCGCGAGTTCACGCCGGATACTGACAAGGTGCAACGGCTGCGCTTTTTCTGTCACGGCGACGAATACCGTTTTTGGGGCATGGTGAACGCCGATCTGCACTTGGTATGTCCGGCCGAAGACGGTACCCTTTTCCTGATGGGCACGGATCGGCTGGGCCGGGACATGTTCTCCCGCATCATCTATGGCACGCGGATATCGCTGACGGTCGGCTTGCTGGGTATCGCCGTCAGCTTTCTGATCGGCATCACACTGGGTGGTATTTCGGGTTATTACGGTGGGTGGGTCGACAACGTGATTCAGCGCATGATCGAAATCGTGCGCTCGTTCCCGGAGTTGCCGTTGTGGATGGCCTTGTCCGCCGCCTTGCCAGTGACCTGGAGCCCGATCCTGATCTATTTCGGCATCACCATCATTCTGGGGATGCTCGACTGGCCCGGTTTGGCGCGCGCCGTGCGATCGAAGTTCCTCGCCTTGCGCGAGGAGGACTTCGCGACCGCCGCGGTGCTGATGGGCGCCAAGCCCAGCCGCGTGATAGCGCGCCACCTGCTGCCAAGTTTCACCAGCCACCTGATTGCATCGCTGACACTGTCCGTGCCCAGCATGATCCTGGGCGAGACGGCCCTGTCCTTCCTGGGGCTGGGCCTGCGCCCCCCCATCACCAGCTGGGGGGTGTTGCTCAACGAGGCGCAGAACATCAATGTGGTGGCGCTGTACCCCTGGCTGATGTTGCCAGTCTTGCCGGTTCTCGTCGTGGTGCTGGCATTCAACTTCCTGGGTGACGGTCTGCGCGACGCCGCCGATCCCTACAACTAGGCTCAGCATGCAACGCAGCCTGTTCGGGTTCATTCTCAAGTACAGCCGCAGGGAACAACTGCTGATCGTTCCGCTGGTCGTCTTGTCGATGGTGTTTTACTACGCCTCGCTCGATCTGCCCAAAATGATCATCAACCAGCCGATCCAGGGGCATGGATTTGCGACTCCCGACGCCACGGCAGCCTTTCTGCGCCTGCACTTCACGCTGCCGGAGCTCCTGGGCGGCGCCAAGCTGAACCTGTTTGATGGATTTGCACTGGAGCGCACCTCCTACCTGATTGCGCTGACGCTGACCTTTCTCGCCCTGATCATCGTCAGCGGACTGATCAAGCTGCGCATCAACACGATGAAGGGCTGGATGGGCGAGCGCATGTTGCGCCGCCTGCGCTACTATTTGTTCGACCATATCCTGCGCTTTCCGCTGCCAGCCTTCCGGCGCATCAAGTCCGCCGAGATGGCGACCATGATCAAGGACGAGGTCGATCCCATGGGCGGCTTTGTCGGGGAGGCGATCATTACGCCGCTGTACCTTGGCGGCCAGGCGCTGACGGCCTTGTTCTTCATCCTGTTCCAGCACATTTATCTGGGACTGGTGGCATTTGGCATGGTCGTGCTGCAAGCGGTGATCATTCCCAGGATGCGGCTGCGGCTGCTGGCCCTGTCCAAGGAAAGGCAGATCGCGGCACGCCAGTTGGCGGGTCGGGTCGCTGAGAGCGTCGACGGCGTGATCGAGATTCACGCGCACGATACGGCGAACTACGAGCGCGCGGAAATGTCGGCCAGGCTGGGGCGGCTGTTCCGGATCCGCTTCGAGTATTACCAGCGCAAGTTCATGATCAAGTTCCTGAACAACCTGCTGTCCCAGATCACGCCGTTCCTGTTTTACCTGGTTGGCGGTTACCTGGCCATCGTCGGTCGGCTGGACATCGGCGCACTGGTGGCGGTGATTGCGGCCTACAAGGACTTGCCGGGACCGGTCAAGGAGTTGATCGACTGGGACCAGGAGCGGATGGATACCAGCATCAAGTACGGGCAGGTCATCGAGCAGTTCTCGGTCGACAACCTCACACCGGAGTCCCAACTCGCGCTGATTGATGCGCCCGAGCTGCCGCAGCAAGATTCGCTGCGTGTGCACAACCTGTCGCTGCTCGACGAGTCAGGCGGCAAGATTCTCGACGGCATCTCCTTCGAGAGCGGCCTCGCGGCCCATGTGGCCATCCTCGGCGCCGGCGGTTCGGGCGCCGGTGAGCTGGCCATGCTGATGGCGCGTCTGCTGGTGCCCAGCAGCGGCGGGGTGGAGATGGGCGGCATCGATCTCACACGAGCGCCGGAAGCCGTCACAGGCCGGGCCACCGGTTACGTGGGTGCGGTGGCGTACCTGTTTCCAATCAGCATACGTGACAACCTGTTGTATGGCCTGAAGCACCGTCCGGTGCGCGAAGCCGTCTACGAGGGTGAGGCGCGGCGCGCCTTTGATCGACACATGCGCGAAGCGGTGCGGGCCGACAATTGCACGCTCGACATCCAGGCCCAGTGGCTCGACTACGCGGCGGCGGGGGTCGACGATGACAAGTCCCTGGAGGCGCGTATCCTGGAAATGGTACGCACCGTCGATCTGCAGGAGACGCTGTTCGAGATCGGTTTGCGCAGCGCCGTTGAAACGCAAGACGGCTCCGCGCAGGAACAGAGCTTCCTGCGCGCGCGCGAGACCATGCGAACACGGCTGCGGCAACCGGAGTTGATGGAGCTGGTCGAACAGTTCGACGTGTCGCGTTATCACCGCAATGCGACGATGGCCGAGAACCTGCTGTTTGGAACGCCTGTGGGAAAGGTATTCAATTCGGAAAGCCTGGCGATGCACCCGTACGTGCGCGAGGTACTGGACAAGACCGGTTTGACCAATGATCTGCTCAAGGTCGGACACAAGCTCGCCGAAACCATGCTGGAATTGTTCAGCGACCTGCCGCCGGGACACGAGTTGTTCGAGCGTTTCAGCTTTATCGCCTATGACGATCTGCCATTGGTCAAGGACATCGTGGCGCGGGTGGCGGCGTCCGGTCTGGATCGGATTTCCGAACCCGACCGCAATATTTTGCTGGGGCTGCCGTTCAAGCTGGTGGGCACCCGGCACCGGCTTGGCCTGGTCGATGAGGACCTTGAAGGACGTATCCTGCAGGCACGGCACTACTTCGCCAGCAACCTGCCGAAGGCGCTACAGGGTGCCATCGAGTTCTTCGACGTGGAGAAATTCAACAGTGCAGCTTCGTTGCAGGACAACATCCTGTTCGGCAAGATTGCGAGTGGCCATGCGGGAGGCAGCAGCACGATTGGCGAGTTGTTGCGCGATATCCTGGACGAGTTGCAGTTGCGCGACATGGTGCTGACCGTCGGCCTGGATTTCCAAGTCGGCACCGGTGGTAGCCGACTGTCACCGCCGGACCGGCAAAAAGTGGCGCTGGCCCGGGCCTTGCTGAAGCAGCCGACCTTGTTGATCCTTGACCAGACTACCGCCGTGCTCGATTCGCAGGGGCAGCACCGTCTGCTCGAAAGCGTGCTACAAAGTCGCAAGGGACGCGCTGTATATTGGGTGTTGAACCGTGTCGAACAGGCAAGCCAGTTCGATCAGGTGCTGGTGCTCGAGCGTGGTCGCCTGGTCGACCAGGGGGCTTATGCGCAGTTGGCCGCCAAGGTCGGCGGGCCCTTGAATTCGCTGTTGAACGCCGGCAAAACGTCGGCTTAGGAGAGCTTACATGAGTCTGGAACAGGAAGTCGAACTGATACGCAGGTTTCCCATTTTCAACAAGATAGCGCCAGCCAAGCAAAAGCTCCTTTGCTTCAGTAGCGAGCGTCTGACCTACAGCCCGGGTCAGGAGATTTTCCACATGGGTGACGTTGGCGACGCCTGCTATGTCGTGATAGACGGAACCATCGAGATTTCGGTGGACCGGCCGCATGGTGCCCCGCCGCTGGTGATCAACAACATGGGGGCCAATGAAATTGTCGGCGAGATTGCAATCTTTGGCAGCGTCCCGCGGACTGCCACGGCAACTGCCAAGACGCGCATCGAGGTGCTGCGCATCTCGGCCGACCTGTTTCGCAGTGTGATCCGGGAGAATCCTGACGCGGCCGTCGAACTGATCCGTAGCCTGGCCGAACGGCTGGCCAACACGACGGCAATTCTGACGCGCGAGACCAAGGCCAGCGCCTGACGATTGGAGTCGATCAGGCCGGATTGAGAACGTAGCTCTGCACCGGCAGCGAGAAGCCCTTGAGTTGCAGTGCGCCCCCGGCGCTCAGCTGAGGTTGCGGCATTGTGTCGCCGACCAGATCCACGGTTCGCGCATCGACCAGCACTTGGCCATGGGACGCTTCCGAGCACAGCCGTGAGGCCAGGTTGACCGGTGAACCCACTGCGGTGTATTCAAGCCGCGATGCACCTCCAATAACGCCGACAGTTGCGTAGCCGCTGGCGACGCCGACGCCGACGCCGAGCGTCATCTCGTCGTTTGACCATTCGCGCGACAATGCGACACCGACTTCGCGGATCCGACGTGCCAATTCGAGCGCCCTCTGTGCATGGTCGGCAAATGGAATTGGGGCGCCAACCAGGATCAGCACGCCGTCCCCGGCCTGGTCCTTGATGGTTCCTCCACAGCTTGCCGCGGCCTGCCCGACAGCATCGTAGTACTGGCGCAAAATGGCAATCACGCGCTTGGATGAGGTGGTTGCCGTGAAGGCGGTGAAGCCACGCAGGTCACAGCAGACCACCGACAGCTCAACCGTTTTTTCGTCGGTCGCGCTCTTGAGGCCGCGCCGAGTGACAAGCTGAGCCACCTGCGGCGCCAGAAATCGCGACAGGAATTGCGCCCGTTGCCCCTGCGTCACGTGGTACTGCACCGAACCTATGAGCAGTATCAGCAATCCGACGGTGGTCATCAGCGACGCAATATGGGCTGGGAGTACCACGCCGGCTGCCATGATCGGCGCAGCGATCGCGAACGCCACCAGGCGGCGCGATTCGGCGCGATCGGGTCGGCGGTTCAACGTGAATAGGGTGCCTGCGGTACCCACCAGCATCGAAAGCGCCATGGGGGTGAAGAAGATCCAGAATGCCGGATCTATCTTCTCGCCAGGGTCGAGCACCAGGTTGCTGAAATGTGCAGCCCGCCATTCGGGAAAGGCAATGGCCGCCAGGCCGTAGACCACGGCCAGCCCCTGTGCGATGCGCAGCAGCCGGTCCGGCCCCTTGGTATTGAGGTTGTTTGCGGCGATGGTGCGGCGCACCCGCAGCACCCATTCATAGGCATAGACGAAGGCCAGCACCTGCGGCAGCGCAAGCAAGCCTTCCCATGCGACGACACCCTCGCGCGCGCGCAAAGGGATCACCCACATCACATCGGTTGCGATTGCCACGCCGGTGAAGGCCAGAAACAGCGCCAGCGCCTGACTGGTGGGTGAATGTCGATCCGCCAGAATAAAAGCCAGCGCCATTCCGACGGCGAGCAATGCCACGATGACGGGTGCGGTGGTATTTGCGATCACGAAAAATTCTACCTTTGGCCCTTTGTGGGGGAGGGAAACGCTACTCCACGAATTGGCCGCATACAGCGTTTCCCGTCGGTCTTGTTGGCTGGAATCTCAATGCAGCGGTAAAAAAAAGGCCCCATCTTGCGACGAGGCCTTGAAGGGATCCCTGAACCTGTTGGTTACGAAAGGACCCGAGGAGACAACCTGAAATTCAGGTACCGTCAAAGTATCTCAGGGTTTTCCCTTGATGCCTAGATCCAATGGATTTTTTTTTTGGATCGTCTGACGGTGTCGACAACAAGCGACAGATCAGCGCTTCTTGGCAGCGGTCTTGCTGGCGTTCACGGCCGTGGCCGTCACGGTGTTGAAGTTGCTTTCAGCGACATCGGTGGCTTGCTTGACAGCTTTCTGGACCGACTCCAGGGCATTGTTGGCAGCGGCGACGGCGCTCTTCATCACGGCAACAGCGGTCTCGGTGCCGGCCGGTGCGTTCTTGGCAGCGGTGTCAACCAGGCCCATGAACTTGTTCTGAACTTCGCCAGCCTGGTCTTCGAATGCGCGGCTGAATTCGGCGACCGAACCTGACGCGATGTCGTACAGATGACGGTTGTAGGCAGCGGTCTTCTCAGCCAGCGGTTGCATCAGGCCAGATTGCAGGGCCAACAGTTCCTGGACATCCTTGACGCTCAGCACGGCCTTGGCGTGATCACCGGCTTCAGCCAGTGCGGCTTTGGACGCGGTCAGGTTCAGTTCGACGATCTTCTCAACGCCTTCGAAGGCCTTATTGGTCAAGCCAAACAGGGTTTCGATATTGGCTTTGTGCGATGCCATGACTTGTTCAACGGTCAACATATTCAATTCTCCAGTGATAGTGATGCGGGCTTGTCGTATCTGCGCAGTAACCCTGGCATTCAGGTTTATGTTGCAGTGCAGCATGGCCGAATTATAGGGTTATCCCGCGGTGAGGCAAGTACTTATTGCTGCACCGCAGCAAATTAGGGGGGAGTTTCTAGAAATGGCAACCATCCCCGGGTTTGCCACAAGCCTCATATCCTCATGCACATCGGTTGCGTTTGGCTTTGGCCGGTGTCGACAATCGTGCCATCATGGCGCCTCCGAACCGAATGCTTCACGCCAAGCGCTTGTCATGACTTCCTCCGAGATCGATACCGATACCGACGCCGCCATCCTGTCGCGGATGTCGACCCGCGCATTCACATCCGAAGCCGTGCCACGCAGCGTGATCAGCCAGATCCTTTCGGATGCGGTTGGCGCCAGCGCTCTGGTGGCGCCAATGCCCTGGCGCATGCATGTATTGCAGGGATCGATCCTGCGCCAGTTGTGTGACGAGGTCTGCACCGCCCATGATGCGGTCCGCGCCGATCCCGACCTGCGAACGGTCTATCGGGAGCCGTACGACTATTACCCGGAACAATGGTTCGCTCCGTATCTCGAGCGCCGGCGTGAGAACGGCTGGGGGCTGTACGGCCTGCTTGGTATTGGCAAAACCGATAAGGACAAGATGCATGCGCAGCACCAGCGCAACTACCGCTTCTTTCACGCACCTGTGGGAATGTTCGTGACCATGGATCGCAAGTGTGGAGGCGAGGCCTTGCTCGATGCGGGCCGGTACCTGCAGAACGTGATGCTGCAGGCGCGCGCACACAAGCTTCACACCTGCCCGCAAGCGGCATGGAACATGTTTTCACCCATCATCCTGCCGCGCCTGGGATTGGCCGGGGACGACATCGCGCTGGTGTGCGGCATGGCGCTGGGCCATGCGGACACCGAGGCGCCAATCAACAGTTATTACACGCCGCGGCTGGCTATCGCGGACTTCAGCCACTGGAGGGGCTGAATTTTTCGTTTGGCGCCGTCCGTGCTCAGGACAGCAATTTTCGCCAACCTGGCCAGTCGCCAGCACTGAGCGCAAACTTGCGCGCACAGGGACTCCACGATGCGCCGCTGGCCATGGCTGTGCGAAAACCCGGCCCGTCGACGATGCGCGTTCCACCCATTAACGTGACGCCGCGTGCGAACAATGCATCGGGCCACAGACCGGCGGAAGGACCTATGACGGCAAACTGTTGCGCCCGCGGCGCGGCTGCCAGCATCGCGTCCAGCGTGTCATTGAGCAACATGGTCGAGGTGCCGACCACTACATTGCACTCGGCCAGGCGCGAGCGATCCAGCGTGATGTCGACATCGGGGAAGCGGGCTTGTTGGCGCAGCACCATGGCCGGGTCCAGTTCGACCACAGTCAGACGGCAGCCCAGGGCCTGCACCTGGCGCACCAGCGGCGGGAAGAAGCCGATCATGCCCAGATGGTCGGCGCCAGACAGCACTACATCTCCGAGCGAGTTGCCCGCCGGCGGTGGCTGGTAGCCGATACGGCGCCAGACCGAGTCGGTCAGCGCGTTGATGCATGCCAGGGCCAGCGCCCGCTGCAGCGTGTCGTTGCTGCCAAAACGCCGAGCCAGCGTCAGCGGGTCCTGGCCTTCCAGTGGACCCGTACCGGCGCCAGTCGACAGCAACTTTCTCAATGTGTCGCCCAGCAGCAGATACGACAGACCGAACGCGCCGTCCTGCAGCTCGATGGCGCAGAACGCGGCGTCCCTTGCACCGGTTGACGGCGTCCTCAGGTCCGACGGGAAATGCAGGCCGGCGATCGCCGGTACCGGATGGCTGGTATGGATTGCGTCGAGTTGCGCCATGAGCGCGTCGGAGATCGGGGTGCTGGTCATGTTGCCTCTTGGCACCATTGTGCCAAATGGCCTGCCACCCGTGCGACGATGCAGCGTCACGAAGCGCTGTCACAGCGGTGTTCCCTTACACTGCGCCTTCAGGCGGACGCCGTTCTGCTGTTGCGAACAGACAACCACGATGATCATCACCAGCTTACTCGACACGGATCTGTACAAGTTCACGATGATGCAGGCGGTGCTGCACCAGTTTCCCGGCGCGCAGGTCGAATACCGGTTCAAGTGTCGCAATGCGCATGCGACGCCGGCGCAAGGTGGTTCCGGCTTCGATCTGGCGCCGTTTGCCGACGAGATTCGCGAAGAGATCCGACTGCTGTGCACACTGCAGTTTCGCGAGACCGAACTGACCTATCTGCGCTCGATGCGATTCATCAAGAGTGACTTCGTCGATTTCCTCGGGCTGTTCTCGCTCAATGAGAAGTACATCACCGTCACGGCCCTGGACACGGGCGAGATCGACATCGGAATCCGTGGCCCGTGGCTGCACACCATCTTGTTCGAGATTCCGGTGCTGGCCATCGTCAACGAGGTGTATTTCCGCAATACCCACAAAGTGCCGGACCAGGTGGAAGGGCGCCGACGGCTGGACGTGAAGATCGGTCAACTGCGTGCGCCCGAGCTGTCCGACCTGAAGATCGCCGACTACGGAACCCGCCGACGTTTCAGCAAAGCCTGGCAGGAAGAGGTGCTGCAGGTGCTCTCGGCCCGGCTCGGCACCCACACCCGCCCAGATGCCCCGCCCGGCGCGCCGGGGCAATTCGCCGGTACCAGCAACGTGCTGTTCGCGATGAAGCTCGGCCTGACGCCGCTGGGCACGATGGCGCACGAATACCTGCAGGCGTGCCAGGCGCTCGGGCCGCGCCTGCGGGACAGCCAGATCTACGGACTGGAGAGCTGGGCCAAGGAGTACCGCGGCGATCTCGGCATCGCGCTCAGCGATGTCTATGGCATGGACGCGTTCCTGCGCGATTTCGACATGTATTTCTGCAAGCTGTTTGATGGCGCGCGCCATGACAGCGGAGACCCATTCCAGTGGGGGGAACGCATGCTCGCGCATTACGTCAGCAACCGGGTCGACCCGCGCACCAAGACGTTGATTTTCAGCGACAGCCTGACGGTTCCGCGCACGATCGAGCTGTACCTGCAGTTCCACGGCCGGTGCCTGCTGGCATTTGGCATTGGTACCAACCTGACCAACGATCTGGGTTACGAGCCCTTGCAGATCGTCATCAAGATGGTGCGATGCAATGGGCAGCCGGTTGCCAAGTTGTCGGACACGCCGTCCAAGAACATGTGCGACGACGAACGCTATCTCGCCTACCTGCGCCAGGTGTTCGACATTCCGCAGCTCAGCTGACGGGAGCCGTGCGCCCGACGCGTTGAATTTACCGGTTGCCGGCATGCGGGCCGTCGACCGATGTCCATGACCTGACAGAACCTGACCGAAACCATGTCCAGACCGACCATTGCCGTTGCCCGTGCGATTTTTCCCGAAGTCATTGAACGCCTGCAAGGCCATTTCGAAGTGCGTGCGAATCAACAGGACAGGCTGTTCTCTCCGGATGAACTGGTCGCGCACCTGAAGGGGTGTGATGGACTGCTGTGCACCGGGAGCGAGCGGATTGATGCACACGTTCTGGCTGCCTGTCCACAACTGCGGATCTGCGCCAACATGGCGGTTGGATACAACAACTTCGATCTCGATGCCATGACCGCTGCGCAGGTTCTGGGAACCAATACGCCCGATGTTCTGACCGAAACCACGGCCGACTTCGGATTCGCGCTGCTGATGGCGACGGCACGGCGCGTCACGGAAAGCGAACATTACCTGCGCGCCGGCAAGTGGACGCGCTGGAGCTACGACATGTTCGCTGGCCAGGAGGTGCACGGATCGACGTTGGGCATCATTGGCATGGGCCGGATCGGCCAGGGTATTGCCCGGCGCGGTGCTTTCGGATTCGACATGAAGGTGATCTACCACAACCGCTCCAGACTCGACGCTGCGACCGAGGCCCGATGCCAGGCCCGTCATGTCGGCAAGGAGGAGTTGCTGAAGACGGCCGATCATGTGGTGCTGGTGGTACCGTATTCCAGCGCATCGCATCACACGATCGGCGCGCCGGAACTCGCCCGCATGAAACCGACCGCCAATCTGGTCAACATCGCGCGTGGCGGCATTGTTGACGACGCCGCATTGGCCGATGCGCTGCGCGAGGGGAGAATTGCGGCTGCCGGGCTTGACGTGTTCGAAGGCGAACCTCAGGTCCATCCAGCCTTGCTGGAGCTACCCAACGTGGTGTTGACGCCGCATATCGCCAGTGCCACGGTGGCCACCCGCAAGGCCATGGCCAATCTGGCCGCCGACAACCTGATCCGGTTCCTGACCGATGGAGAGCCACTGACGGCACTCAATCCCCATGCGCGGGCAGCTGCCTGAACAACCGTATCAGCATGCCTGAGGTGGTCGACCAGCATTGCTTCATGCGCGTTGCGGCAATGCCTGCGGCCGCGCAGGCCGTTGCTTTCAGCGCACGTGAGGGGTGTGCAAATCCATGGATTTCCTGAACGGGTTTCCGATACCTCCGTGGTGGCTGCTGGCGCTGGCTACGTTCAACGTGCTGCTGCTGCTGGCACTGCTGGTGCGTCCGGGGGTGGATGCTTTGCGCGCCCAACAGGCACACGACCACGCCCAGCTGATGGAAACCGTGCAGGCCGGTGCCGCGCGCGTCGAGCGGCTCGAGCGGGCGCTCGGGCGTGAAATCGGCGATAGCTCGCGCGCCTTGCGTCAGGAACTGATGCAGACGATTGCGACGTTCCAGCAGACCCTGTTGGCTCAGGCGGCCGAATCCAACCGCACCCAGAATGCCCAGATCGATGCCTTCGGCCAGCAACTGGCCTTGCTCAAGCAGAGCGTGTCCGACACGCTCAGTGCGCAGCTGCACCGTCTAGGCGAGTCCAACGCCAGCCGCTTGATGGAAGTGCGCGCCACGCTGGAGGCGCAACTCACACAGTTGCAGGCCAGCAATGCGGCGCGGCTGGAGGAAATGCGTGCCACGGTCGACGAAAAATTGCAGGCGACGCTGCAGGCGCGGCTCGGCGAGAGTTTCCGTCAGGTCGCCGAGCGGCTGGAGCAGGTGCACAAAGGGCTGGGTGAGATGCAGACACTGGCCCAAGGGGTCGGCGACCTGAAGCATCTGCTGACCAACGTCAAGACGCGCGGCATCTTCGGTGAGGCGCAGCTCGAGGCCCTGCTCGAGCAGGTGTTCGTGGCCGACCAGTACGCGGCGCAGGTCGCCACCCGGCCCGGCAGCAAGGCGGTGGTCGATTTCGCCATTCGCCTGCCCGGCCGCAATGACGACGGTCAGCCCCTTTGGTTGCCGATCGACGCCAAGTTTCCCAACGAAGACTACGAGCGGCTGCTCGACGCCCAAGGCAGGGCGGATGCCGCTGGTGCCGAACAGGCGGGCCGGGCGCTGGAAGCCCGGGTGCGCCTGGAGGCCCGATCGATTGCCGACAAATACATCGAGCCGCCGCACACGACCGATTTTGCGATCCTGTTCCTGCCCACCGAGGGTTTGTACGCCGAGGTGCTGCGCCGCCCCGGCTTGATGCAGGCCTTGCAGCGTGAGCACCGGGTGACGCTGGCCGGGCCAACCACCTTGCTGGCCATGTTGGGTTCGCTGCAGATGGGCTTTCGCACCCTGGCACTGGAGAAGCGGGCCAGCGAGGTGTGGCAGGTACTGGGAGCAGTGAAGACCGAGTTCACCAGGTTCGGCGATGTGCTGGCCAAGGTCAGGAGCCAGACCGAGACCGTGCTCAAGAGCATTGATTCGGCGCAGACGCGCAGTCGCGCGATGGGCCGTGCCTTGCGCAAGGTTGAAGCTCTACCAGATCCGCAAGCCGGGCAGCTGATCGCGGCGGACGCCGAGCACGGTGCGACGGGCGCCGACGATGAAATCGACTGAACTCGCGCGCTTGATCTGCGGCCAGATCTGCCTGCACGCGTGCATGGCGGGCACGCGCATGGCCGCGCCGCTGCTGGCCTTGCGCGACGGGTACAGCGCGATGAACGTAGGCGTTCTGCTTGCGCTGTTTGCGCTTGCACCGGTATTCCTGGCGTTGCCGGCCGGACGCTTTGCCGATCGCCACGGCATGCGCAGACCGGTTGGCATCGCGGTTGTCGTGGCGGCGACGGGTGCCGCTCTGGCCTTGCTGTTTCCCGTGTTCCCGGTGTTGTGCGTAAGCGCCTTCCTGACCGGCGGCGCCACCGGCGCGGCGTCGATTTCGCTGCAGCGCCACGTTGGCCGGGCTGCGGTGGGTCCGACCGAACTCAAGCGCGTGTTCAGCTGGCTCGCGATCGGCCCGGCCGTCTCGAATTTCATCGGACCGCTGGCCGCAGGGCTGTTGATCGACTATGCCGGACCCAGTTCCGGTGATACGTTCGGCTATCGAGCGGCATTCCTGTTGATGGTGTTGCTGCCGATCAGCACCTGGTTCTGGATCCGCACGGTCAGCGACCTTGCGCCGGTGCGCAGCGCGGCGGGCGCCAGTCCGACCCGCGCCTGGGACCTGATGCGCGAGCCGATGATGCGTCGTCTGATGCTGGTGAACTGGTGCGTGTCGTCGTGCTGGGACGTGCACACGTTCGCAGTACCGGTGCTCGGCCATGAACGCGGCTTCAACGCGTCGGTCATCGGCGCGATCCTGGGAGCATTTGCCATCGCAGCTGCGCTGATCCGGGTGCTGATCCCCATCGTCGCGGCGCGGCTGCAGGAATACGTCGTGGTCACTGTGGCCATGGTCGTCGCCGCGCTGGTGTTTGCGGCTTATCCCCTGATGCGCGGCGCGCTGGGCATGGGGGCCTGTTCGGTGCTGCTGGGGCTGGCACTGGGAACGGTTCAGCCGATGGTCATGAGCATGCTGCACCAGATCACGCCCGAGGCGCGCCACGGCGAGGCGCTGGGCCTGCGGCTGATGGCCATCAACGCTTCCAGCGTGGCCGTGCCGCTGGTGTTCGGCACGCTGGGGGCCGTGGTCGGCGTGTCGGTGCTGTTCTGGGCGGTGGGGGCGTTCGTCGGGATAGGAGCGCGCCAATCGTGGACATTGCGGACCGATCCCATCTCCGTGCGCCACGCGGGCCACTGACCGCACCGGGCTGGTACCGCCGTCGGTTAGCCGACATCCCGCAACATGTGGGTGCCAGCGCAAAAATCGCGGTGCAATTTCTGAGTCTGGCACTCAAGGTATCAGAGTTTGTAGAAGGCCGCGATGTAGTTCCATGCTTCCTGCGGCGTGTCCACATAAGCGAACAGGTCCAGATCCTTGGGCGAGATCGCGCCGGCCTCAAGCAATACGTCGAAGTTGATCAGCCGTTTCCAGTAGTCGGATCCGAACAGCACGATCGGCACCGGCTTGGCCTTGCCGGTCTGCACCAGCGTGATCACCTCGAACAATTCGTCGAGCGTGCCAAAACCTCCCGGAAACGCCGCCAGCGCCTTGGCACGCATCATGAAGTGCATCTTGCGCAATGCGAAATAGTGAAACTTGAAGCTCAGCGACGGCGTGACATAGGGGTTGGCGCTTTGCTCGTGCGGCAGCGCGATGTTCAGGCCCACCGTGGCTGCGCCGAGTTCATGGGCACCGCGGTTGGCAGCCTCCATGATGCCGGGGCCGCCACCAGTGGCCACGTAGAGGCGATCGGCCGCCGGCTTGTCTGCGCTGTATTTGGCGACCAGCTGGCCGAACTGGCGCGCGTGGTCGTAATAGACAGCGTTGCGCGTGTCCCGCTGCGCCTTGGCAATCGCCTGTGCATCGCCGCTGGCCTGGGCCGCCGCCAGCGCCTTCTTGGCATCCTCGGGCGCGGGGATGCGAGCGCTGCCAAACACCACGATGGTGTTCTCGATGCCGGCATCACTTTGTTCCAGGTCGGGCTTGAGCAGCTCGAGCTGAAACCGGATGCCCCGGGTCTCGCGTCGCAGCAGGAATTCCGGATCGGCAAAGGCGATCCGATAAGCATCGGCATGCAGGGGCTTTCCTTGGTCGGCCAAGCTCTGAAGTTCGGCCCAGGCATCGGCCAGACGGCGCTCGGTGATATCTTGCGTTTGTTCCATAACCGCCATTGTCAGGGAAGTCGTGTGGCGGATTTCAGACGCGCAGGAGTGTCACTAAATGCCTTCATGAAGTGATCGCCAGCGGCGGGCAACATGTGGGCCCGGTGTCGGTGATTGGCATGTCGCGTGGGTAGCCGGCTTGGCGCGATCGACGTGCCTGTTGTGAAATTATGTGATCTAGATCATTCGGTTCCAGGTACGACTGCCTAGGATGGGCGCATAGCGGCAGGAACTGCTTGGGCGCCGGCCATTTTTCAGGAGCGAATGATCATGACACCATTCTCTTTGCAACCGTTGGCGCGCATCGCCAGCGTGGTTTCGATGTTGGCCGCCGGAGTGGCAGCCCAGGCAGCCGGCTTCCAGCTCAACGAGACCTCGGGGTCCGGTCTGGGAAATGCGTTTGCCGGTGGCGCCGCAGCCGCCGAAGATGCCAGCACCTTGTGGTCCAACGTGGCCGGCATGTCCCGTCTTGGATCCGCGCAGGTCGCTGGCACCTTGCATCTGATCACGCCATCACTGAAATTCCACAATGTCGGGTCGACCCCTGCAAGCAGCCAGGGTCTGGGCGGTTCCGGGGGCGATGCCGGCGCACTGGCCGCGGTACCGAATTTCTACGTAACCAAGCCGATAGATTCGCAGTTGTCGATCGGGCTCGGCGTGACGGCGCCCTGGGGCCTGGTCACCGAATACGACGCTGGCTGGAGCGGACGGTTTCAGGCGCTCAAGTCCAGCATCGAGACCATCAATCTGAACCCGTCGGTCTCGTGGAAGGTGAACGACAGGCTTGCGATCGGGTTGGGTCTGAACGCACAACACATCAAGGCGGAATTCACCAACCAGGTCAACTACTCCGGCGCGTTGCTGAGTGCGGCCGTGCGCAATGGAATAGCGCCAGGGTCGGCTGGATTCAACGCCGTCGCTGCGTCCACTGCGGGCCTCGAATCGTTTGCCCGGATCAAAGGCACGGACAACGCGACCGGCTGGAATGCCGGTGTTCTCTGGCAACTCGACGACAACAGCCGTATCGGGGCGCAATACCGGTCACCCGTCAAATACCGCATCAACGGTACCGCGACGTTCACCAATCCGACGCTTGCGGCCGGAGCACCGGCGGTGGCCGGACTGCTTGCCGCAGGCGTCAACGCGGCCGCGCTCTTCGACACCCGCATCAGCTCCAACGTCAAGATCCCGGCCGTGGTCAATCTGTCCTATTTCACGCGCGTGAACGAGCGCTGGGACATGATGGCGGATGCCCAATGGACGGAGTGGTCGTCAATCCAGAACCTGACCTTTGTGCGGGCGGATGGAACGGTACTGTCAAGTACCCCGGAGAATTTCCGGAACACGTGGAAGCTGGGCGTGGGGGCCAACTACCGGTACAACCCGAAGTGGATGTTCCGTGGCGGCCTGGCGCTGGACCGCTCGCCGGTGCAGGCCCGATATCGCACACCGCGCCTGCCGGACTCGGACCGAATCTGGCTGACGTTCGGTACGCAATATCTGTTCAACCCAAACTTGAAGCTCGATCTCGGCGCAGCCTACGTCTTCGCCAGGAATGCCAGCATCAACGCCAATGGCAACGAGAACGATCCGACGGCAGCACTTGCCAATGGCTTGCTCAACGGAAACTACAAGAGCCACGTCACCATTTTTTCTGCCCAGTTGACCTACGCGTTCTGAGCCCCCAGCGTGCTGCTATCGTGCTGGTGGATCGCCACCTGGGTGGCGTGCACCGCCGCTGGGCCGTGGTCGGGTGCGTTCGGCGACAACCTGGCGGCGCCCGCCTTGCAGCTGGGTGCCGCGCTGGTGCTGGGCCCGGCGCAACTTGCACGCCTGCGCGAGCCGGAGGATCCGCGGCGTGCGGGCCAACACCTTGGTGCAGGATCATCCTGAGCAGGCGCATGCGGTGATCGCCTCCATTGGCGGGGCAGGCCATGTCGTCAGCGTGCGGGCACAGCGGACCCGGCCGGGCGGCGCTGCCGAATTGTGCATGGCGTTCCCGACCGGCGGCGGGCGCTCCGGTGCAGCAGGCATTGACCACTTGCCGGACGACAAGGGGACGATTTCGTGCGGGCGTTTGCGCAAACCTTTGCCGACCGTGGGGGTCGCGCATCGGGACCACATTGCCGGGATGGGTAGGGGTTGACGGCGACGTGGGGGGTTGCCCGTTGTGCCAGCACTGCCCGGCAGTGCCGCGCTGTCAGACGCGTTTGCGGTACTCGCCAGTGCGGGTGTCGATTTCGACCTTGTCGCCCTGCGCCACGAACAGCGGCACACCGATCTCGAAGCCGGTGGCGATCTTGGCGGGCTTGAGCACCTTGCCCGAAGTGTCACCCTTGACGGCGGGCTCGGTCCAGGTGATTTCGCGTTCGACGCTGGTGGGCAGCTCGACCGAAATCGCCTTGCCGTCGTAGAACACCACTTCCAGCGCCATGCCGTCTTCGAGGTAGTTCAGCGTGTCGCCCATGTTCTCGGACTCGACCTCGTACTGGTTGAACTCCTCGTCCATGCAGACGTACATCGGATCGGCGAAGTAGGAATAGGTGCATCCCTTCTTCTCCAGGATCACCTGGTCCATCTTGTCGTCGGCCTTGAACACCACCTCGGTGCCGAAGTTGTTGAGCAGGCTCTTGAGCTTCATGCGCACGGTGGCGGAGTTGCGGCCGCCACGGCTGTATTCGGCCTTCAGGACGACCATCGGGTCCTTGCCGTGCATGATGACATTTCCGGCACGGATCTCTTGCGCGACTTTCATATGGGTTCCCCATCAATTTCCGCGCTACGGGGGCATTGCAGGCTGCAATGCGCAATTCGACCCGTGCCGGCGGTGGATAGTTGCGGCTTCGGTCAATGGAGACCTGGTGTTTTCCGCAAAGCCTTGAATTTTAACGTTGTTCCGGCATGCCCCAAGCGCCGTGGCGCTTCGATGCCACAAATAACTGCAACCGGGCCACCAGGTCGTCCTGCCCGATCAGCCGTTGCCGGGTGGCAGCGGCCCAGCGTCTCCAGCTTGGCTCGGCTGTGGACATGGCGGGCAACGCGACGCGGTCGATGTCGTTCCAGCCCTGGTGCGCCAGGCGCAGCGAGGCCGGCACTTCAAGCGCATCGAGAAAGGCCTGCAGCTTGGCATGGTGGGCGGCGTCGTGTTGCGGGTAGATCTGCCAGAGCAGCGGCTTGCCGGCCCACAGCGCGCGGACCACCGAGTCCTCGCCGCGCACCAGGTTCAGGTCGCAGCACCACAGCAAATGGTCGAAATCAGTCTGGCTCAACACCGGCAACGGGTGAATGCGCAGGGCTCCATGGGTGGGGCCGATACCTCCGATCGCCTGCAATGCCGCCCGCACCGCAGCACTGGCCCGCCCGGGCGTCACCAGCAGCAGGGTCGGCGCGGCGGCCTGTTGCCATTGCACCAGCAGGTCGGGCAGGCAGGCAGGTTCATAACAGAACAGCGATACCAGCTGTTCGCCCTGCCACGCGATACCCTGGCGCGCCAGCCAGGTTGCCCGATCGAAGGCGCCCTGGCGTGCCGCCAGCTCCGGCTCGCGCAACAATCCGCCAGTTTCGGGCGTGAATCCCGGGTAGTAGAAGTATTTTGTGTGGCCCCGGGCAACACCATGCATCACGGGGGAAGGCAGTCCGTGCGAGCGCGTGGCAAAGCGCTCGGCCGACAGGTATTCCAGGTTGATCCAGACCGATTCCGGCACCTTGGCAGATTGCGCGGCGCCGAGTCCATGGGCGACGAAGGGCAGCGGAATTTCGCAGCCAAAGGCCTCGATCCAGACGTCGGCCGGCGCCAGCGCGTCCAATGTGTCAGCGTTGCTGGCCTGCTCCCAGGCCAGGATCTGCACGCCCGGCCATTGTCCGAGTGGCGCATCCGGCGCCATCCAGGTTAACGCGCGGGCGTCATCAACCCACAGCCTGACGCTTGCTCCACGCGCCGCCAGATCAGCTGCCAGGCGCCAGCACACACCGATGTCACCGTAGTTGTCGATGACCCTGCAAAAGATGTCCCACCGGTGCGCCAGCTTCATGCCGCAGATTGTCCACAATACAGGCCTATGCCCAAACCCCATGACGGACCCCTTGTGGACACGCCCGAGCCGCCGGAGCACGGTGGCACACCGCCGGGCGAGCCTGCGGCGGCGCCGGGCCACGGCGCGCAACTGTTGTCGGATGTGGCGGCCTTGCCCGGGCTGCCCGGTGTCTATCGCTTCTTCGCTGCCGACAGCACGGTGCTGTATGTCGGCAAGGCGATCAACCTCAAGAAGCGCGTCTCCAGCTATTTTCGCAACACCCATGGTGGCACGCGGATCGGCCACATGGTGGGGCAGATCACACGCATGGAGACAACGGTGGTGCGCTCCGAGGCCGAGGCGCTGCTGTTGGAAAACAACCTGATCAAGACGCTGGGCCCCAAGTACAACATCCTGTTTCGTGACGACAAGAGTTACCCCTACCTCAAGCTGTCGGGAACTGCAGCAGGCCTTGCGGAGCGCAAGCGCCGCGCAGTCGCAGCGGCCCACTTGAGCGGGCCAGGGGCGGACGATGTCAGCTTTGCGGACGCGCCGACGGAAGGCTCGGCGGTGTCGGCGATACAGGCCGGCGATTTTCCGCGGGTGTCCTATTACCGCGGTTCGGTCGAGAAGAAGCACCGCTACTTCGGCCCGTATCCCAGTGCCTGGGCCGTCAAGGAGAGCATTCTGTTGATCCAGAAGCTGTTCCGGCTGCGTACCTGCGAGGACACGGTGTTCAACCACCGGTCCCGGCCCTGCCTGCTGTACCAGATCAAACGCTGTTCGGGCCCTTGCGTCGGCCTGGTGTCGGCTGTCGACTACGCGCAGGACGTGGCCAATGCCGAGCGCTTCCTGCAAGGCGATGCCGGCGAAGTTCTGACCCGGCTCGAGGCGCGCATGATGGCGCACTCCGAGCAGCTGGAGTTCGAACAGGCGGCCGAGCTGCGCGACCAGGTGTCAGCGCTGTCCAGCGTGTTACACCAGCAGTCGGTCGACAACGTATCGGACCGCGACGTCGATATCCTGGCGGTGAAGGTTCAAGGCGGCAAGGCCTGTGTCAACCTGGCCATGGTGCGCGGCGGGCGCCATCTGGGCGATCGGCCGTATTTCCCGGTCCATGTCGACGACGCTGCGGCGATGTCGGGCGAGGGTGACGACGCCGCTTCCTTGAAACGCTCGGTTGAGGCCCAGGTGCTCGAGGCCTTCATTGCCCAACACTACATTGACGTGGCGCTGCCGGCTTCGCTGATTACCAGCGAACCGGTACAGCCGGCACTGGTGCTGGCCTTGAGCCAACAAAGCGGCGGCAAGGTCAGTGTCGTGCACCAGCCGCGCGAGCAGCGGCGGATCTGGCTGGAGATGGCCCTGACCAATGCAGCCCTGCAGCTGGCACGCCTGTTGTCGCAGGAGGGCTCGCAACAGGCCCGCACGCTGGCCATGGCCCAGGCACTGGATCTGGCGCTCGACGATCTCGACGGCCTGCGCGTCGAGTGTTTCGACATTTCGCATACCGCGGGCGAGTCCACCCAGGCTTCGTGCGTGGTGTACCAGCACCACAAGATGCAACCGGCGCAATACCGGCGCTACACCATCGAGGGCATCACCCCCGGCGACGACTATGCGGCCATGCGCCAGGTGCTGAGTCGGCGCTACGGCAAGCTGGTCGAGGCCGCTCGGGCAGCGCAAGACAGCGGCGAGCCACTGGCCGAAGCTGCGCGGATGCCGGACCTGGTGCTGGTCGACGGTGGCAAGGGCCAGGTATCGATGGCGCGCGAGGTGTTCGAGGGCCTGGGGCTGGACCTGTCGCTGATCGTCGGTGTCGAGAAGGGCGAGGCGCGGCGAGTCGGGCTGGAGGAACTGGTGTTTGCCAACGGGCGGGAAAAGGTCTACCTGGGCAAGGATTCGGCGGCGTTGATGCTGGTGGCGCAGGTGCGCGACGAGGCGCACCGCTTTGCCATCACCGGCATGCGGGCGCGGCGCGACCGGGTCCGTGTCAGCGGCGGGCAACTGCAGGAGATTCCTGGTGTCGGCCCCAAGCGCCGCGCGCGCTTGCTGCAGCGCTTTGGTGGTGTGCGGGGCGTGGCCCTGGCCAGTGCCGACGACCTGGCCACGGTCGAAGGCGTTTCGCGGGCCCTGGCCGAGGAAATCTACCGTGCCTTGCACTGAGGGTGCGACGCCGTCGCGCCGCGGGCACAAGCCTGGTGCAGGCCATGCCACAATTCGCCCATGTTTCTGACGATTCCGAACATCATGACCTGGACGCGCATCGTCGCGATCCCGCTCATTGTCGGAATCTTCTACCTGCCCGATACGACGGTGACCTTGCCGAACAAGAATTTGATCGCCACGATCATGTTCGTGTTGTTCGCGGCCACCGACTGGCTTGACGGCTATGTGGCCCGCAAGCTGAACCAGACCTCGTCGTTCGGTGCGTTTCTCGATCCGGTCGCCGACAAGTTTCTGGTCTGCGCCTCATTGCTGGTATTGGTGCATCTGAACCGGGTCGACGTTTTCGTGAGCCTGATCATCATCGGGCGCGAGATCGCGATCTCGGCGTTGCGCGAATGGATGGCTCAGATCGGCGCTTCCAAGAGCGTGGCGGTGCACATGATCGGCAAGCTCAAGACCGTCGGCCAGATGGTGGCGATTCCGTTCCTGCTGTACGACGGCGTGTTGTTCGGTGCCGTCCATACCCGGCAATGGGGCCAGTGGTTGATCTGGGTGGCCGCGGTGCTGACCGTCTGGTCGATGGTGTATTACCTGCAAAAGGCATTGCCGGAGATTCGGGCCAGGGTCAAATGATCGCTGCCGGTCGGGACGATCCGCTGTTGCGGGCGATGCCACTGGTATTCGTGTTGATATGGAGCACCGGGTTCATCGTCGCCCGCTACGGCATGCCGCACGGCCCGCCGTTCACCTTCCTGGCCCTGCGCTATACCTTGTCGGTATTGTGTTTTCTGCCCTGGATCTGGTGGTCGGGCTCGCGCTGGCCGGTGGGCAGACGCCAATGGGGGCATCTGGCGGTCACCGGTGTTCTGATGCACGCGATCTATCTGGGCGGGGTCTGGGCCGCGGTCAAGGCCGGCATGGGCTCGGGCGTATCGGCCCTGATCGTCGGTCTGCAGCCGGTGCTGACTGCCATCTGGCTTTCGGCGCGAGGTACGCGTGTCTCGCACCGCCAGTGGGTCGGACTGAGCCTGGGTCTGGCGGGCCTGGTGATGGTGGTATCGCGCAAACTGGGAATGGGCAGTGCAGGCGACCAGATCACGCTGATCAACCTGTCGCTGGCCGTCGGTGCGCTGCTGGCGATCACGGTGGGTACCCTGTACCAGAAGCGTTTCGTGGCGCCATGCGATGTGCGTACGGCCAATGCAATCCAGCTCGCGGCGGCACTGGTCGTGACGCTGCCGCTGGCATTGCTGGAGTCCGAGGCCATGCGCTGGGACTCCGAGGCCATCGGCGCCATGGCGTGGTCGGTGCTCGTCTTGACGCTGGGCGGCAGTTCACTGCTGTACCTGCTCATCCAGAAGGGCGCTGCCACCACGGTTACCAGTCTCTTTTACCTGGTACCGCCGACCGCGGCGTTGATGGCCTGGGTCTTGTTCTCGGAGCCGATCACCGTCATCACGTTGCTCGGCATGGCGGTCACGGCAGTGGGTGTGAGTCTGGTCGTAAGGGCCAGGCCATGATTGTCGGATGTGGCGGGGTTGATGCGCTCGCGCAAAGTCTGCGTCGTGGCGTCTATGGTTTTCTAAAGGAGAAGAAATGAACAAGAAGCGTATTGCGGTGATTGCGGGTGACGGCATCGGCAAGGAAGTCATGCCCGAGGGCATTCGCGTGATGGAGACGGCAGCCGACAAATTCGGCATCGACCTGCAGTTCAATCATTTCGATTTTTCGAGCTGGGACTATTGCGAACGCCACGGCAAGATGCTGCCCGACGACTGGAAAGAGCAGATTGGCGGGCATGACGCCATCTACTTCGGCGCGGTGGGCTGGCCGCAGAAGATTGCCGACCATGTGTCGCTGTGGGGTTCGCTGCTGCTGTTCCGGCGCGAGTTCGACCAGTACATCAATCTGCGCCCGGCTCGTCTGATGCCGGGCATCATCGCGCCGGTGGTGCGGCGCGATGGCAGCCGGCGCGATCCGGGCGAGATCGACATGTTCATCGTGCGCGAGAACACCGAGGGTGAATATTCCAGCATCGGCGGGCGCATGTTCGAGGGCACCGAGCGCGAGATCGTGATGCAGGAGACGGTGATGTCGCGCGTGGGCGTGGATCGGGTGTTGAAATTCGCGTTCGAACTGGCGCGCTCTCGCCCCAAAAAACATTTGACCAGTGCCACCAAGTCGAACGGCATTGCGATCACGATGCCCTATTGGGACGAACGTGTTGCGGAAATGGCAACAGCGTATCCGGATGTGTCGGTCGACAAGTTTCACATCGACATCCTTACGGCGCACTTCGTGCAACGACCGGACTACTTCGACGTGGTGGTCGCCAGTAACCTGTTCGGCGACATCCTGAGCGACCTGGGGCCGGCCTGTACCGGCACCATCGGCATTGCGCCCAGTGCCAACCTGAACCCGACCCGCAAGTACCCATCGCTGTTCGAGCCCGTCCACGGATCCGCGCCCGACATCGCCGGCAAGGGCGTGGCCAATCCGATCGGGCAGATCTGGTGTGGCGCCATGATGCTCGATTTTCTCGGCCACCGTGATGCGCATGATGCGGTGTTGTCGGCGATTGAGACGGTGCTGGCGCCCGACAGCGGGGCGCCGCGTACGCCTGACATTGGCGGCAAAGCCGGTACTTCCGATCTGGGGCGTGCCATTGCACAGGCCTTGCGCGGCTGAACCGCGCAAGTGTCGTTCGCCATCCGGGGTTTGCCAGGCCGTGCGGGCCTGGCGCAGGCACTGGCTGCGCGGCGGATCGAGGTGGCGCATGCAAAACCGAATAGAATTCGCGTCCGCACCGAAGATTGCCGTCTGGCAGGTTGACACGGTCGTGGTCCGTCGCTCTAATCAGTCGTAGCAGCACGGATTTCGAATTCTGTGATCCAGACCGATGGCTTCCTGTGCGACCGAGCCCACCACGCAGCTGATGCAGTTCGCGCGGTGACCAATTCTCGTGGAGATATTCCCTGTCTCTGCAACCATACAAGAGGTTCTTTGTGAACAAGACTGAGTTGATCGAACATATTGCGAAACACGCCGACATATCCAAGGCGGCGGCAACCCGCGCGCTGGAGTCCACCATCGGTGCCGTCAAGACCACGCTGAAAAAAGGTGGCTCTGTTTCGTTGGTCGGTTTCGGTACATTTGCCGTCGGCAAAAGGGCTGCTCGCACCGGTCGCAATCCGCGCACCGGCGCTGCGATTAAAATCAAGGCCGCCAAGGTTCCAAAGTTCCGCCCAGGCAAGGCATTGAAAGATGCGTTGAACTGAGGCTTATCGTTTATCAAGTGGGGTTCTTAGCTCAGTTGGTAGAGCGGCGCCCTTACAAGGCGTAGGTCGGCGGTTCGAGCCCGTCAGGACCCACCACCCGGAAAAAGGCGAACATGAGTTCGCCTTTTTTGTTGACCTGGCGACTGCCCGGCTGCATACGCATCCGCAAGCCGAGCCCGGTTCTGTTTTCATGGAGAAGTAGCGCATGTTCGATTTCGTCCGCAAGCACATGAAGGTCCTGATGTTCCTGATGTTCTTGCTGATCATTCCGGCTTTCGTCCTGGTCGGCGTTGACGGGTACAGCCGCATGAACAACCAGTCGGCTGCAGTGGCACGGGTTGGCAGCCAGGACATCACGCAGGCCGAGTGGGACTTCGCCCACAAGAACGAATCGGACCGTATTCGCGCATCCGCGCCCAATATCGATGCCAAGTTGCTCGACTCGCCGGCTGCGCGTTATGCCACGCTCGAACGCCTGGTCCGCGAACGCGTGCTGGCCGAGGCCGCGACCAAACTGCACCTGACGACCAGCGACGCGCGGTTGGCGCGCGAGTTGCAGCAAAACCCGAACATCGCTTCACTGCGCGGGCCGGACGGCAAGATCGACATGGAACGCTATCGTCAACTCGCGGCAAGCCAGGGCTTGTCCCCTGAAGGTTTCGAGGCCAGGGTTCGGCGCGACCTGTCGCTGCGTCAGGTAGAGGCTGGCGTGCTGGCGACCGAGGTTCTCACGCCGGCCATTGCCGACGTGACGCTCGGCGCCTTGTTCGAGAAGCGTGAGATCCAGGTGACGCGCTTCGCCGCCGCCGATTTCAGTGCCAAGGTTTCGCCCAGCGAGGCCGAGATCGCGGCGTACTACAAAGCCAATCCGAAGCAATTTGAGGCCGGCGAGTCGGAGAACATCGAGTACGTGGTGCTGGACCTGGACGCGATCAAGCAGTCGATCACGGTCAATGAGGCCGACCTCAAGAGCTATTACGACCAGAACGTCGAACGCCTCAGCGGCAAGGAAGAACGCCGAGCCAGCCATATCCTGATCGCGTCACCCAAGGATGCGCCGGCGGCCGACCGAGCCAAGGCCAAGGCCCGTGCACAGGAACTGCTGGCCGAGGTGCGCAAGAACCCAGCCTCGTTTGCCGAACTGGCGAAGAAGAACTCACAAGACCCGGGGTCTGCGGCCTCCGGTGGCGATCTGGATTTCTTTGGCCGCGGCGCCATGGTCAAGCCTTTCGAGGATACGGTTTTCGCGATGAAGAAGGGAGACATCAGCGATGTGGTCGAGTCCGACTTCGGCTATCACATCATCACGTTGACCGACGTTAAGACGCCCAAGGCGCGCACGTTCGAAGACCTGCGTCCCGGTATCGAAACGGATCTGAAGACCCAGCAGGCGCAGCGCAAATATGCCGAGGCGGCGGAAGCATTCACCAACGGCGTGTACGAGCAATCGGACAGCCTCAAGCCGGTGGCCGACCGGCTCAAGCTCACGATCAAGACAGCGAATGGGGTCGGACGTACGCCTGCCGCCGGCGCTACCGGGCCCTTGGCCAACGAAAAATTCCTGACCGCACTGTTCGGCGACGACGCGATCAAGAAGAAGCGCAACACCGAGGCGGTGGAATTCGGGCCGAGCCAGATGGTGTCGGGGCGGGTGATGTCCTATGCACCGGCGCGCACGCTGACGCTGGCCGAAGCGCAGGCCACGGTACGCCAAAAGCTGGTGGCGGTTCGCGCCGCGGAGCTTGCGCGCAAGGAAGGCGAGGCCCTGCTGGCCGTGTGGAAAGCGGATGCGGCCAAGACAGCATCGGTTGCGGCAGTTGTGGTGTCGCGGGACCAGCCCCAGGGCATTGCGCCCAAGGTGATCGACGCTGCGCTGCGCGCGGACCCGCTCAAGCTGCCTGCGCAACTTGGCATCGACCTCGGTGCAGACGGTTATGCCGTCGTCAACGTCAAGCGCATCGTCAGCCGGACCGCACCCAACGACGGCGTCGCCAAACAGGCGCAGGCGCAATACTCCCAGATCTGGGCCTCGGCTGAGAACCAGGCGTATTACGAGATGCTGAAGGAGCGCTACAAGGCCAAGATCATGGTTGCGCAGCCAGCGGCAGTCACGACCACACGTTAACTGCCTGAGGCCTGTTTTCACGGGCTATAATTGGCGCTTTACGGTGGCTGTAGCTCAGTTGGTAGAGTCCAGGATTGTGATTCCTGTTGTCGTGGG
>JBDTMH010000034.1:0-26502 GCA_039934375.1 Burkholderiaceae bacterium | reverse complement strand
TGCAAAACGCCGATCTGCGCACCGAATACAACCTGTACGAATGCGACCTGGCCCGACCCAAGGTGAAGGCTGCCGATTTCCACGGCAAGGAGGCGCACATGCAATTCCGCGAGCGCGAGCATCAGCCCGCCATGCTCTGCACGCTGACGATGACAAACAACATCGACAGCACCGGCGTGGCGCGCTACCCGGTGGGAATCTGCCCGGTGATGGACCCGACAACCGGCGCTACCTTGATCGACGAACTGGGCCGTCGATCCTTTACCAGCTCCATCGCCTTCGGCCCGACCATCGGCAAGAATATCGCGCTGGCCTACCTGCCGCATGAATATTGTCAGGTGGGGCGCGAACTGCAGATCCAGTATTTTGCGGATATCTATCCGGTCAAGGTCGAGGCGGTGGGGTATCAGTCCTTGTATGACCCGGAGAATGGCAAGCCGAAGTCTTGACAGCGGACGTCAAGAGACTCGGGGGCTTTGCGGCTCAGTTGCCCTGCCTGGTGTGACGGTCGGTTGTAACCTGCCGGCGGATCAGCGTGCAAGCCGCGATTACGGGCCAAGTGCACTTGACGCAGCATCACGGGCGCCGACCCGATGCCTGCCCTTGCGAGGTGAACTTACGCAGGCGATGAGCGTGTCAGCCGGATTGCGGTGGGGCAGTCGGAGCAGCGGTGATGCGATGTATGTGTATTCGCAGGGAGGGCAGGTCCTGTTCGACCATCGACCAGACTGCATCAATATCCACATCGAAGTAGG
This sequence comes from Burkholderiaceae bacterium, assembly GCA_039934375.1. Taxonomy (GTDB): domain Bacteria; phylum Pseudomonadota; class Gammaproteobacteria; order Burkholderiales; family Burkholderiaceae_C; genus CAISIP01. Next base: position 25,747 of record JBDTMH010000034.1, on the reverse strand, counting down.
CGTGAATTAGCCGATCTCGTACGCTTGCGATCTGCCGCCACGGAACGCCAGGTTCGCTTTCAGTCACCGCTTTGCTGAGGTTCTTGACGGCTTCGCCGATGATTTCAAGTTGCCTGATGACCGCGCTCTGTGTCTTGCTGTCGGTCATGAAGTCGCTGCGCCCGGCCACCGTGAAATCCTGGATCTCTGCAATTGCATTGAGAACGTGATTCAGAAAAAGTTGGTCACGTTCGCTCATACGGCGCGCGCCTGTGCAAGGATGCGTTGTCTGAGTGCCGGATGCAACTCGCGCTCTGTGCAAAGGTCGACCTTTACCCCAAGCGCGTCTTCAAGGTCAAGCTGCAGACCAACGATTTGCAGCAATGATGTCCCCAGGGGCAGGTCGACCAACAAGTCCACATCGCTTCCTTCGCGGTCCTGTCCGGTTGCCACTGAGCCAAACACGCGCAAACGGCTTGCCCCACGCGCCGCTGCCAGCGCTAGAACGTCGTCGCGCTTGGCGGTAAGTGCTTGGGAAGGACGCATTGCGTGATTTTGGCAGGTTTGCACTGTGTCGAGGCAGGGAAACTGGGTTCTGGTCCTGCCCTTGATGCTGGTGGTGGTGCTGGCAAAGGCGTTTACACCCATTTCCTGGACGAACACACCACGCAATTCGGTTGCCTGGGCGTGTGGGGCCCCAATGCCCGCAGCACGATCCAGAAGATTGCCGACGAGCCCGAGGCCTGGACCCATCAGAACTCCCCGCTTGCGGCCCTGCGCGCTGGCCTACCTGCCGCATGAATATTGCCAGGTGGGACGCGAACTGCAGATCCAGTATTTTGCGGATGTCTATCACGTCAAGGTTGAGGTGGTGGGGTATCAATCCTTGTATGACCCGGAGAACAGCAAGCCGAAGTCCTGACAGCTTTTTGCCAGATTGGTTACGTTTGACGTTACTACCGTCTCGCGTTACCATTGCACATGATCCTGAGCTTCAAGGATAAAGACACCGAGGCGCTGTTCAGCGGCGTGCGTGTGAAGCGTTGGGTCAACATTCAGACGGTCGCCATGCGAAAGCTGGCGATGTTGAACCGGGCCGCGGTGCTGAACGACCTGAAAATCCCGCCACAGAATCTTCTGGAGGCGCTGAAGAGAGACCGCAAGGGGCTACACAGCATCCGCATCAACGCGCAATGGCGCATGTGCTTCCGTTGGTCTGCGATGGGCCCGCAAGAGGTTGAAATTTGCGACTACCACTGACGAGCGTCACCGCTCGGCGGACGACAGACAAAGGAGCTTTAATGGCGCGCCAAGTACCGTACCCACACCCCGGCGAAATCCTTTCCGAGGAATTCCTCAAACCCTTGGGGGTTACACCCTATCGGTTGGCGAAAGCGATCCATGTTCCGTTGACCCGCATCACGGCGATCATCGCTGGCGGACGTTCCGTTACCGCCGATACCGGGCTGCGCTTGTCGCGCGCCTTCGGCCTGAGTGAATCGTTCTGGACCGGGCTGCAGATCGACTATGACACTGCCATGGCCAAGGACGCGATCCAACTGGAACTGGACGAAATCGAACTGCTGGCAAATTGAACGTTGCGCTCCGTCAAGCTCATGGTGAGTCAGGCTCAGGGCGAACGGGTAGGTTAATCAATCCACTGTGCAGGCATTCGGTGCTCAAAGGCGCACAACATCTGAAGGAAGCGAAGATGCTGGTCGACTGGATCACATCGAAGAAGGGCCAGCAGGCAATGGTCGACGCCAAGACCTACTTCCTGCCGATCCGCAACGACGTCAACGCGGGCAAGGGAGTGCCGTCGCTTAGCCAGATCAAGGTGGTCGCGTCCGACCAGGCGTTCGCCGCACAGAACCGCAAGCGGCTGGTGGACCGCTGGGTCAAGGACGTTCTCGGCCAGTGACGCGCCCCGCGCTTGCGGGACGTGCAGATTCGCCGACCCGCGGCGACGCATCGATAACCAGTGTGATCCGCCGACTCACCGGCGATCCCGTCATCCTGGTGCTGATAGTGGCGATTTTCGCCGCACTGGCGCTGTTCGTCGTCTTCCCGCTGGTCAAGGTCTTGCTTACCAGCTTTCACGACGAGGGCCGGTGGACGCTGTCGCACTACCTGGCCATTGGCGAGCGGCGCTTGTATCGGAATGCCCTGATCAACAGCGTTGCGGTGGCCTTCACCACCGGCGCGCTCAGCGTCGTACTTGGTTACCTGCTGGCCTTCGTTGTTACGCGCACCGACGTGCCATTAAAGCGCTCGCTGCACCTGACCGCGATGCTGCCGATCATTTCGCCGCCCTTCGTCACCGCGGTGTCGATTCTGTTTCTTTTCGGCTTCAATGGCCTGATCAGCCACGGTGTGCTGGGCCTGACCGACTTCAGTATCTACCGCTTTCGCGGCGTCGTGCTGTCGCAGGTCTTCACCTTCGCACCGATCGCCTACCTGTCGCTGCGCGGCGTGCTGCAGTCGATCAGCCCCACGTTCGAGGACGCCTGCTTCAACCTCGGCGCCAATCGCTGGCAGACGTTTTGCCGCATCACACTGCCGCTTTCGATGCCCGGCATCGCTGGTGCGTTTCTCGTAGTCTTCATCGAGTCGCTGGCCGACTTCGGCAATCCATTGGTACTGGCCGGCGCGGCCTTTCCGATGCTCGCCACGCAGGCCTATCTGGAGATCACCGGCTCGTTTGACCTCGCGCGAGGCGCGGCCCTCGCGGTCGTTCTGCTGATCCCGAGCATCACTGCATTCGCCGTGCAGCGCTACTATCTCGCCCGGCGCCAATACATTACCGTCACCGGCAAGCCCTCCACTGCAACCTCCCGGTTGGTCGGCAGGCGCACGAAGTGGTCGTTGTTCACACTCGCCTTGTTCTTCCTGCTCGTCGTGGCGACGTTCTATGCGGTCATCCTGATTGGTGCAACCACCCGCGTGTGGGGCACCGACTACACACCGACGCTCGAACACTTCCTCTATGTGTTCGACGTCGGCTTCGGCGCCGTGAAGGACACGTTGGTTATCGCGCTGCTGTCCACGCCGATCAGCGGGCTGCTGGGCATGCTGATCGCGTTTGTGGTGGTGCGACGGCGTTTTCCCGGCAAAGGGTTGATGGAATTCAGCGCCTTTTTGAACTTTGCTGTACCGGGCACCGTGGTGGGCATCGGCTACATCCTGGCCTTCAACAACCCGCCGTTCGCGCTCACGGGCACACTAGCCATTCTGGTGCTTGCCGTTGTGTTCCGGTACATGCCGGTGGGCACGCAATCGGGCATCGCGGTGCTGCGCCAGATCGACCCGTCGATCGAAGAGGCGGCGCAGAACCTGGGCGCCGGCAGCCTGACCACTTTCCGAAAGATCACCTTGCCGCTGATCGCCCCGGCGTTCTTTTCGGGGCTGGTCTACGCCTTCGTGCGCGCCATGACCGCGATCAGCGCCGCGATCTTCCTGGTGTCGGCGCACTGGAACCTGATGACGGTGCAGATCCTGAGCCAGGTCGGCTCCGGACGACTGGGTGTGGCCGCCGCCTTCAGCGTCGTTCTCATCGTGATCGTCATCGTGGCCATCGCCGTCATCGGCGCACTGGTCAATCGCATGTCACCCTTGCGCGGAGAGATCCGCTTCCAATCATGAAAGACCTCCGGCTCGTCGAACTGCGCAAGGAATTCTCTGCACACGATCGCGACGCGCCGAGCGTGGTGGCCGTGGACCGCGTCAATCTCGACGTCGACAAGGGCCAACTGGTCACGCTGCTCGGTCCCTCCGGCTGTGGAAAGACCACGCTGTTGCGCATGATCGCCGGCTTCGAGGAGCCCAGCAGCGGTGACATCTTTTTTGGCGAGCGCCGGGTCAACGACGACCCGCCGAACGCACGCAACTCGGCCATGGTGTTCCAGTCCTACGCCATCTTTCTGCATCTGAACGTATTCGAGAATGTCGCGTTCGGCTTGCGGCTCAAGTCGGTGCCCGCGGCGCAGCTGCGCGAGCGTGTAGGCAACGTGCTGGAGATGACCGGCCTTGCGGCGCTGGCGCAGCGCAGCCCCGACCAGCTGTCGGGCGGCCAGCAGCAGCGCGTGGCACTGGCGCGCTGCATCGTCACGGAGCCGCGCCTGCTTTTGTTCGACGAGCCGCTGTCCAACCTGGACGCCAAGCTGCGCGAGCAGATGCGCGTGGAGATCCGCGAACTTCAGCAACGCGTCGGCATCACGACCGTCTATGTCACGCACGATCAGGTCGAGGCGATGAGCATGTCCGACCTGATCGTGGTGATGAACGCCGGTGTCGTCGAGCAGATCGGCCCGCCGGTGGAAATCTACGCCCGGCCACGCAGCCGTTTCGTGACCAACTTCATTGGCAAGGCGAATTTCGTCGACGCCGAGGTGGTGGATGCCAATCACGTTCGGGTCTTGAGCAAGACCTTCGCAGTCAAGCCACACGACAAACGCGTGGGCGACGCGGTCACGCTCGTGCTGCGTCCGGAGGCGCTGCACATGGATGCGCAGCAGGGCGTTTTCGAGGGGACCGTCCGGCGCGTGATGTTCCTGGGCAGCGTGGCCGAATACGTGGTGCAAGTGGAGGGGCTCGGCGAGTTGCTCATCGATCACCCCAACCCGGTTGCGAGCGAGTTGCTCGCCGTGGGCGACCATGCCTGGCTCAGCCCGGCCGATGGGGTCGCTGCAGTGCTTTGACCGCACAGCGCAGGCACTTCCAGGCTGCCGCTATGCCGGGACAACAGCTTGGCTTTGTCTTTTCAGCGCCCGTTGAAGGCGCATAATGCGCAGTATTCTGTACACTTTTCACTTAACAGGAGGCTGTCATGGCGTTCACCGCAAGCGATGTGGTTCCCCTCACTCAGGCACGGGCCACCTTGTCCGAATTGGTTGAACAGGTCAAGGCTGGTGCTGAAAAGATCATCACCAAGAACGGCGAAAGCTACGTCGCCATCATTGATTCCCAGCGGCTGGACTATTACCACCAGTTGGAGCGCGAACGCATTCACTTGCTGCTGATTGCCGACGCTGGCAAGGGCCTGGACGACGTCGCCAATGGCAAGGTAAAGAATGCGCATGCCACACTGACCGCATTGAAGCGCCGCCGCGCTGCCAAGGCCCAAGCCTGAGCGACTTCGGCACCGTGTCAACCAAGCACCACGTCAAACTCACCGCGAACTTCGAACGCAATATCGAAGGGGCTGAAGCATTCTTGCTTGAGGCCGATGCGCCGCAGGCATTTGATGCGCTGCTGGACGAGCTCACCGACATTGTCATTCCAAACCTCGAACGCTTTCCTGGCATGGGCAGGCTGTTCTTTGAACGGCCCACTCGCTCGGTGGAGGCCAGCAATGCAATAGACGGTCTGAAACGCAAGCTCAAGACCATCGCCAAGAATGGCGAAATACGCGAATACGTGATGTCGCATTACCTGCTTTTGTACGCACGCTTGGACACCAACATTTACCTGCTGTCGATCCGGCACCACCGGCAACTCTCATTTGATTTTCAGTCGCTGTGGCCCGCGTCGCCGTAATTGGCGCTCGCAGCACGATCAATGCCCCAGAGATTCGGCGGGTGTGATTCTGTCGCACGGCCCGGTGGCGCGCAGCGACGCGAGCGAGCGCTTCTGACGGCCCTGGTCGTCGACATTGTCAGGTGACAACCACCGCGCGAACGCGTCCCGCAGGGTCGGCCATTCGTCGTCCACCACCGAGAACCATGCGGTGTCGCGGTTGCGGCCCTTGTAATGCGTCGCCTTGCGGAAGATGCCTTCGTAGCTGAAACCCAGGCGCAGCGCCGCGCTGCGGCTTGGTGCGTTAAGGGCGTCGCACTTCCATTCGTAACGCCGGTAACCCAGCGTGTCGAACACGTGGGCCATCATCAGGAACATGGCCTCGGTCGCCGCGCTCGTGCGTTGCAGTGCGGGCGCCAGGTTGATGTGTCCGACCTCGATCACGCCTGCCGCCGGGTCGATGCGCAGGTAGCTGGCCAGTCCCATGGGCTGGCCAGTCGGGTCGAGGATGGTCTGGAACAGCGGGTCCGCATCGGCGCAAGCGCCGGTGATCCAGCCGCGAAACGCATCGAGATCGGCGAACGGCCCGTACGGAAGGTAGGTCCAAAGACGATGTTCGCGATCGGCCTGAAATGCCTCGAACAGCGCCGGTGCATGCCCAACCGGATCGGTCTGCACGACCGAGCAGAAGCGGCCCTGCAGCTTTGCAGGGCTCGGGCGGGGTCGGGGCAGCGTCACGGTCAGGGGTGCGCCAATCGGCTGACCCAGTTGATTTTGGTATTGATGCATGGGATGGTGTGCCCTTGGTGAATCTGGATCTGCAGTATCGGTCCGATCGGCGTGCCGCCGCAGCCATGGTCGCGTCAGACGCCGCGCGCGCGGTCGGAGCTGAACCGCAGGCGGAAGTTGCCTAGATCGCCCTGTTCCAAGGCGGTTCGGATCTCCTGCATCAGGTTCAGGTAGTAGTGCAGGTTGTGGATGCTGGCCAGCATCGGGCTGAGCATCTCGCCGCAGCGCTCGAGGTGGTGCAGATAGGCGCGCGAGAAGCCGTCGCGTCCGCCATCCGCATAGGCGACGCCGGACTTGCCGGCGCAGGCGTAACAGGTGCAGCTAGCGTCCAGCGGCTGTGGGTCGGCCTTGTGGCGCGCATTGCGGATCTTCAGGTCGCCGAAACGCGTGAACAGGCTGCCGTTGCGCGCGTTGCGCGTGGGCATCACGCAGTCGAACATGTCCACGCCTTGTGCCACACCGTCGATCAGGTCTTCCGGCGTGCCGACGCCCATCAGGTAACGCGGCTTGTTGCTGGGGAGCCGGTGCGGCGTATGCGCCATGATGCGCAGCATCTCGTCCTTGGGCTCGCCGACGCTGACGCCACCGACCGCATAGCCGGGGAAGTCCATCGCCACCAGCTGCTCCAGCGATTCCTCGCGCAGGTGTTCGAACATGCCGCCTTGCACGATGCCGAACAAGGCGTTTGGGTTTTGCAGACGCGCGAACTCCGTCCGGCAGCGTTGGGCCCAGCGCAGGCTCAGCTCCATGGATTGGCGCGCCTCGGTCGCTGTTGTCAGCTGGCCTTTGGTTTTGGGCTCAACCGAGATGTAGGGCGTGCATTCGTCGAACTGCATCACGATATCGGAGTTCAGCGTGGTCTGGATCTGCATCGAGATCTCGGGGGTCAGGAACAGCTTGTCGCCATTGACCGGTGACGAGAACTTGACGCCTTCTTCCGATATCTTGCGCATCTCGCCCAGCGACCAGACCTGGAAGCCGCCCGAGTCGGTCAGGATGGGCTTGTCCCACTGCTCGAACGCGTGCAGGCCGCCGAACTGCTGCACCACGTCCAGACCCGGACGCATCCACAGGTGGAAGGTATTGCCCAGGATGATCTGCGCATCCATGTCCTTCAGGCTTTGCGGTGTGACGCCCTTGACCGTGCCATAGGTACCCACGGGCATGAAGATCGGTGTTTCGACAACGCCGTGGTTCAGCGTCAGGCGGCCGCGTCGGGCGTGGCTGCCGAGGTAGCTGCCCTGGGCGTCGTCGGTCTTGAGAAGGTCGAATTGCAGCATGGGTCGGGAGCGGGTTCGGGTGTCGATTTCGTTGCGGGCAGCGTCAGGCGGCGCCGCCGGGGTTCTGCTTGTGCAGCAGCATCGCATCGCCATAACTGAAGAAGCGGTATCGCTGCGCGATCGCATGCTGGTACAGCGCGCGGATGGGGTCGTAACCGGCAAACGCGCTGACCAGCATCATCAGACTGGACTTGGGCAAGTGAAAGTTGGTGATCAGCAGGTCGATGACCTTGAAGTCGAACCCGGGCGTGATGAAGATGTCGGTGTCACCGCGGGTCTGGCCGCTGCGCGCCCAACTCTCCAGCGCGCGCACGGTGGTGGTGCCCACCGCCGCGACCCGGCCGCCGCGGGCCTTGCAGTCGGCAATCGCCTGCAGGGTCTCGGCCGGTATCTGGTACCACTCGCTGTGCATGTGGTGTTGGGCGATGACCTCCGCCTTGACCGGCTGGAAGGTGCCGGCGCCAACATGCAGGGTCACGAACGCGCGCTGCACGCCGCGCGCCTCGAGCGAAGCCAGTAGCGCGTCATCGAAATGCAGTGCGGCGGTGGGCGCCGCCACCGCACCGGCATGGCGCGCGAACACGGTCTGGTAACGCTCGACGTCCTGCGCACAGTCGCCGTGTTCGATATACGGGGGCAGCGGCACGTGGCCGTGGCATTCCATCAGTGCGTAGGGGTCGTCGCCAGCGTCGTTGGACAACACGAAGCGGAACATGCCACCGTCGGCATCGGGCCAGCGGCCCAGCAGCGTGGCGCGCAGCTGGTCGTCGCTGCCGGGTGCGCCCGTCAAGGCCAGCGTGGTACCGACTTCCGGCTTCTTGCTGACCCGCATATGCGCCGCCACCTGATTGCCGCCCAGCACCCGCTCGATCAACAGTTCGACCTTGCCGCCGGTCGGCTTTTCGCCGAACAGCCGGGCCTTGACGACCTTGGTGTCGTTGAGGATCAGCAGGTCGCCCTGGCGCAGCAGTCCTGGCAGCTCGTGAAAGATCCGGTCGATGGGCGGGGTGCTGCGGCCGTCGAGCAGGCGCGAGGCACTGCGTTGTTCGGTGGGATGTTGGGCGATCAGCTCCATCGGAAGCGGGAAATCGAAATCGGAAAGGCTGTGGACGCGCGGCGCGCCAGCGCAAGTAGGGTTTGGCATGTGCTTGAGGGCTGGACCGGCCCGTACCAAGGAAAGTGGGGGACAAGAAAGGGCAGAATTGTCCCATGTCCGTTACCCCCGCAGCCAAGCCCGCGAAATCGCCGATGCAAAAGGCGATGGACAAGCTGGGTCTGCGTCGCGACATCGATCTGGCACTGCATTTGCCGCTGCGCTACGAGGACGAAACCCGCATCGTGCGGCTGCATGAAGCCCGCGAGGGCCAGACTGTGCAGTTCGAGGCCACCGTCACCGACAGTGAAGTGACATTTCGCCCGCGGCGCCAGTTGCTGGTGACAGTGCAGGATGGCCAGGAGACCTGCACGCTGCGCTTCTTCCATTTCTATGCGTCGCAGCAAAAGGCACTCGCGGTTGGCGTGCGGGTGCGGCTTCGCGGTGAGGTGCGGGGCGGATTCCTGGGCTGGACCATGGTGCATCCGGTGGTCCATGCCGCCAGCGGCGAGCTGCCGAGCGCTTTGACACCGGTCTATCCGACCAGTGCCGGACTGCCCCAGGTCTACTTGCGCAAGGCGGTGGCCGGCGCCATGGCGCGGGTCGACCTGTCGGAGACGATTCCGCGTGACTTGCTGGGCGGCGTGGGCGGCGAGCTGCCGTGGAGCCTGAGCCAGGCGCTGCTGTTGCTGCACCATCCGACGCCCGACGTAGCGCTGTCCACGCTTGAAGACCATAGCCATCCGGCCTGGCAACGGCTCAAGCTCGAGGAACTGCTGGCGCAGCAACTCTCGCAGCTGCATTCCAAACGCACCCGTGAAGCGCTGCGCTCGCCGCCATTGCAGCCGCTCGCCGGTGGCCTGCGTGACCGGCTGCTGGCGGCCTTGCCGTTTGCCTTGACCGCTGCCCAGCAACGCGTTGGCGTCGAGATTGCGCAGGATCTTTGCCGGGATGTGCCGATGCACCGGCTTCTGCAGGGCGACGTGGGTTCGGGCAAGACCGTGGTGGCTGCGCTGGCCGCCGCGATCTGCATCGACAGCGGTTACCAGTGCGCGTTGATGGCCCCGACCGAGATCCTGGCCGAGCAGCACTTCAGCAAGCTGATCGGCTGGCTCGAGCCGCTGGGCGTCACCACCGCCTGGCTGACCGGCAGCCAGAAAACGCGCGAACGCCGCGCCATGCTGGCACTGATCGCGTCGGGCCAGGCAACGCTGGTGATTGGCACCCATGCGGTGATTCAGGACAAAGTGGTGTTCCGCAAGCTGGCGCTGGCCATCATCGACGAGCAGCACCGGTTCGGGGTCGCGCAGCGGCTGGCCTTGCGCAGCAAGATGTCGCCGGCGGACCTGGCGTTGCCGTCGCAGGCAAATGCCGGTGTCGATGCCGCCACCGATGCCAGTGCCATTGGCGAGGCCTGCGGGCGAGATGACTTGCGGGACGGGTCTGGCGCCACGCCGCCGCAGCGTGAACCGCATCTGCTGATGATGAGCGCCACGCCGATTCCGCGCACGCTGGCGATGAGTTATTACGCTGACCTCGACGTCTCGACCATCGACGACCTGCCGCCCGGACGTACGCCCATCGTCACCAAACTGGTCAATGAGGCCCGGCGTGACGAGGTGATCGCACGTATCCGCGACCAGCTGGCGCAGGGCCGCCAGGTTTACTGGGTCTGCCCGCTGATCGATGAGAGCGAGGCACTGGACCTGGTCAACGCCACCGAGACCCATGCGCAACTCAGTGCCGCGCTGGCCGGCGGTGCCGACGGTGCGCAGCGGGCCACCGAGGTCGGCCTGCTGCATTCGCGTATGCCGGTGGCGGACAAGAAGGCGGTGATGGCGCGATTTGTCAGCGGCCTGATGGGTGTGCTGGTCAGCACCACGGTGATCGAAGTCGGCGTCGACGTGCCCAATGCCTCGCTGATGGTGGTCGAGCACGCGGAGCGTTTCGGCTTGTCGCAGCTGCACCAGTTGCGCGGTCGGGTCGGGCGCGGCGCCGCGGCTTCGGCTTGTGTGCTGATGTATTCCACCGGTGATGCGCCGCGGCTGGGCGAGACGGCACGTGCCCGGCTGAAGGCGATGGTGGAGACAGCCGACGGCTTCGAAATTGCCCGGCGCGACCTGGAGATCCGCGGCCCTGGCGAATTCCTGGGTGCGCGCCAGTCCGGCTCAGCCTTGCTGCGGTTTGCCAATCTGCAAGAGGATGCCGACCTGCTGGCCTGGGCCCGCAATGCCGCCCCGCGCCTGCTGGACCGGTTTCCCGAACTGGCGCAGCAGCATGTCGCCCGCTGGCTGGGCGACAAAGCGGAGTTTTTGAAGGCATGAGCCGCCGGGCCGCCCCAAGGCGAATCCCGCAGTGCGCAGCACGAAGGGTAGATAGGCAGAGCCGCCGGGCCGCCCCAAGGCGAATCCCGCACTGCGATATCTTGTCGCGTAGGACAATGACCCCATGACCCTGACCGAACTCAAATACATCGTGGCAGTGGCGCGCGAGCGGCATTTCGGCAAGGCCGCCGAGGCCTGCCATGTGTCGCAGCCGACGCTGTCGGTGGCTGTCAAGAAGCTGGAAGAGGAACTCGAGCTCAAGTTATTCGAGCGCAGCGCCAATGAGGTCTCGGTCACGCCGCTGGGAGAGGAGGTGGTGCGTCAGGCGCAGTCGGTGCTGGAGCAGGCGGCGGGCATCCGCGAGATCGCCAAGCGCGGCAAGGACCCACTGGCCGGGGCCTTGCGACTGGGCGTGATTTACACCATTGCGCCGTACCTGCTGCCCGATCTGGTGCGGCATGTGATTGCCATGACGCCGCAGATGCCGCTGATGCTGCAGGAGAACTTCACCGTCAAGCTGCTCGAGATGCTGCGTACCGGCGAACTGGACTGCGCCATCCTGGCCGAGCCCTTCCCGGACACCGGGCTGGCGATTGCGCCGCTGTACGACGAGCCATTTGTTGCCGCAGTGCCGCGCAACCATGCACTGGCCAAGGGCAAGTCGGTCACGGCCGAGCAGCTCAAGTCCGAAACCATGCTGCTGCTGGGCACCGGCCATTGTTTCCGCGACCATGTGCTGGAGGTTTGTCCCGAGTTCGCGCGTTTTTCCGGCACGGCCGAAGGCATCCAGCGCAGCTTCGAGGGTTCGTCGCTGGAAACCATCAAGCACATGGTGGCGGCCGGCATGGGCGTGACGCTGGTGCCGCGCCTGGGCGTGCCGGCACAGGCGATGGGTGGACGACCGGGGCGGCGCAAGGATGAAGACCCGTTCATCAAGTACCTGCCCGTCATCGACGGGGTTGCGGGCCATGCACCCACGCGCCGCGTCGTGCTGGCCTGGCGGCGCAGTTTCACCCGCTACGAGGCGATTGCGGCCCTGCGCAACGCGGTGTACGCGTGCGAGCTGCCCGGTGTCAAACGTTTGTCGTGAGGAGCGAGAGATGGCGAACGGCTCTGGCAAGATTGCCCCGGCGCGGGTGAAGATACTGAGCGCCGCGCCGGGCCGTTCCCAAGCAAGCAAGCAAGCATGCTCGCACCGCAGCCCGCAGGGTGAAGGCTCTCCAGTGAGCGCAAACGGGTTGTCGGAGAAGCTCGGCCTGTACCTGCAGCTGATCCGTTGGGATCGCCCGGCCGGCTGGTTGCTGTTGTTGTGGCCCACGCTCAGCGCGTTGTGGCTGGCAGCAGGCGGGTTTCCGGGCTGGCATCTGGTGGTGGTTTTCACGCTGGGCACCGTGCTGATGCGCAGTGCCGGTTGCTGTATCAACGATGTAGCCGATCGGGAGTTCGACCGGCACGTCAAACGTACGGCGCAGCGTCCGATCACGCGCGGCGCGGTGTCGGTGCGCGAGGCCCTGTGGGTTGGCGCGGTGCTGGCGCTGCTGGCATTCCTGCTGGTACTGACGACCAACCGGCTGACCGTGGCACTGTCGTTTGCGGCCTTGGCGGTCACGCTGGCGTATCCGTATGCCAAGCGCCACTTCTCGATGCCACAGGCAGTGCTGGGCGTGGCGTTCAGCTTTGGCATTCCGATGGCGTTCGCCGCGGTGCGGGGCTCGGACGTCGTGGGCTGGCAGGTCTTGGCCAGCGCCGTCCCGGCGCTGGCCTGGTGGCTGCTGCTGGGCAACCTGTTCTGGGTGCTGGCTTACGACACGGAATATGCGATGGTCGACCGCGACGACGACTTGCGCATCGGCATCCAGACCTCGGCCATCACGCTGGGACGTTTCGATGTGGCAGCTGTGCTTTTGTTCTATGCCATCCATCTGGCGTTATGGACGGCATTGATCTGGCCGCTGGCCGGCTCTGGCTGGTTTCTGGCCGGGATCGCCGCGGCTGCGGCACAGGCGACCTGGCATGGTTGGCTGATCCGCGAGCGCCAGCGCGAGCCCTGTTTCAAGGCCTTCAGGCTCAACCACTGGGTGGGATTTGCGGTGTTCGCCGGGATCGCGGTGTCGTACGCGCTGGCCTGAACCCCGCACTTGCTGCCGATTCAGGCTTCGCCAAACTCCTGCCCCAGCTCCTGCGCCCGTGTGCGGGCCGCGCGCAGCGCGCGCTGGAAAAGGCCCTTGATGTTCGAGGCCTCCATTGACGTGATCGCCGCGTGGGTGGTGCCGCCCTTGGATGTGACGCGCTGGCGCAGGATTTCCGGCGGCTCGTTCGATGAGCGTGCCAGTTCGCCGGCTCCGATGAAGGTCGCCACGCTCAGCTTGTAGGCCTGTTCGCGGGTGAGTCCCATCTCGGCACCGGCCTCCGTCATGGCCTCCATGAAGAAGAACATGTAGGCCGGCCCGGAGCCAGACAGGGCAGTGACGGCGTCGAGTTGCTCTTCCTTGTCGACCCACAGAAACTCACCGGTGGTTCTGACGATCTGCACCACCGCGTGCTGCTCCTCGTCGGTGACGCCCGGTCGTGCATACAGCGCGGTAATGCCCTTGCCGATCAGGGCCGGTGTATTGGGCATGGCTCGCACGATCCGTTCGCTGGACAACCATTTGGCGATGCTGTCACTGGAGATGCCGGCCGCCACGCTCAGGTGCAGTGCCGAGCGGGAAAAGAACTGCGTCTGACGTGCTGCCTCCTTGAAGGTCTGCGGCTTGACGGCCCACACCACGATGTCTGCCTGCGCCAGAAAGCTGCCGGACGCCTCGTGCGCCTGCAGTCCAAAATGCGCCTTGAGCTTGTCGCGCGCCTCATGCCAGGGTTCGACGACCGATATCTGGCTTTTCGGGAAACCCTGTTCCAGCATGCCGTTGATGATGGCGCTGGCCATGTTGCCGCCGCCGATGAATGCGATCTGGGAATTCATGATGTCCTTTGGAAATGAGGCCGAGCCGTCAGCGCAGGGTGTCCGCTTGCGATAATCTTCGCACCTATGCCATATATTCTTGCACTTGACCAGGGTACAACCAGTTCACGCGCCATTTTGTTCGACCGGGCCGGCCAGTTGGTTGCCGCGGCGCAGCAGGAGTTCCGGCAGATCTTTCCGCAGGCAGGCTGGGTCGAGCACGATGCGCGCGAGATCTGGCGCGCGCAACTGGCGATGGCGCGGGACGTGCTGGCCAAGGCCGGCGTCGGCGCCCAGGACGTCGACGCCATCGGCATCACGAACCAGCGCGAGACCACCGTGCTTTGGGACCGCAAGACTGGCGAACCGGTCGCCAACGCCATTGTCTGGCAGGACCGGCGAACGGCCCAGCGCTGCGACGCGCTGCGTGCCGCCGGGCATCTGGCGACGATCCAGAAAAAGACCGGGCTGGTGCTCGATGCGTACTTTTCCGCCACCAAACTGCAGTGGCTGCTTGACCAGGTGCCGGGCGTACGGGCACGTGCGGACAAGGGCGAACTGGCCTTCGGCACCATCGAGAGCTGGCTGGTCTGGAACCTGACCGGCGGGCGGCGCCACATCACGGACGCCAGCAACGCCTCGCGCACCTTGCTGTTCAATATCCACACCTTGCGCTGGGACCCGCAGTTGCTGGCCCTGTTCGACATCCCCCCATCATTGCTGCCCGAGGTCGTGCCGTGCAGTGGCGCTCTGGCCGAAACCGACCCGGCGCTGTTCGGCCGTGCCATCTCGATCGGCGGCATGGCTGGCGACCAGCAGGCCGCCACCTTCGGTCAGGCCTGCTTTTCGCCTGGCATGGCCAAGAACACCTACGGCACCGGCTGTTTCATGCTGATGAATACCGGGTCTGCGGCGGTCGACAGCCGACACAAGCTGCTTTCCACCGTGGCCTGGGTGGGGCCGGGCGAACGGCCTGAACCGGCGCAAGCCTGTTATGCGCTGGAGGGGTCGGTGTTTGTCGCGGGCGCGGCGATCCAGTGGCTGCGCGATGGCCTGGGCGTGATCGAATCCGCGGAGCAGGTGCAGGATCTGGCGATGCAGGTCACCGATACGCAGGACCTTTATCTGGTGCCGGCCTTTGCCGGGCTTGGCACGCCGGACTGGGACGGTTATGCCCGGGGCGCGATGGTTGGAATCACCCGTGGCACGACCCGGGCCCATCTGGCGCGTGCTGCGCTGGAGTCGATTGCCTTGCAAAGTGCCGACGTTTTCTCCGCGATGACCGGTGACTCGGGCATCGCGCTGCGCGAATTGCGGGTCGACGGCGGCGCCAGCCGCAACGACCTGCTGATGCAGATGCAAGCCGACTTTTCAGGTGTGCCGGTGGTGCGGCCACGCGTCACCGAAACCACAGCGCTCGGCGCCGCTTATCTGGCCGGCCTGGCGACCGGATTCTGGTCCGGCGCCGACGAATTGACGGCGCAGTGGGTGATGGATCGATGCTTCGAGCCGACCATGGGCGAGGACCAGCGCGGTGCCAAACGCGCGCGCTGGCGCCAGGCGGTGCAACGTGCGAAAGGCTGGGTGAATCCTTGAACGCCAAGGCGACGGCCAGCGCACGGCCCACCGTGCGCGCTGATCTGATGGCAGCGCTGGCCGAACCGCAGGTGTTCGACATTGCCATCGTCGGGGGCGGCGCGACCGGCCTGGGCGTGGCGCTCGACGCCGCACTGCGCGGCTTCAAGGTGGTGCTGGTGGAGTCGCACGACTTTGCCGAGGGCACTTCGTCGCGTGCCACCAAGCTGGTGCACGGCGGCGTGCGCTATCTGGCCCAGGGCAATATCGCTCTGGTGCGCGAGGCCTTGCACGAACGCACGACGCTGCTGCACAACGCGCCGCACCTGGCGCAGCCGCTGGCCTTCGTGATGCCGTCCTACCACTGGTGGGAGACGCCGTTCTACGGCGCCGGCCTGACGGCTTACGATCTGCTGGCAGGCAAGGCCGGTCTCGGGAAAACGCGTTTTCTGGGGCGCGGCAAGACACTGGAACTGCTGCCCAATGCCCGTGCCGACGGGCTCAAAGGGGGTGTCCTTTACTGGGATGGGCAATTCAACGACGCACGGCTCGCCCTGGCGCTGGCCCGCAGCGCGGCCGCACATGGTGCCTTGCTGGTCAATTACTGCCGGGCAACGGGACTGCTCAGCGAGGCCGGCAAGGTGGTGGGCCTGCAATGCGAGGATATGGAAGCCGGCTCCAGGCTGGACATCCGGGCGGGCTGCGTCATCAATGCCACCGGGGTCTGGGTTGACGAACTGCGCCAGCAGGACGGGCAGGCGCATGCGGCCGACGGCCGCAGCCCGACCCGGCCGATGGTGGCACCCAGCCAGGGCGTGCACATGGTGGTGGACCGGTCGTTCCTGGCGGGTGACACCGCCCTGATGGTGCCCAAGACCGCCGACGGAAGGGTGTTGTTTGCCGTGCCGTGGCTGGGCAAGGTGATCCTGGGTACAACCGATACACCGCGCAGCGACCTGGCGCGCGAGCCGGAACCGTTTCGGGAGGAGGTCGACTTCATCTTGTCAGAGGCCGCGCGCTACCTGCGCCGCGCACCGACACCGGCCGATGTACGCAGCGTCTGGGTCGGCCTGCGCCCTCTGGTCAAGCCGCAGGACGACGACGGCGACAACACCAAGGGCCTGAGCCGCGAACACACGGTGCTGGTCAGCCGCAGTGGCCTGGTAACCGTGACCGGTGGCAAATGGACCACCTACCGGGCCATGGCCGAAGACGTGCTGGAGCATTGCTTTGACAAGGCGCTGCTGCCGCGGCGCGCGGCCGGGGTCACCGAGCACTTTCGCCTGGTGGGCGGCGACGAACAGTTGTCCAGCCCCCATTCGATAAGCGCTGCGCCGGGTCTGCACAGCTATGGTAGTGAGCAAAGTCAGGTGCAGGCCTTGCCGGGCGCCGAGCGCGAACTGGCGCCGGGCTTGACCGAAGCGATGGTCCGTTTCGGCGCCCGTTTCGAATATGCGCGCACGGTCGAAGACATGCTGGCGCGGCGTTCGCGCCTGCTGTTCCTGGATGCGAAACTGGCGCGCAGCCTGGCGCAGCCAGTGGCGCACATATTGCTGCAGGAGACGCAGCACGACCCACAAACGGATGCTTTCACGGCGTTGGCCGACAAATATTTGCGCCTTCCCGGTTGACATCGCTTGACCGGCATATTTTCGTGATGCATAATCGCGGGCTTCGCTATTCACTTAGCGGAAAAGAATCTGCCCAACGGAGGCGGTGTGAGTGGTTCACGCTGCGGACGACGGGCCCAAGACTGGCCTGTGTGGGCCTTGGCGGGAAACCGCCGAGGCTTTGTATCAGGTGCAAGTTGGGAAACACATACATGATCCAGACTGAATCCCGATTGGACGTCGCCGACAATACCGGCGCGAAATCCGTCCTGTGCATCAAGGTGCTCGGCGGCTCCAGGCGTCGTTACGCCAGCGTAGGCGATGTCATCAAGGTGAGCATCAAGGAAGCTGCGCCGCGCGGTCGCGTCAAGAAAGGCGAGATCTACAGTGCCGTGGTGGTTCGCACCTCCAAGGGTATCCGCCGCAGCGATGGCTCGCTGGTGAAGTTCGACGGCAATGCCGCCGTGCTGCTCAACGCCAAGCTCGAGCCGATCGGCACCCGCATCTTCGGGCCGGTCACGCGTGAATTGCGGACCGAGAAGTTCATGAAGATCGTGTCTCTCGCACCCGAAGTTTTGTAAGGACAAGCCATGAACAAGATTCGCAAAGGCGACGAAGTCATCGTGCTCGCAGGGCGCGACAAGGGCAAGCGTGGCAAGGTCACGTTGCGCAAGGATGACACCCATGTGCTGGTGGAGGGCATCAACCTGGTGAAGAAACACACCAAGCCCAATCCGCTCAAGGGTACGACCGGCGGCATCGTTGAGAAGGCGATGGCGATTCACCAGTCGAACGTGGCGATTTTCAACGCCGTTTCCGGCAAGGCCGACCGGGTCGGCATCAAGCTGTTGGCTGACGGCAAGCGCGTGCGCGTTTACAAGTCCAGCGGCGAAGCAATCAAGGTGGCATGAACATGGCGCGTCTGCAACAACACTATCGCGAGAAAGTCGCTCCGGAATTGATGGCCAAGTTCGGCTACAAGTCCGTGATGCAGGTTCCGCGTCTGACCAAGATCACGCTGAACATGGGTGTCAGCGAGGCCGTGGCCGACAAGAAGGTCATGGACAACGCCGTGGCCGACCTGACCAAGATTGCCGGCCAGAAGCCGGTGGTGACCAAGTCCAGGAAGGCGATCGCCGGATTCAAGATCCGTGAAGGCCAGGCGATTGGTTGCATGGTCACACTGCGCGGCGTGCAGATGTTCGAGTTTCTCGATCGCTTCGTCACCGTGGCATTGCCGCGGGTGCGTGACTTCCGGGGTATTTCCGGTCGCGCTTTCGATGGCCGTGGAAACTACAACATCGGCGTCAAGGAGCAGATCATTTTCCCTGAGATTGAGTATGACAAGGTCGACGCCTTGCGTGGTCTCAATATCAGCATCACCACAACGGCCAGGTCGGATGAGGAGTGCAAGGCACTTCTCGCAGGCTTCCGTTTTCCGTTCAAGAACTGAGGTGACCCGTGGCTAAGATGGCTTTGATCGAGCGCGAACTCAAGCGCGACAAACTGGTTGCCAAGTACGCGAAGAAACACGCGGAACTCAAGGGCATCGCAAACGATGCCAAGCGCAGCGACGACGAGCGTGCAGTTGCGCGACTCGCCTTGCAGAAGCTGCCGCGCAACGCGAACCCCACGCGCCAGCGCAATCGTTGTTCCATTACCGGCCGCCCCCGCGGCACGTTCCAGCACTTCGGTCTGGCGCGCGCGAAAGTGCGTGAAATGGCCCTCGCCGGTGAAATTCCCGGCGTGACCAAGGCCAGCTGGTAAGCGCGAGGAGAGATAAACATGAGCATGAGTGATCCCATTGCGGACCTGTTGACGCGTATCCGTAACGCGCAAATGGTCGCCAAGTCCACCGTGTCGGTGCCGTCCTCCAAGGTGAAGGTCGCCATCGCGCAGGTTCTGAAGGATGAGGGCTACATCGACGGTTTCACCGTCAAGTCCGATGCTGGCAAGAGCGAGCTGGAAATTGCGCTGAAATATTACGCGGGCCGTCCGGTCATCGAACGTATCGAGCGTGTAAGTCGTCCTGGCCTGCGGGTGTACCGCGGCAAGGGCACGATTCCCCAGGTGCAGAACGGGCTGGGCGTGGCAATTGTCACGACTCCCGCCGGCGTCATGACCGACCGCAAGGCCCGAGCCACCGGCGTCGGTGGTGAAGTCCTGTGTTACGTCGCCTGATGGCGTGGCATTGAGGAGAAACAGAATATGTCCCGTATAGGAAAAATGCCGATCGTTGTTCCCGCTGGTGTCGATGTGTCCATCAAGGACGATCAAATCAGCGTCAAGGGCAGCGGCGGCACGTTGCAACTGACCCGCAATGCGCTGGTCCAGGTCAAGCTGGATGCCGGCAAGATGACCTTTGTCCCGGCCAACGATTCGCGCGATGCGAATGCGATGTCCGGCACCATGCGTCAGCTGGTGAACAACATGGTCGTCGGCGTGAGCAAGGGCTTCGAGCGCAAGCTGAGCCTGGTCGGTGTGGGTTACAAGGCCCAGGCGCAAGGCGCCAAGCTGAACCTGACTGTCGGCTACTCGCATCCGGTCAACATGGACATGCCAGCCGGCATCTCCGTGGCAACCCCCACCCCGACCGAAGTTGTGATCAAGGGTGCGGATCGTCAGCGTGTTGGTCAGATCGCCGCCGAGATTCGTGCCGTCCGCCCGCCCGAGCCCTACAAGGGCAAGGGAATCCGGTATTCGGACGAGAAGATCACGATCAAAGAAACCAAGAAGAAGTAAGGGGCAGCATGATGTTGACCAAGAAAGAACAGCGCCTGCGCCGTGCGCGCCAGACGCGTATTCGCATCGCGACGCAGGGTGTGGCTCGGCTGATGGTGAACCGCACCAACCAGCACATCTACGCCAGCGTGATTTCTGGCGATGGCGCCAAGGTCCTGGCCACGGCCTCGACGGCCGAAGCCGAAGTGCGCACCGCGCTGGGCGGCAGCGGCAAGGGTGGCAACACCGCTGCTGCGCAAGCCGTAGGCAAGCGTGTGGCCGAAAAAGCCAAGGCAGCGGGTGTCGAGAAGGTCGCGTTTGACCGTTCGGGCTTTGCCTACCATGGCCGCGTCAAGGCGCTGGCCGATGCCGCGCGCGAAGCCGGCTTGCAGTTTTAAGCAGATCGGAAAAAAACATGGCACGAGTACAAGCGAAGATGCAGGGCAAGGCCGAGGGTCCCGAGGACGGCCTGCGCGAGAAGATGATCGCGATCAACCGCGTGACCAAGGTCGTCAAGGGTGGTCGTATTCTGGGTTTTGCCGCGTTGACCGTGGTCGGTGACGGCGATGGCCGCGTCGGCATGGGCAAGGGCAAGTCCAAGGAAGTTCCCGCAGCCGTGCAGAAGGCGATGGAAGAAGCGCGCCGCAACATGGTCAAGGTCACGCTGAAGAACGGAACCTTGCAGCATCGCGTGTCGGGCCACCATGGCGCGGCCAACGTGATCATGATGCCCGCTCCCAAGGGTACTGGCATCATTGCCGGCGGCCCGATGCGCGCCGTGTTCGAAGTTGTGGGTATCACTGACGTCGTGGCCAAGAGCCACGGTTCGTCCAACCCGTACAACATGGTTCGTGCAACGCTCGACGCCCTGCGCGTTTCCACTACGCCGGCCGAAGTGGCCGCTAAACGTGGCAAGAGCGTTGAAGAGCTGTTTGTCTGATCGAGGTAATGGATATGACGACACAACAAACCATCAAGGTTCAACTGGTCCGCAGCCCGATCGGTTGCCAGGAATCGCATCGCGCGACTGTGCGCGGCCTGGGTCTGCGCAAGGTGAACAGCACCAGCGAGTTGAAAGACTCGCCCGAAGTGCGCGGGATGATCAACAAGATCAGTTACCTGGTCAAAGTATTGTGATTTTTGATGGATCGATGGGTCCCTGCCGCAATGCGGCCGGTGCCGTCGCCAACTGACGAGGATGATGATGGAACTCAATGGCATCAAGCCGGCTGACGGCTCAAAACACGCGAAACGTCGCGTTGGCCGCGGCATCGGTTCAGGCCTGGGCAAGACCGCGGGTCGTGGCCACAAAGGTCAGAAGTCGCGCGCGGGCGGCTACCACAAGGTGGGCTTTGAAGGCGGTCAGATGCCGCTGCAACGTCGCTTGCCCAAGCGTGGCTTCAAGTCGCAGCTGCTCAAGTACAACGCTGAAATCACGCTGACCACCCTCGAGGTGCTCGGTGCGGCGGAAGTCGATTTGCTGAGCCTCAAGCAAGCTGGCCTGGTGCCCGAGATGGCCAAGGTCGTCAAGGTCATCAAGACCGGCGAACTGACCAAGGCCGTGAAGCTCAATGGTATTGGCGCGACCGCCGGTGCCAAGGCTGCCATTGAAGCAGTCGGCGGCAGCGTCGCCTGATTGACGGGCGCTGGACAGGTAAACCCACGTGGCAACAAACGCGGCTCAACTGGCGAAAACCGGCAAATACGGCGACTTGCGTCGTAGGCTGATGTTTTTGCTGCTGGCGCTGGTCGTCTATCGGATCGGTGCACATATTCCGGTTCCGGGGATTGATCCTGCCCAGTTGCAGCAATTCTTCAAGGGCCAGGAAGGTGGCATCCTGGGGATGGCCAACCTGATGTCGGGTGGTGCCCTCTCGCGTTTCACCATCTTCGCGCTGGGAATCATGCCGTACATCTCGGCATCGATCATCATGCAGTTGCTGACCTACGTCGTGCCGACCTTCGAGCAGATCAAGAAGGAAGGCGAGGCCGGACGGCGCAAGATCACGCAGTACACGCGCTATGGCACGCTGGGCCTGGCCCTGTTCCAGTCGCTTGGCATTGCGGTCGCGTTGGAAGCATCCGCCGGGCTGGTGATATCACCGGGCATGGGTTTTCGGGTCACGGCGGTGTTCACATTGACCGCAGGAACGATGTTCCTGATGTGGCTGGGCGAGCAGATCACCGAGCGCGGGCTGGGCAATGGAATTTCTATCCTGATCTTCGCCGGCATTGCCGCCAACCTGCCGCATGCGATGGCCGGATTGCTCGAACTGGTGCGCACCGGTGCAATGAGCATCCTGGTCTCGCTGTTCATCTTGCTGCTGGTGGTGCTGGTAACCTACTTCGTGGTTTTCGTCGAACGTGGTCAGCGCAAGATCCTGGTCAACTATGCGCGGCGTCAGGTGGGTAACAAGGTCTACGGTGGCCAGTCGTCGCACCTGCCGCTGAAACTGAACATGGCCGGTGTGATTCCGCCGATCTTCGCGTCTTCGATCATCCTGTTGCCGGCCACCGTCGTGGGCTGGCTCAGCACCGGAGACTCGATGCGCTGGCTCAAGGACATCGCATCGTCGATGACCCCGGGGCAGCCGATCTACGTGATGTTCTATGCCGCGGCGATCATTTTCTTCTGCTTCTTCTATACGGCGTTGGTATTCAACAGCCGTGAAACGGCAGACAACCTGAAAAAGAGCGGCGCCTTCGTTCCGGGAATTCGCCCTGGCGACCATACTGCGAAATACATCGACCGGATCCTGTTGCGTCTGACGCTGGCCGGCGCGATCTATATCACCGCTGTGTGTCTGCTGCCCGAGTTCCTGATCCTGAAATACAACGTTCCGTTCTATTTCGGGGGCACTTCACTGTTGATCATCGTCGTGGTGACGATGGACTTCATGGCCCAGGTACAAAATTATTTGATGTCCCAGCAGTACGAGTCGCTGTTGAAGAAGGCAAGTTTCAAGTCTTCCTGAGTCGCGTCCGGATGGATGTCCGGGCCAGGTAGGCATAGTGGTAACGCCGGGCGGTCGCAACAAAAGTTGCGGGACGCGGCAGAGAGTTTTTAGGAGAACCAAATGAAAGTTTCGGCTTCGGTCAAGAAAATTTGCCGTAACTGCAAAATTATCCGGCGCAAGGGCGTTGTGCGTGTGATCTGTACCGATCCGCGTCACAAGCAGCGTCAGGGTTGAGATTGCACGAGTTTTAGAGGACGAACATGGCACGTATCGCTGGTATCAATATTCCGCCGCACCAACATTCCGAAATTGGCCTGACGGCCATCTTCGGCATTGGTCGCACCCGCGCCCGCAAGATCTGTGAAGCTTGTGGCATCGCGTACTCGAAGAAGGTCAAGGACCTGAACGACGGTGATCTCGAGAAGATTCGTGAGGCCGTTGGCCAGTTCACGATCGAGGGTGACCTGCGCCGGGAAACCACGATGAACATCAAGCGTTTGATGGACATCGGCTGCTACCGGGGTTTCCGCCATCGTCGTGGCTTGCCGATGCGTGGCCAACGCACGCGTACCAATGCCCGTACCCGCAAGGGTCCGCGCAAGGCTGCGCAGTCACTGAAAAAATAATCGGGATTGAGAGACCACCATGGCAAAACCACAAAATAGCGCGGCATCGCAACGAGTCCGCAAGAAGGTTCGCAAGAACGTTGCGGACGGTGTTGCACACGTGCATGCGTCGTTCAACAACACCATCATCACGATCACCGATCGCCAGGGCAATGCCTTGTCGTGGGCTTCGTCGGGTGGCCAGGGCTTCAAGGGTTCGCGCAAGTCGACCCCATTTGCTGCCCAGGTCGCATCCGAGGTGGCCGGTCGCGCTGCAGTGGAACAAGGCATCAAGAACCTGGACGTCGAGATCAAGGGCCCCGGTCCTGGTCGCGAGTCTTCGGTGCGTGCGCTTGCCGCGCTCGGCATCCGGATCAACATGATTTCGGACGTCACTCCGGTGCCGCACAACGGCTGCCGACCGCAAAAGCGCCGCAGGATCTGATCCTGTTTCCAGGGCTTCGTCCCTGAATCGCTCGATATCAACCAAGCCCACCGCCGTCAACCATGGTTGACGGCTCCCGCAGTTTTCTGCGGCAGATGACATAAAGGAAGCTCAAGTGGCACGTTACCTCGGCCCAAAGGCCAAACTATCCCGCCGGGAAGGCACCGACCTGTTTCTCAAGAGCGCACGCCGCGCGATTGGTGACAAGGCCAAATTCGACTCCAAGCCCGGCCAGCATGGCCGTACTTCGGGCGCACGCACGTCGGACTACGGTCTGCAACTGCGCGAGAAGCAGAAGGTCAAGCGCATGTATGGCGTGCTGGAGCGTCAGTTCCGCCGCTATTTCGAGGAAGCCGATCGTCGCCGTGGCAACACCGGCGCCAACCTGCTGTTCCTGCTTGAGTCGCGTCTGGACAACGTGGTATATCGGATGGGCTTTGGTTCCACCCGCGCCGAAGCGCGCCAGATGGTGTCGCACAAGGCGATCACCGTGAATGGTCAGTCGGTCAACATTCCGTCGTACCTGGTGAAAGCCGGCGACGTTGTGGCTGTGCGGGAGAAGTCGAAGAAGCAAAACCGGGTTGTCGAAGCGCTGCAACTCGCCCAACAAGTCGGTATGCCGGCCTGGGTGGAAGTGAGCCTGGACAAGGCCGAAGGCACTTTCAAGAAAACCCCGGACCGCGATCAGTTCGCAGCCGACATCAACGAATCGCTGATCGTCGAGTTGTACTCGCGCTAAGCCGGAAAAAGAAAACGTTCCTGGTTCGTGGGGCACCGCGGGCCAGGCGCTTCACCAGCCTTACCGATGTAACGAGTCGGGGGTATTGAGAGGAAGTCTGCATGCAAACAAATCTGCTGAAACCCAAAGCAATCAATGTGGAGCAACTTGGCTCCAACCGGGCCAAGGTCGCCCTGGAGCCGTTCGAGCGTGGTTACGGCCACACCTTGGGTAACGCGTTGCGCCGGGTCCTGTTGTCTTCGATGCCAGGCTACGCCGCGACCGAAGTGACGATTGCCGGTGTTCTGCATGAGTACTCGTCGATCGACGGCGTCCAGGAAGACGTGGTCAACATCCTGCTCAACCTCAAGGGTGTGGTGTTCAAGCTGCACAACCGCGAAGAAGTCACGCTGAGTCTGCGCAAGGAGGGTGACGGTGTCGTGACCGCGGCCGACATCCAGACGCCGCACGATGTCGAGGTGATCAACCCCGAGCACGTGATTGCCAACCTGTCGCATGGCGGCAAGCTGGACATGCAGATCAAGGTCGAAAAAGGCCGTGGTTATGTACCTGGCACGATGCGCCGCCAAGGCGACGAGCCGACCAAGTCGATCGGCCGCATTGTTCTCGATGCGTCGTTCTCGCCGGTCAAGCGTGTCAGCTACACGGTCGAAAGTGCCCGTGTCGAGCAGCGTACCGATCTGGACAAGCTGGTGGTCGAAATCGAAACCAATGGCGCCATTTCCGCCGAAGATGCGGTGCGTGCATCGGCCAAGGTGCTGGTTGAACAGCTCGCCGTGTTTGCGCAGCTCGAGGGCAGCGAACTGGCGGCATTCGATGCGCCGGCGCCGCGTGGCAATACGCAGTTCGATCCGATCCTGCTGCGTCCGGTCGACGAACTCGAACTGACGGTGCGTTCGGCCAACTGCCTGAAGGCCGAGAACATCTATTACATCGGTGACCTGATCCAGCGCACCGAGAACGAGCTGCTCAAGACCCCGAACCTGGGTCGCAAGTCGCTCAACGAAATCAAGGAAGTGTTGGCCTCGCGTGGTCTGACCTTGGGCATGAAGCTCGAGAGCTGGCCGCCAGCAGCACTGGAAAAGCGTTAATTTCACAGGCCCGCAAGGGCTGGTGATGTGCCACGGCAGTACCTGATACGGCTAGCCATTCATAAAGAAGCGAAAAGGAAA
>JBDTMH010000033.1:0-26904 GCA_039934375.1 Burkholderiaceae bacterium | reverse complement strand
TACCCCAGCGGATGCTGCGCCATTTCCAGGTGCAGCGCCTTGCCGGTGTACGGATGGGCCAGCGCAACTTCTTCGTTCAGCTCCACGCCCAGGCCGGGGTCCTTGCTCGGGATGACGTAGCCGCCTTCCCACTGGATCTTCTTCTTCAGCAGCTTTTCGTGGAAACCGCCGAGTTGCTGGATGCTCTCGAGGATCAGAAAGTTCGGGATGCAAGCCGCGAGCTGGATGTTGGCGGCGGCTTCGATCGGGCCGCAATACAGGTGCGGCGCCACTTGCGCGTAAAACGTCTCGGCCATGCCGGCGATCTTCTTGCATTCCAGAATACCGCCGACCCGGCCCAGCGCCGGCTGCAGGATGCTGGCCGCGCCGGTCTCCAGCACACGGGCGAACTCGTATTTGGTGCACAAGCGTTCGCCGGTGGCCACCGGGATGCTGGTATGGCGCGCCACCTCGGCCATCATCTCCGGGCGCTCTGGCGGCGTTGGCTCCTCGAACCACAGCGGGTCGTATTTCTCGATTCGACGGGCCATGCGTTTGGCGCCCGACACCGTGTACTGCCCATGGGTGCCGAACAGGATGTCAGCCTTGTCGCCCACCGCTTCGCGGATCAGCTTGCAGA
Source organism: Burkholderiaceae bacterium (assembly GCA_039934375.1). Classification (GTDB taxonomy): domain Bacteria; phylum Pseudomonadota; class Gammaproteobacteria; order Burkholderiales; family Burkholderiaceae_C; genus CAISIP01. Next base: position 26,285 of record JBDTMH010000033.1, on the reverse strand, counting down.
ACCGCTCCGACAGGTCCATACGCTCCAGCGTGGGCTGGCGCGGATCGAACACCGAATAGCCACCCACCGGATCCAGCTTGACGGCGGTGAAACCCTGCGCCACATAGATGGCGGCGCGTTCGGCCGACTTGACCGGGTCGTCGTAGAACGATTCGTCTTCGTTCTCGTCCGGATACAGGTAGGTGTAGGAACGCAGGCGGGGGTTCACCAGGCCGCCAAGCAGTTTGTAGACCGGCTGTTCCAGCGCCTTGCCGGTGATGTCCCAGCATGCCATCTCCAGCGCACTGAGCACACCCATCAGCGAGACGTCCGGGCGCAGCGTGAAACCGGCACCGTAGGCCCTGCGCCACAAGGTCTCCACCTGCATCGGGTCTTCGCCTGCAAACACGCGCTCGAACAGGTCCTCGGCCATTGCCGCGATGATGTGCGGGCTGAAGGTCGCGGCATAAGCTTCACCGACACCTTCAATACCGCAGGCCGTGCGGATCTTGACGAACACAAAGTAGCGGCCGCCGAACGACGGCGGCGGGTTGCCGACCACAAAGGTCTTGATCGATTCGAGTTTCATGGGATTTGTCTCCGGTTGAGATTTCAATGCTGGGCAGAAAGAATGGACTGCGCGCCCTTGTGCGCGACCATCGTCGTGGGGGCATGGGTGTTGCCCGAGGTCACGTTCGGGAACACCGACGCGTCGACCACATACAGGTGTTCGATGCCGTGCACCTTGAGCTGCGGGTCGACGACCGACGTGGCCGGGTCCGGCCCCATCATGCAGCTGCCCACCGGGTGGTAGCAGGTGCTGGCGCGGTTGCGGAAATCCTCGACCATTGTGGCGTCGCTCATGCTTTCCAGGCTGGGGGCGATCGGCTGCAGGATCAGGCCCTTCATGGCGGCGGTTTGGCTCAGCCGCTTGACCAGCTTGGCACCGCGCAGCGCCTGCGCCACGTCCTCGGGATGCGACAGGTAGTTCGGCATGATGCGCGGCGCCGCAGCCACGTCGGGCCCTGCGATCTCGACCCGGCCACGGCTCAGTGGCCGGCACGGCTGGAAACACAGGATAAAGCCGGCGAACTTGTCGGGCACGATCTGCGTGCCGGTCCGGGAGGCGGCCAGCGTGTAGGTGATCGGGTTGCAGTACAGCTGCAGGTCGGCCTGCGTGGCCTGCGCATGCGAGCGCACGAAGCCGCCACATTGGTTGACGCTGATGCTCAGGGGACCGCCCAACGTGGTGACGTATTGCAGGCCGACGCGCAGCTTGCCCCACAGACTGCTTAGCACATTGTTCAGCGTCGGCTCGGTGGCCTTGAAGTAGTAGCTCATGGCCAGGTGGTCTTGCAGGTTGGCTCCCACCCGCTCCTGCTCCAGCACCGGGGTTATGCCGTGCTGCTGCAGCAGCGTGCCCGGGCCGATGCCGGAGAGTTGCAGCAACTGTGGGCTCTGGATCGCACCGGCGCTCAGAACCACCGCGGCGCGCGCGCGGGCGGTGTGGCTGGCGCCGCCCTGGCGGTAGGCCACGCCGACCGCCTTTCGACCCTCGAACAGGATGCGCTCGGCCAGGGCACCGGTCTGCAGGTCGACCTTGCCGCGGCGCAGCGCCGGGCGCAGGAACGCGTCGGCGGCTGACCAGCGCATGCCGCGCCGGGTATTGATGTGGTAACTGCCCACGCCTTCGGGGGCCGGGCCGTTGAAGTCATCGGTGAGCGGCAATCCTGCCTGTTCGGCCGCCGCGTAGAAATGTCGCGCCATGGGATGCAGCTGCCGGCGCACGTCACTGACGAACAGCGGTCCGCCACCGGCAGGGTGGCCATTCGCGTCGACCCGGTTCTCCAGTCCCTGGTAGACCGGCAACACGTCCTGCCACGTCCAGCCGCTATTGCCGGCGCGCGCCCAGTCGTCAAAGTCGCCCGGCAGGCCACGGCAATACACCATGGCGTTGATCGAACTCGAACCGCCGACCACCTTGCCGCGCGGAAAGTAGATGCGCCGCTGATTCAGGCCGGCGTCGGGCTGGGCCTCGAACTTCCAGTTGACGCGCTCGTCGTAGAAGGTCTTGCCGTAACCGATCGGCATGTTGATCCACAGCCGACGGTCGTGCCCGCCGGCCTCCAGCAGCAGCACCGTGGAGCGCCCGTCCTGGCTCAGCTTGTCGGCCAGCACGCAGCCGGCCGAGCCGCTGCCGATGATGATGTAGTCGAATTCCTGAACCGCCACGTGGCCCCCTTGTGATGGCCATGGCAAACGCGCATATTCGCGCATCCACGACCAGCCGCAAAGTGTAGGGCTGGCAGGCCGCCCGACGCGCTGCGCGCAATTCAAGTAATTGACGCGCTGCTCAGCTGGGCGTGGCCGGCGTCGGCGTTTCGGCAGAATGGGTGGGTGCCGGCGGCGGGGGCGACTCTTCCTGTGGCGGTTGTACCGACGGCGGTGCGTCGATCGCCAGTTCGCTGTCGGGAAAACGCGGATCCATCGGCAACACCGCCTGCGTGCTGGCGCCGGCCATCACGAAATCGGCTTTCTGCGCCGGCTCACCCCGGTTGAGCGGGTATTTGCGCGCGTAGTGCCAGGTCAGCACGCCCAAGGCGGACAACACCAGTGCGAAATACAGCATCAGCGCCTCGGGACCGAGCAGGTCCATCAGGCCGCCGGCGATCGTCGGGCCTACCGTGGCGCCGATGCCGTTGAGCAGCAGCAGGCCGCCGGTGACCTGCAGTACCTTGGCACGGTCGACCAGGTCATTCACATGCGCAACGCTGATCCCGTAAACCGTGAAGGCCAGCCCGCCAAATATCACGCCCAGGCCGATCAGCGAATTTTCGTAATCCCGCGCCAGCAGCCAGGAGATTGCCGCCACCGCCGCGCAGGCCAGCGATACCGCAAACAACACCCAGCGCCGGTCGTGCCGGTCCGAGAAATGCCCCACCGGCCACTGAAAGGCCGCACCACCCAAAATGGTGGCGCCCATGAAGGTGGCAATGCCGGTTTCGCTGAACCCCACACCCGAGCCGAACACGTGGCCCAGGCCCAGCAGCGGCCCGCTGAGCATGCCCGAGGCCAGCGCGCCAAGCACACCGATCGGCGAAATCGTGAACAACTCGATCAGGCTGAACGATGGGGCCTCGGTAATCACCGGCTGCTCAACCGGTGTCAGCGTGATTGGCAGCAGTGCAAACGAGAACAGCACCGACACCATGACGAAGGGCACGAAGCCGTGGCGGTCGCCGACCAGAATCAGCCACTGGCCGATCGCCAGCGACACCATGTTCACGACCAGGTAGATGGCGAACACCTTGCCGCGCTTGTCGGTCGGCGCCACCACGTTGAGCCAGCTCTCCACCACCAGGTACAGGCCGACCAGGCACAGGCCGGTTACGAAACGCAGGGCGCCCCAGAACCAGGGGTTGATCCACAAGGCGTGCAGCAGCGGCAGTGTAGAGGCGACCGATGCCATCGCGGCAAAGGCCCGGATGAAACCGACCTTGCGGATGATGTGCGGGCAGGCATAAGTACCATAAATCGCGCCGGCGAAATACGCCGACATGACCAGGCCGGTCACCAGGCTGGAGAAGTTCGCTTGCGAGGCCTGCGCGCCGATGGCCGCGAACATCAGTCCGGTACCGACGATCAACAAGGCCACGCCGCTGAGCAAGGCCGCCAGCGGAATCAACAGTTTTCCCAAGGTCCAACCCCGATCAGAATAGAAACGCACGCCGGATCCGGCCGTGCCGGGTCCTGATGGTGTCACAAGGTATCACAGCCAGGTGAACGGCAGCAGCACAGGTTGCGACCCAAACGGTTCCGAGCTGCCCGTAGCCCACACACCGGCAAAGCTGCGAAACTGAACAAATGAAGAAACTGGTCCTGTTGCTTGCTCTGGGTGCCGCCCTGGTCGGTGGCTGGAATTCTTCCGGGTTCAAACTGCCGTTTGTCAGCGCCCGCGCGCCGCTCGAAACCGCCACACAAGCCGGCGCGGACACCCAGGCTCAGGACGACGCACTGGCGGACGCGTTTCGCGCGCAGCGCAGCGGCGTCCAGGTCATTGGCGAAGGCGTGGTCAACGCCGTATTGGCGGATGACACGCAGGGCAGTCGGCATCAGCGCTTCGTGTTGCGCCTGGCCTCCGGGCAGACGGTGCTGGTGTCCCACAACATCGATCTGGCGCCGCGTATTGCCGGGCTTGTCAAAGGCGCAACGGTGGGGTTCAGCGGTGTTTACGAGTGGAACGCCAAGGGCGGCGTGGTCCATTGGACCCACCGCGACCCGGCCGGGCGCCACACGCCGGGCTGGTTGCGCCACAGTGGCCAGACCTATCAATAGTCCGTTGACGAGGTCTGTGCGCTGGTACCAGCCGGGCACCTGGCATCCGCGGGAATTACCATCCAGATTACGACGACGAGTTTGTCATCGGACCATGACTCCGATACTGACGCTGTCTACCACTCGCCCCAAGCCTGACATCGATAACTTGACCATGGATATTCGCCCGTTCCGCGAAGCCGATGCACCGGCCGTGATTGCCTTGTGGGACGCCTGTGCGTTGACGCGCTCATGGAACGACCCGGCCAAGGACATCGCGCGCAAGCTGGGCGTGCAGCGTGAGTTGTTCCTGGTCGGTGAAACCGATGGCAGTCTGATGGCCAGCGCGATGGTTGGCTATGACGGGCACCGCGGCTGGGTGAACTACCTCGCCGTGCATCCCGTTCACCGCCGCCAGGGCCATGGCGCACGGTTGATGGAGCGGGCCGAGCAGGGTCTGCTGGCGCTGGGATGCCCGAAGATCAATCTGCAGATCCGCAGCAGCAATGCGCAGGTGCTGGCGTTCTACCGTGCGTTGGGCTATTTGACGGACGATGTCGTCAGCTTGGGAAAGCGGCTGATTTCCGATCTTCCCGCCGCCGGGTGAACGACCGCCGCTCAGCTCTCGGCGAGCTTGAACAGTTCCTGTGATTGGGCGATGCCGCGCAGATCATGTCGGCCCACGCTGGTCAATGGCAGGTCGACCTGGCGCGCGAAGTCGGCCGACATCAGCAAGGGAATGCCCAGCTGCTTGGTCATGGACTGGATCCGTGCCGTCGTGTTGACGGCCGGGCCCACGACGTTGAAGGCCAGCCGGTTGGGCGCGCCGACATTGGCGTGGGTGACCGTGCCCAGGTGCAGCCCGAGGCCGAATTCGACTGCTGGCTGGCGCGCGCGCCGGCGCCGGTTGTTGACGACGGCGATGTTGTCGAAGGCGTCGATGGCGGCATCCAGCGCCGCCTTGCAGACGTCGGCGGTACGCGCCGGGTCCTTGATCTCGAACACGATCAGGATGGCGTCGCCGATGAACTGCAGGATCTCGCCACCCCGCGGCGCGGCTGCGGCGGCGCAATATTCGAAGTAATCGTTCAGCAGTTTGAGCACCTGCTCGGTTGACAGTGTCTCGCTCAGTGCGGTGAAGCCGCGCAGGTCGGAGTACCAGAACGCTGCCGAGATCGTCTCGCCATCACCGCGCTTGACCTGGCCTTGCAGGATGCGTTCGCTGATGCGCTTGCCGACGAAGGTGTCGAGCAAGCCCAGCGCGGTACGCCGCGTCACCAGCAGTTCGATCAGCGGTGCCATCAGGTTGGCCAGTGCCTGCAGCCGCGCCACCTCGTCCGGGTCGAAACCACTCACCTCGCGCGTGGCCACTGTCATCACGTTGATCATCCGGTTGGAGAACACCAGCGGCAGTGCCAGGTAGTCACGGATGCCGTCGGCGCGCAGGTCGTGCCAGATGGCGTGTTCATTCTCTTCGCGCGCGAGGCCGAGCTGCTGGTGAACCAGTGTCCCGGTCAGGTGCACCTGCTGGATCGGGCTACCGATGTAGGCGTCGCTTTGCTGCACGCCATGTTCACCCGCCCAGAAATGCGCGCCTTCGGCCCGGGTCCAGCTCAGACCGACGGCGGCCAGTTGGGGATGCAACGTGGCGCTGGTGATGCGCAAACGATCGATGCGTGCGCCCACAGCGTCGAGCTGCTGCATCATCTGTTCGGTCAGCGTCATCGGGTCGGCGATGAAACGGCCTTCGGTGAGCAGCCAGGTGGCGACCGGCTCCAGCGGCCAACCGCGCGATGGCCCGAACAGGCGCTGGCGCGCCATTTCCGCAGCAAAGGCGGCAGGGGAGATCGGCTCGGGCAGTGTGGCGGTCATTGGAGTACCTTCGTCCTATGGGCTGCGGCGCGAGCTTGCTTGGGAATGGCCCGGCACGGCGCTCATATTGATTTCCCGGTGATCCAGCGCGCCGCCTTCTCGGCAATCATCAGCGTCGGCGCATTGGTGTTGCCACTGGTGATGCTGGGCATGACGCTGGCGTCCACCACCCGCAGGCCGCTCACGCCGCGCACCTGCAGGCGCGAATCGAGCACGGCCATCGGGTCGTCGGCGCGACCCATGCGCGCCGTGCCGACCGGGTGGAAGATCGTGGTGGCAATGTCGCCGGCCAGCCGGGCCAGTTCCTCGTCGCTCTGGAACTGCACGCCCGGCTTCCACTCCTGCGGCCGGTACCTGGCCAGCGCCGGCCGCGACGCGATGTCGCGCACCTGGCGCAGGCTGGCCGCGGCAATCAGGCGGTCTGCGTCGGTGCTCAGGTAGCGCGGTGCGATCGCCGGTGCGTCCTGCGCCGACGCCGAGCGTATCGTCACCGTGCCGCGGCTGCTCGGGTTCAGGTTGCAGACACTGGCCGTGAACGCTGGAAACGGGTGCAGCGGTTCGCCGAACGCATCCAGGCTCAGTGGCTGCACGTGGTATTCCAGGTTCGGGTAGGGTTGGTCGGGGTCGGAGCGGGTGAACGCACCCAGCTGACTGGGCGCCATGCTCATCGGCCCGGTGCGCCGCAGCAGGTATTCCAGGCCGATCGCGGCCTTGCCAACCAGGCTGTTGGCCAGCGTGTTGAGCGTCTTCACGCCCTGGATCTTGAACACCGCACGGATCTGCAGATGGTCCTGCAGGTTGGCGCCCACACCCGGCGCATCCTTGACCACCGCGATGCCATGGCGCTGCAGCAACTCTGCCGGACCGATGCCCGACAGCTGCAGCAGCTGGCACGAGCCGATCGCGCCGGCGCTGAGGATCACTTCGCGACTCGCCTGAACGGTGATCTGCTGGCCGCCGCGGCGCAGCACCAGGCCGCTGCAGCGCGGTTGGCCAGAGGCGCTTTGCTCGAACAGCAGGCGCTCGGTCAACGCCTCGGTCCAGATCGTCAGGTTGGGCCGGCGCTGCACCGGCCGCAGAAAAGCCTTGGACGCGTTCCAGCGCCAGCCCGCCTTCTGGTTGACCTCAAAGAAACCCACGCCATGGTTGTCGCCGGTATTGAAGTCGTCGGTGGCAGGTACGCCGGCCTCGGTCGCGGCCCGGGCAAACGCCTCGAGCACGTCCCAGCGCAGGCGTTGCTTGTCGACGCGCCATTCGCCGCCATGGCCATGCAGATCGGAAAAACGGGGGCCGGTGGACGTCGGCTCGGCGCCGCCGTCCAGCCGGAAATGGTCTTCGTGGGCCTTGAAGTCGGCCAGGCTGTTGCGCCAGCTCCAGCTGTCGTCACCCGTGCTGGCGGCCCAGCTGTCGTAGTCGCGCGCCTGCCCGCGCATGTAGATCATGCCGTTGATTGACGAGCACCCACCCAGCGCCTTGCCGCGCGGGTAACGCAGTGCACGGCCGTTCAGCCCGGGCTCGGCCTCGGTCTGGTACAGCCAGTCGGTACGCGGGTTGCCGATGCAATACAGGTATCCGACCGGAATATGGATCCAGGGATAGTTGTCCTTGGCGCCGGCCTCGACCAGCAGCACGCTACGTGTCGGATCGCGGCTCAGGCGATTGGCCAACAGGCAGCCGGCCGTTCCAGCGCCTACGATGACCGTGTCGAATCGATGCTGTTGCATGGTGCTGCGCGTGGTGTCGGTTGGGCTTTTGGTAACGGGGCACACGGCCTGTCTAGGCGGATTGCGCCTGCCCGGTCAGGGGCGATCACCCTTGACAATACAGTATAGGCAGCGTCGCCCAAACCCTGACGCGACGGGTTTCAGGCCGCAAGCAGTTGGAGTTGCATGCGACTACGGCCGTGCGAGAAAGGTCGCACTTGCCTTCACAACCGGCTTTTCGGTACGTGTACACAGCAGTGCCAGTTCGACCGCCGGACCCTCGTCGCTGGTGACAAGGCGTTCGATATGGGCTTGGTAAGTCAATACATCTCCCGGCCAAACCGTGTCGAGGAATCGGGCGCTGAATCGCCGCACATTGTGCGTGCCCAGCCAGTGGGCCGCCATGGTGGCCAGCACGCCGGCGTGTTGCATGCCGACCGAAAAACAGTTCGGGTAGCCATGGGCCCGGGCCGCCAGCGCATCGTGGTGGCCCGGGCTGTCTTCGCCCGATGCGCCTTGGTAGCGGATCATCTCGGTCAAGGTCAGCGGGGGCAGGGTGACGCTGCCAGGCCCGGCGCCGACGACCAGATCGTCCGGGCTCGCGCGGTTGATGGCATCGAGTTGCGGCCGGGTCTCACCCTTGCGCCACCAGGCAGGTTCGGCCGGCCGCTGTTGGTTCGCCGGTGTCGCTGTCGCGACCTTCTCGGTGCGGATTGATGTCGGTCGCCAGCGCGCGGCCAGTCGACCCGAAGCGTCATGGAAGTCGGTCTGCATCACGAAGAACTCCAACCGTCCCCCGCTTCGACCGACCTTGTAGAAGTGGTCCGCCACCTGGGTGCGGGCTGTCAGGATTGTGCCGGCGCGTGGCGGTTCGCCGAAGTAGCGGAACTCATGTTCGCCGTCGGTGCCGACACCCTGGCTCTGGTCGATGGCCGCCAGAGCCGAGCCCGCGGGCGGGCGTTCGAGAATGTATCCCCAGTGGTATCCGGCGGACAGTAGAAAGGTTGGGGGTACGACGGGATTCGGATCTTCCAGCCAATCGGGGTGGTTGGAGTACAGGCTGCGCGCGAACTGGCGGATCGCCCCGCGTTCAATCGGTACCTGGTAGTCGGGGCCACGCACGCCCTTGATACCGTCGGTGTTCACTGGAGAACCTTCGCCTTGGGCTTGTGGTACGAGCCCCCTCGGAGCGGCCGGGCCGGGGCTCAAGACACGTCCTGCCATTGCAGCAAGGCGTCGACGGCGATGACCTGACCGTCCTGGGTCACGATGACCGGGTTGAGGTCCAGCGCCAGCACATGTTCGCGCTGGTCCTGCGCATACTGCGCAATGTCCTGCGCCAGCGCGACCACGGCCAGGCGCGCCGCCGGCGCCAATGCGGCGCCGACACGCAGGCGCCCCAGTGCGCCCAGCAGTTCGGCGTGGCTCGCCGGCAGCAGCAGGGTTTGCACGTCCTGCAAGCGTTCGGTATCGATGCCACCGGCGCCGATGACCAGCGCTTGGCCATATATCGCGCTGGCCTTGATGCCGACGATGAGTTCCGCAACACTGCCGGTCACCATCCGTTCAATCAGGTAAGCATCGGGCGTGATGCCGGCCTGCGTCAACGTGGTGGCGATGCGATCGAGCGCCGTGCGCACGTCGGCCGCATCGGCCAGGTTCAAGGCCACCGCCCCGGCCTGGTGCTTGTGCGGCAAAGCGGCCGAGACCGCCTTGAGCACGACCGGAAAACCGATCTCGTGCGCCGCGTCCACGACGGCATCCGCGGCGACGCAGCGGGCGGGTGGAAAGGCGATGCCCGCGGCGGCCAGCCGGGTCTTGGATTCCCATTCATCCATCATGCGCGGGTTCTTGCCAACCGCCACCGGGCCCGCCAGCGCCATTGCGGATGCAGATGTGTGTGTCGCGCAGCGTTCACCATGTGTCGCCACTGCCGCAATTGCCGCAACCGCGTCCTCCAGCCCCTGCAGGCAGGCCAGGCCGTTGGCACGGCAGATGTCCTGCGCCTGGGCCGACATGTTCTCCGGCATCATCGACACCAGCGCCGCGGGTGTGCCGGCCTCGCGCGTGGCCTTGATCCAGGCTCTGAAGGTGGGCGAGCCTTGCGGACCGAATTCGGTCCAGTCGGAATGCAGCACCGCGACGTCGTAGCCATCGGACAACACGGTACGAAAACACTCCAGCAGCGCCGGTTCGTTCTCCAGCGTCAAGCCTGTGAGTCCGGTGTAGGCGGCGTTGAAATCCAGCGGGTTGGACACATGGGCGAACTCTGGCAATTGCGGGCGCAAGGACTTGGCCATTGCCGCCGAGGGCGGCGGAAACTCCAGGCCCACCTCGACCGCCGCGTCGGCGAACAAGGTGCGCGCTGCGCCGCTCACGGTCACCACCACGGCGCGCCGGCCCCGGAGCGTGCCCCAGGCGCCCATGGCCTTGAGTATTTCGGTCAGTTGCGGCAACGAGCGTGCGCGCACAAAACCCAGCCTCTCGCACAAGGTGTCGAACAAGGCATCGTCGCCAGCCAGGGAGCCAGTGTGGGTTGCGGCCATCTGCGCGCCCAGTGCGGTGCGTCCCGACTTGAGCGCGACCACCGGCAGGCCGCGTGACCTGGCCGCTTGCGCCGCCATGTCCAAAGCGGCGATGTCGCCGATTCCCTCCATGAACAGGCCGACGGCACGGACCCGTTCATCCTGCGACAGAACCTGCAACCAATCGGCCGGCCCGAGCAGCGTCTGGTTGCCGGTCGATACGACCACAGCCGGCTGCAGACCGCGTTTGTCGCGCAACAACATGGACGCGATGCCGCCAGACTGGGCGATGATGGCCACACCAGAATCGAGCCGCTGCGCGACGTCGTTGTCCGTGGGCCACAAGGCCAGGCCGTCCAGTCGGTTGATCAGACCGTTGGAGTTGGGGCCGACCAGCGCCAGGTCTTGTGCTGCGTCGATCAGTTCCTGCTCCAGCGTCATGCCCTGGCCGCCCATTTCGGCAAAACCGGCTGCGAAACAGATCGCACCGCCAGCACCACAGTTGGCAAGTGCCCGCACTGCTTCGACCGTGAGATGGCGGTTGACCGACAGGAAGGCAGCATCCGGCACCTGCGGCAGTTCGGCGATGTTGCGCACGCAAGGGACGCCGCCGATCTCGCTCTGGTGTGGATTGACCACATGGACTGCGCCGGTGAAACCCGAGCGCCGCAACATGGCGATGGCCGGTGCCAGCGTGCGCCCACCAACCATTGCGACCGAACGCGGCCGCAACAGGCGCTGCAGATTGTGCTGGCGCCGCGCCTGCAGGTCGCTGGCGGTCACTTCAACTCCAGCGGGCCCCGCGTGGCCTGTGCTGACGGCTTAAGCAAACCACCACCGTTCCACGCATTTCCAGCCGTCCAGCGGCAGGTTGGAACCCACCGCCTTGGCGTGGCCCACCTTGGTGGAACGTGCCAGCAGCATGTTGGCGAACATGGGAATGATGACGCCACCGTCGTCGCTGACCAGTTGCTGCATCTCGCCATACATGGTGCGGCGTTTGGAGGTGTCGAGCTCGGCGCGCGCCTCCACCAGCAGCTTGTTGAAGCGCTCGTTGTCCCAGTGGGTGTCGTTGTATGGCGTGCCCTTGGCGTAGACCTGGCTGAACATCCAGTCTTCGGTCGGACGACCGGCCCAGTAACACATACAAAACGGCTTCTTGCGCCAGACATTGGTCCAGTAACCGTCGTTGGGCTCGCGCACGACGTTGATATCGATACCAGCCTTGGAGGCATGTTCCTTGAACAGCACTGCGGTGTCGACCGCGCCGGTGAATGCCGCGTCGCTGGCCGACAGATCGACCTTGAGCGAGCTCATGCCGGCCTGCTTGAGGTAGAACTTAGACTTCTCCGGATCGTAAGGCCGCGGTTGCACGGCTTCCGAAAAATAGACGTTGGCGGGTGTGATCGGGCTGTCGTTGCCGGGACGTCCGTGGCCGCGAAGAATGGTTTGCACCATGGCCTTGCGATCAAGCGCAAACTTGAGCGCCAGCCGCACGTTGACATCGTTGAACGGCGCCACGTCGGTGAACATCGGCATCGTGTATTGCTGCGTGCCGGTGGACTCCTCCACCACGACGTCCTTGTTGCGTTGCAGCAAGGTCAAGGTCTTGATGTCCGGGGCGCCGATCACGTCGACCTGACCCGACACCATCGCGTTCATGCGCGCTGCCAGATCGGCAATGTTGATCAGTTCCACTTCGTCGAACCAGGCGCGCCCACTTTTCCAGTAGGTTGGATTGCGCTTGAGCAGCATCTTTACGCCACGTTCATGGCTCACCAGCGTGTAGCCGCCAGTGCCGATGGCGGCTTCCCAATCGACCTTGCCGTCCTTGGCCGGGCCGATCGGCAGGTGATAGTCGGTCACCGCTGTGGGGAAGTCGGCGCTGCCGCTGGACAAGGTGAACACCACCTTGTCCTTGCCGTCGGCGCGAACATCGGTGATGCCGGCGAGCACGCCCTTGGCGGCCGATTTGGATTGTTCGCCTCGATGGTGGTTGATCGAAGCCACCACGTCATCGGCGTCGAGTGTCTTGCCGTTGCTGAAGGTCACGCCATGGCGCAATTTGAAGGTCCAGGTCTTGGCATCCTTGGACGGCTCGACGCTTTCCGCCAGTTCGGGCGCGACCTTGTTGTCCGGACCGATTTCCATCAGGTTGTTGTAGACACCGGCCCACAGGCCCAGGTTGATGATCGCCGACGTGCCCCAGGTGGCCGGGTCGTGCGAGTCGCCGGAGTTGGCGCCCGCCACACCCAGGCGCATGCGGCCGCCGCGTTTGGGTGCGGCTTGTGCCCACGACTGCGGGCTGATGCCCAGGCCGATGGCGGTGGCAGCGCCGGCCATCAATACATCGCGGCGGTTGAAGTGGTCGAGGGTCTTGATCATCGCGGTTCTCCTTCGGGTTGGTGTCGTTCGTTGGCAATCAGAGGGCTTGTTGCTTGGCGGCGCTGCGGCTGGCCAGCAATCGGTCCAGCCAGTCGGGGTCCATTTCAGGCAGGCTGGATAGCAGCAGTTCGGTATAGGGTTTGAAAGGAGCAGAAAAGATGCGTTCCCGGGTTCCGACATCGACGACTTCGCCGTCCTTCATCACCAGCACATCGTCGGCGATCGCGCGTACCGTCGCCAGGTCGTGCGTGATGAACAGGTAGGCCAGGCCGCGTTCGCGCTGCAGGCGGTCGAGCAATTTGAGCACTTCTTCGGCCACCAGTTGGTCCAGCGCCGAGGTGATTTCATCGCAAATCAGCAACGACGGCTCTGCCGCCAACGCCCGTGCGATACACACCCTTTGCTTCTGGCCACCCGAGAGCTCGGACGGAAATCGATCGGCGAAGGTGTCGGGGTCCATTTCGATCTCGGTCAGCAATGCTCGCACCCGTTGCATTCGTTCGGCGCCCTTGAGACCGAGGTAGAAGCCCAGCGGGCGACCGATGATGTCGCGCACCCGCTGGCGCGGATTGAGCGCGGTGTCGGGCGTTTGCACGATCAGCTGGATCTTGCGCAGGTCGTCGCGGCTCCGCTTGCGGTAGTCGGGTTTAAGTGGCGTCTGCTCGAAAACAACTGCGCCTTCGCGCGGCGGCAACAGCCCTGTGATGACTCGCGCGAGTGTGGATTTTCCAGAGCCCGATTCACCGACGATGGCGGTGGTGCGCCCGGCGTGCAGGGTCAATGACACCTGGCGCAGGACCGGCGCCATGCCAGATCCATAAGCCGCGGTGACCGATTGCACGGTGAGCAACGGCGACGCTCCGGGTTCAGCCGGGGCCTTGGCGCTGGCGCGAAAACTGCGTACCGCCCACAACGACCGGGTGTATTCCTGTTGCGGCGATTGCAGCATGGTGCGGGTGTCGGCCGATTCGACCAGATTGCCGTCGCGCAGCACCATGATGCGGTCGGCCATCTGGGCCACCAGCGCCAGATCGTGGCTGATGTAAATGGCGGAGGTTCCGATCGCTTCGACAGCGTTGCGGATGGCCGTGAGCACCTCGATCTGCGTGGTGACATCGAGCGCCGTGGTCGGCTCGTCGAACACGATGAGGTCGGGTTTGGCCACCATCGCCATGACGGTCATTGCCCGCTGCAGTTGTCCGCCCGACACTTGGTGCGGATATCGAAATCCGATCTGCTCCGGGTTCGGCAACTGCAGTTGCCGATACAAGGCGATGGCATCGGCGGTGGCCTGCGCCGGTGCGATGCCGCTGTATTGCACGGCGTTCTCGATCGCCTGATCGATCAGTGGGTGAGCCGGATTGAACGACGCCGCGGCCGACTGCGCGACATAGGCGATGCGCGTCGCGCGCAGGCGCTGGCGTGTTCGCGCGCTGGCCTTGGTCAGCTCGATGCCGTCAAACGTGATTGAACCGGCAGCGACGCCGCAGCCGTCGCGGGTGAATCCCATGGCGGCCAGACCAAGCGTCGACTTGCCGGCACCGGATTCGCCGATCAGGCCCAGCACCTCGCCGCGTCGCAGATCGAGGTCCAGTCCGCGGATGATGGAAACCACACCGTGGTCGGACCGACCCTCGATGACCAGGTCGCGGATGCGCAGCAAAACCGGATCGACAGCGGTTTGCATCGTCAATCCTTCAGTCCGCTGGAGCGGCGCAGCATCCAGTCGACGACAAAGTTGACCGCCACTGTCAATAGCGCAGTGGCACCGGCGGGCAACAGCGGCGTAATGTCGCCATAGGTGATCAGGGCCGCGTTCTCACGCACCATGGAGCCCCAGTCTGCGGTTGGAGGCTGGATGCCCAGCCCCAGGAAACTCAGCGAGGCGATGAACAGAAAAACAAAACAGAAACGCAGGCCAAACTCGGCGATCATCGGCGCCACCGTGTTGGGGAGTATTTCGCGCGCGATCAACCAGCTCAGGCCCTCGCCGCGCAGCTTGGCGGCTTCGACGTAGTCGAGTACGCCGATACCCAGCGCCAGGGATCGTGCCAGACGGAAAATGCGGGTCGATTCCACGGCGGCAATCACGATGATCATGCTCGTGATCGACGTGCCGAAAATGGACAGCAGTAGCAGCGTGAAGATCAGCGAAGGCACCGCCATCAAAATGTCCACGGTGCGGCCCAGCAATTGGTCGATCCAGCCGCGCAGCGTGCCGGCGATCATGCCCAGAGTTCCGCCGACAAGAAAGGCCAGAATTGTCGTCACGATCGCGATGCCGATCGTGTTGCGTGCACCGAAGATCAGCCGCGTGGCCATGTCGCGACCCAGATTGTCGGTGCCCAGCAGATGCCCAGCGCCCCAGGGCGCGAATTCGGCGCCGACGATCTGGGTCTCGCCATACGGTGCGATCAGCGGCGCGAACAAGGCCGTCAAGCTAAACAGCGTGATCACGATCAGGCCGAACATCGCGGTCAGCGGGACACGCTGCGGGTTGGTTGTGGAGGAGAGCATGACAACGAGTCTCCGGCGTCAGCGCGGATGCAATTGACGTGGATCGAAGACGATGGTCAACACGTCGGCCACCAGATTGAGCAGGATATAAACCGTTGCGAAGATCATGCAGGTGGCCTGCACCACCGGCACATCGCGCTTGCTGACCGAGTCGACCATCAATTGGCCCAGGCCCGGGTAGGTGAAGACCACCTCGATCACCACCACACCGACAATCAGGTAGGCCAGATTCAGCATCACCACGTTGACGATCGGCGCCAGTGCATTGGGCAGCGCGTGGTGGACGATGACTCGCCACGGCCGCACACCCTTGATGCGCGCCATCTCTATATACGGACTTGCCAGCAGGTTCACGATCGCTGCGCGGGTCAGGCGCATCACATGGGCTGCCACCGCCAGCGTGAGCGTCAGCACCGGCAGAATTGATTTCTCCAGCCGTTCACCCCAGGGTGTGTCCGGTCCCACGCTGGCCAGGCTCGGCAACCATCCGGTCTGTACAGTGAGCCAGAAAATCAGCAGGTAGGCGACGAAAAACTCCGGCAAGGAAATGGCCGTCAGCGCCACCACGTTGATACCGCGATCAAACGCCTTGTCGCGATACAGCGCCGCAAGGATTCCCAGGCCCAGCGAGATCGGCATGCAGACGACAGCGGCCAACCCGGCCAGGATGAAGGTGTTGGTCATGCGACTGCCAACCAGTTCAGATATTGGGCGCCCGTTGGCCAGGGATTTGCCGAAATTCCCTTGCAGCGCGCCACCCAACCATTGCAGATACCGTTGGCCGGCCGGCTGGTCCAGGCCGAGGTCGGCGCGCAATGCGGCCACGGTTTCCGGTGTGCGGGCCTGACCGAGCAACTCTTCTGCCAGGTCACCCGGCAACAGATACACCGCGAAGAAGATCACCGCCGAGACGATGAGCAGCGTT
Organism: Burkholderiaceae bacterium; assembly: GCA_039934375.1. Lineage (GTDB taxonomy): Bacteria > Pseudomonadota > Gammaproteobacteria > Burkholderiales > Burkholderiaceae_C > CAISIP01. The sequence goes on along the minus strand of JBDTMH010000033.1, from coordinate 10,065 downwards.
GCCGCGCCCAGGCCAAGTCGTTTGAGGATCATCCGGGCGATAGGTGGCATGCGTGTCGTCGGGTTGGACAGGTGGTGGGTGCGTTGCAATGGTGCATGGGCAATGTATAGTCAGAATCACCCCATAAGTAGACTGACAGCGACATGTCGATGACCCCTAGCGACGAAGGGCAACAAGAACCACGGCTGCCCGTGACGGGGTCGACACATGACGCCGAGCCGCGACGCGTGCATTTTTTGTTGTTGCCCGAGTTTTCCATGATGGGATTCGTCTCGGCGATCGAGCCGCTGCGGGTCGCCAACCGGTTTCGGGCCAACTCCTACCAATGGCGGATTCTGAGTGCGACCGGTGAACCGGTGATTGCGAGCAATGGCATGTCGCTGAACGCCGACGGCCCGCCATGCAATCCAGCCGATATTCATACGGTGATGGTGGTTGCGGGATTCGAGCCCTTGGCCGCGCTGACACCAGCGCTGGCGGGCTGGTTGCGCGCCGCGCGCCAGGGCGGAGCGGTGGTCGGCGCGGTGGACACCGGTGTATTTGTATTGGCCGAGGCCGGCGTGGTCGGCCCGGGGCCGGTCACGCTGCATTGGGAGGCCCAGGCCGCGTTCTGTGAGCGATACCCCAGAATCATCGTGACGCAGGAACTGTTCGAGATCGGGCCGGCGTGTATCACCTGCGCTGGCGGCACCGCTGCGATCGACATGATGCTGGCGCTGATCGCCACGCGGCACGGGCACGCACTCGCCGCGCAGGTGTCCGAGCAATTCGTGCTCGGGCGCATCCGCAGTCCGTCGGACCATCAGCGGCTGGAGATCACCGCGCGCTACCGCGTACACAACCGCAAGATCATCCAGGCAATCCGTTTGATGCAGGAACACCTTGAGGATCCGCTGGAGTCGGACGACCTGGCACGTCTTGTCGGAGTGTCCCGACGTCAGCTGGAGCGGCTATTTGCCGCCCATCTGGCGCAGACGCCGCTCGATTTCTACAGTAGCCTGCGGCTTGAGCGTGCACGCGCGTTGCTCAAGCAGTCCGATATGGGCGTGATCGCCGTCGGTATCGCCTGCGGATTCTGCTCACCGTCGCATTTTTCGCGCAGTTACCGGGCCAAGTTCGGTGTCAGTCCCAAGGATGACCGCAGCGCTCCGCAGCGCCCACCCGTTTTGCCTGTCATTGCCGGCGCTGACGCCGGCGCGCCACTGCGCGACTCGCCGACGTCGATCGTGGCCGACGTCCCGGCGCCCCATCGCCGGCGCAATGCCGCTGGCTTGCGCGGGGCAAAAGACCCGTCTCATTGATCGAATGGCGCAGTTGCGGTCCGCTGCAGAGCCGTTCCTGTCCTACAACAATACGTCGTGGCGGCGTGCACGCCATATGGACCAGGTCCCCTACGATGGCTCTGTCAATACATATGGAGCATTGTCATGAACACCATCATCTACATCGTGGGTTTGATCGTCGTGGTTGGAGTCTTGTTGAGTTTCTTCGGCCTGCGCTGAAGCGCTGAGTTAGCCGTTAGCGCCCGCGCGGCCCAGAGCCATGACCGGGCGATTGCAGAACAACGTCCGCAGCGTGGTCGGGTGCAATCCGTCGGAGCACAGGCGCGGCTCAATGTGACGTACATATAGAGGCTAGAATAAGCCTCGATATAGACGGAGCAGGGCCATGACCGATACCAAGAACGCAACCTACGGTACCCCCGTCCTCAAGTCCAAGTTGTCCGTGACGCCGCGCCCCAAGAACCGCAGCGTCAAGGCTGTCTTGCGCGAGACCACGCCGGCGCCGAGCGACGTCGATTATTTGCCTGCCATGCAGGTGTCATATTCGGTCGCTGAGGAAAGGCAAGTGCTTTATGTCCGAAGCAAGGGCATTGACGACTTCGTGGCCAACATCCACGCCGCAGACGCCATCCAGCTCATTGAGATTGAGCGCAAGGGTGTGGCAGGAGTTTTTGTGAAGGACTTGTCCCGACGCATGGAAATCCCGGCGCAACGCATGTTCGACATCCTCGGCGTGGCCAAGGCAACTGCCGAGAAAAAGGTCGCCGCAGGTGAGCTGTTGACCGGCAATGGTGGACGAGCTGCGCTCGGACTGGCCAGACTGCTCGGCATTGCCAATGAGATCGTCGACAACTCGACGGCGGCCGATGCCAAGAACTTCGACTCTGCCAAATGGCTCGGCCAATGGCTGGAAACCTCGCAACCCGCACTCGGCGGGCGCAAGCCTGCGTCGCTGATCGACACACCCACGGGGCTTGGGGTTGTCGTCAAACTTCTCGGTGCCATCGAAAGCGGTGCTTACCAATAATGATTCTGTGGCGGATCGCGGCGCAGACGCGTAAATACGCGGCAGATGATCTGAGCGGCGCGGGCGCAGCCAAGCACCCTGGCCGGTGGAACGACGACGGACAGCCCGTGCTGTACACAGCGCCGACTATTGCGATTGCGGTTCTCGAGACCGCCGCGCACGTAGACGACGCCGGGTTGCCGCTCAACCGCTACCTGGTGCAGATTGACGTTCCAGACCCGGTATGGGCAGCGAGGACAGTAATGGATGTGTCCCAATTACCCGTTGCCTGGGCGGCGATTCCCGCCGGCCGTGCCAGCAACCAGGCGGGCAGCGAATGGTTGCGCGGCGTGTCCACGGCCATTCTCCAGGTGCCCTCGGTCGTCGTGCCCGAGGAGTCTGCAGCGCTGATTAATCCAATGCATCCCGACGCAAGAGAGTTGTCCGCCAAGATCATCCGCTTGTTTGAGTACAACCGGTTGTTCCGGGGCGCGTGAATCCTGACCCCAGGGAACATATGGCAAAACACGCGAGCAAGCTTTTTCTGAGTCGGTATTTCCAGCGCACGCTTTCGGCCATGACGCGATCTGCAATGCGGAGCGGTACGAAGGCGATGAGCCAGGCGCTGCGCTCCAAATCCGCTAGACCTGCCAAACGCGTATCGGCGTCGTCCGTTATTCCGTCTGGTGCAGCCAAGCGCGTTCGCTCAACTGCTGCACAAGGGCGTGCGGGTGTCGCCATCAGTACGACCGGGCCACGCCGATACCGGCTTTTCAAGCCGCTGGGTCTTCGCCGAAGTGAACAACTGCCGCTGATTGTGATGCTGCATGGCTGCGCACAGGACGCGCGCGCCCTGGGTGCCAGCAGCGGGATGAATCGCATCGCCGAGCGCGAACGATTTCTGGTGCTCTACCCGGAACAAGACCGCGTCGCCAACGCGCAGGGTTGCTGGAACTGGTATGACACCCGCAATGGCCGCGCATACGCGGAGGCCGACTCGATCGACGCGGCGATCAGCCAGGTCTGTCTGACGCAGCCTGTCGACCGCAACCGTATCGCAGTAGCCGGCTTTTCGGCGGGCGCCAGCATGGCTGCGCTGTTGGCCACGCGTCGTCCGGAGCGGTTCAGGGCGGTGGCCATGCATTCCGGTGTCGCACCGGGCGTTGCACACTCTTCCGCTACCGCGCTGAGCGCCATGTTTGGACGCAAGGTCAAGGCGACGCCTGCCGCGCCATTGGCGGCCGGCGACCACTTGCCTGCGCTGCTGGTCATCCACGGTAGCGCTGACCCCATCGTCGCGCCCAGCAACGGTACCGAGGCCGCGCGCTCGTGGGCTGATAGAGGAGGGGCGAAGCCAGGCTCCGCGCGAATTGTGCAGCGCGGTGCGCGTTATGCCATGGAAGTTACCGACTATCGAGCCCCGGGCCGTTTGGTGGCAACACTGTGCGAGGTCGTCGGTCTCGGCCATGCATGGAGCGGAGGCGCGGCGAGCCAGCCATATAGCGACCCGAAGGGTCCCGACGCTTCACGCATGATCTGGGCGTTCATGGCCAAGCAATTTGCCATCGTGCCGGCGTAACACCGGAGCAGCGCGGCAAGCAGGCCGCTATGCTTCAGTCCCGCCAACCAGAAGGCGCTGGTGCAGTTGCAACCTGGCTGCGCATAGCGGCGCACAGGCTGCCCGGTCATGCGCCGCCAGCGCTAGCGAGATCAGGTCTTGCCGAAAGTCTGCTTGGCAGTTGTCACGCACGCCGCCTTGGCATCACCCGCCAGAGCGTCACACTTCTCGATTGCGACCTTGTAGTCGGCATCGCGCTTGACCTGCGCGGCATCAACCTTGGCTTCGCCGATTTCCTTGTTCATTTTTGCGTTGGCCATGCCCTTGCTACGCGCGGCCTTGGCTTCGGTGACGCACACGTTTTTGGGATTGCCAGCCAGGTCGTCGCACTTTTCTTTGGCAACGCTGTAGTCCGCATCGACCTTGGCTTCACGCGCCTTGATCGCGTCCTTTGCCTTGCCGGTGTAGCTGTGTTCCAGCTCGGCGCGGGCAACGTTCTCCTTGCCCTTGGCTTCGGCGATGCAGATGTCCTTGGCATTGCCGGATTGCGAGGCACAGGCGGCCTTGTCGGTCTTGTACTGGGCAGTGATGCTGGTCTTGCCTGCGCTGTAGTCGGCCTTCGACGTATTGGCAGCCTGGGCTGTCGACATTGCCAGCAAAGTGGCCAACAGCAACGTGGCCTTGAGCGAAAGTGAATGGGTCATGGTGGTTCCAATAGGAGACGAGTGGATGAAACAGGGGATCCGTGTCCGCGCCGCGAACAGGCATGCAGTGTGGGATGCCCGAAGCACCACCGCCAGCAGATGCCGCGCCGACTTCCAGTAGTCGAAGTCCTACGCCGCGCGGCGAGGCATTGAAGGCCGAAGGCTTCGGTGTGCTGATTGATATCGACGTGCAGGTCACACTCCGAAGGGTCAGGTCTTCCACTTCCCACAAACCAGCAACCGAAAGACTTGATCCTGGGTTTCCCAAGCTACGAAATTGCTGAAAATGGGAAACTTGACCCCGATTCCCGAGGAGTACGCAAAGCGCAAGGCGCGGCTCGAGCGGGACCGCGCAACACCCTGAAAAGCCAGATATCGACATCACCCCTGTCATGGTCTTGACCTTCCCACAGGGGCAAGGCCTATATTCAATCTGCCAGGCGGCATCAGACTCGCGGCCTTGAAGGCGAAGCGCATGGGAACGACAACCACGGCTTCCCCGAGAATGCAGCGCAGTCAGACCCGTCGTATCAGACCAGGAGCGACACCATGGACATGACCGCCGGACACGGCCACGAAGATCACAGCCAGCCCAACCACAGCGGCAGTGCCGCCACGCCGGGCAACAACGGTGGGTTGAAAGACCCCGTGTGCGGCATGGGCGTGACGGCGCAGTCGCAGCATCAGCTGGAGCACGAAGGCCGGCCCTTCTACTTCTGCAGTGCGCAGTGCAAGACGAAATTCGCAGCTTCGCCCGCGAAGTATGTGAACACCGCCGAGCCGGAAACACCAGCGCCACCCGATGCCGCCGATGCGGGCGCCATCTACACCTGTCCGATGCACCCAGAGATCCGCCAGGACCACCCGGGCAACTGCCCCAAGTGCGGCATGACGCTGGAACCGGAGATGCCGGCGCTGGAAGATGAGGAGAACCCGGAGCTTGTCGACTTCAAGCGCCGCTTTTGGTGGACCTTGCCGTTCACCGTCGTCGTCGTGACTCTGGCCATGGCCGGCCATGCTGTGACGTGGTTCGAAAATATGTTTGGCAGCGTGGGCCAGAACTGGGTCGAGTTCGGGCTGACCCTGCCGGTCGCGCTGTGGGCGGGTTGGCCGTTCTACAAGCGCGGCGTGCAGTCGGTGATCAATCGCAGTCCGAACATGTGGACGCTGATCGGGCTGGGCACGGGCGTTGCATTCATCTACAGCGTCGTTGCCACCGTTGCACCACAGATATTCCCTGCCACTTTCGTCATGAACGGCCGCGTTTCGGTGTATTTCGAGGCCGCCGCCGCGATCATCTCGCTGACGCTGTTCGGCCAGATCCTGGAGCTGAAGGCGCGTTCGCAAACCTCGGCCGCGATCAAGTCGCTGCTCGGGCTTGCAGCCAAGACTGCGCGGCGCATCAATGCCGACGGCAGCGAGGAAGACGTGCCGCTGTCCAACGTGCACGAAGGTGACCAGTTGCGTGTGCGCCCCGGTGAGAAAGTTCCAGTCGACGGCGTCGTGGTCGAAGGCAGCAGCGCGCTCGATGAGTCGATGTTGACCGGCGAACCACTGCCGGTGACCAAACGCACGGGCGACAAGGTCATCGGCGCCACGATGAACACCAGCGGCGCGCTGGTGATTCGCGCCGAACATGTCGGCTCGGCCACCGTGTTGTCGCAGATCGTGCAGATGGTGGCGCAGGCCCAGCGCTCGCGCGCGCCAATGCAACGCATGGCCGATGTCGTGGCGGGCTACTTCGTCGTCACGGTGGTGTCCGTGTCCTTGCTGACTTTCTTCGCCTGGGGTTTCTTCGGCCCGCAGCCGAGCTGGGTGTTCGGGCTGATCAACGCGGTGTCCGTGCTGATCATCGCCTGCCCCTGCGCTTTGGGACTTGCCACACCGATGTCGATCATGGTCGCGACCGGCAAAGGGGCGACCAACGGCGTGTTGTTCCGCGATGCCGCGGCAATCGAAAACCTGCGCAAGGTCGACACCCTGATCGTCGACAAGACCGGCACGCTGACCGAAGGCCGTCCGACCTTCGAGCGCGCCGTTGCGACGAAGGGCTACAAGGAGGAAGAGGTGCTTCGCCTGGCGGCCAGCCTGGACCAGGGCAGCGAACACCCGTTGGCCGCGGCCATCGTGGCGGCAGCCAACGAGCAAGGACTCAAGTTGTCCAAGCCGGAGCAATTCGATTCCGAGTCGGGTATCGGGGTGAAGGGCACTGTTGACGGCAAAACGCTGGCACTGGGCAACACGGCTCTGATGGAGCAGCTCGGTGTAGCGGTCGACACCTTGAATACCCGGGCCGAGGAACTGCGCGGCGAGGGCGCAAGCGTGATGTATATTGCCGTCGACGGGAAGCTGGCGGGATTGCTCGCGGTGTCCGATCCCATCAAGGCCACGACAGCCGACGCGCTGAAGGCGCTGCGCGCTGCCGGTTTGCGCGTGGTGATGGCCACCGGGGATGGCCTGACGACGGCCAAGGCGGTCGGCAAGCGCCTGGGTATCGACGAAGTGCATGGCGAAGTCAAACCGGCAGACAAGCTCAAGCTGGTCGAGAAGCTGCAGGCCGAGGGTCGCATCGTCGCAATGGCCGGCGACGGCATCAATGACGCCCCGGCGCTGGCCCGGGCCGATGTCGGTATCGCCATGGGCACCGGCACCGACGTCGCCATGAACAGTGCCCAACTCACGCTGATCAAGGGCGACCTGCGCGGCATCGCGATCGCGCGGGCGTTGTCGGTCGCAACCGTGGCCAACATGAAGCAAAACCTGGCCTTCGCCTTCATTTACAACTCGCTCGGCATACCACTGGCCGCCGGCGTGCTGTACGCGTTCACCGGCTGGTTGCTGTCGCCGATGATCGCCGCGCTGGCGATGAGCCTGAGTTCGGCATCGGTGATTAGCAATGCACTGCGCCTGCGCAGCCAGAATCTGCAGGCGAACTGACCGGACACATCGTCGATGGATATCGTTGCACACAGTCTAGGGGTGGGCGTGGGGATCGCGATGCTGGGTCGATCAGGAGTGAACCGCGCCCGCCACTCCAGGTGTCCAAGGTCGCTGCCAGTCAACGAATGGTCGTAGCCGGCGGGTTTCGCCGCCTGGCCTGGCGCTACAGTGCGTTCCAAGGCCGCGCGCCAGGTACCCGGGACTGACCGGGCGCCCGCCATCGCGCCAGCACCGCCAGTTCCAACCAAGAATTCACGAGGACCATCCGCATGAACCACAACGTCATCATCACCTGCGCACTGACCGGTGCCGGCGACACGGCCGGCAAGAATCCGAACGTGCCGATCACGCCGAAGCAGATTGCTGCGTCGGCGGTCGAGGCCGCCAAGGCCGGCGCCACCGTCGTGCATTGCCATGTGCGCCATCCGCAGACCGGCAAGGCGAGCCGCGACACGGCCTTGTACCGCGAGGTCATGGAACGCATTCGCGACTCGGGTGTCGACGTCATCGTCAACTTGACGGCCGGCATGGGCGGCGATCTGGAGATTGGCCCGGGCGAGGACCCGATGCGTTTCGGCCCCGGTACCGACCTGATCGGCCCGCTGGCGCGGCTGGTGCATATCGAGGCTTTGCGGCCGGAGATCTGCACGCTGGACTGCGGCACGCTGAATTTTGGCGATGGCGACACGATCTACGTGTCCACGCCGGCTGCGCTGCGCGCTGGCGCCAAACGCATCACCGAACTCGGCGTCAAGGCCGAGCTCGAGATTTTTGATACCGGCCATCTGTGGTTTGCCAAGCAGATGATCGCCGAGGGTCTGCTGGACAAGCCGCTGTTCCAGCTGTGCCTGGGCATTCCGTGGGGCGCGCCGGCCGACACGACGACGATGAAGGCCATGGTCGACAACGTACCTGCGGGCGCGACTTGGGCCGGCTTTGGCATCGGCCGCCTGCAGATGCCGATGGCGGCGCAGGCGGTGTTGCTCGGCGGCCATGTGCGCGTCGGTCTGGAAGACAACCTGTGGCTGGACAAGGGTGTGCACGCCAGCAACGGTTCGCTGGTAGAGCGGGCGCGCCAGATGTTGGGCTGTATGGGCGCCAAGGTCATGACGCCGGCCGAGGGGCGCGTCGCGATGGGCCTGAAGCCGCGCAACTGAGCCCGCTGGCGACGCGGCTGGCAATTGGCCGGCTGCCGCTGTTTGTGTGAGCGAATCGCCTGTTTGAAGCTATGAACCGTTGACGTTGGTGACGAATACGGATACAGCGTCAGGCGAAATATGACAACCAACACGATCCGGGAGTTTGCATGGCATTTGTGACCGACATCAAGACCTTTGCCGCGCTGGGCAGCGGCGTCATCGGCAGCGGCTGGGTCGCGCGCGCTCTGGCGCACGGCCTGGACGTCGTGGCCTGGGACCCGGCGCCGGGGGCAGAAGTCGCCTTGCGCCAGCGGGTCGCCAAGGCCTGGGGCGCACTGGAGCGCAAGGGGCTCGCCACGGGCGCCTCGCAGGATCGTCTGCGTTTCGTCGTGACCATCGAGGACTGTGTACGGGATGCCGACTTCATCCAGGAAAGTGCACCCGAGCGTCTCGACCTCAAGCTGGACCTGCATGCGCGTATCAGTGCCGCCGCCCGGCCGGACGTGCTCATAGGCTCGTCTACCTCCGGGCTGTTGCCCAGCGAGTTCTACGCGAATGCGGTGCAGCCGCAGCGGTGTGTCGTCGGCCATCCATTCAATCCGGTCTATCTGCTGCCACTGGTTGAGGTCGTCGGTGGCGAAAAGACCGCACCCGACGCCATCCAGGCAGTGCTGAAGGTGTACCGTTCGCTGGGTATGCGGCCACTGCATGTGCGCAAGGAGATTCCCGGCTTCATCGCCGACCGGTTGCTGGAGGCGGTATGGCGCGAGTCGCTGCACCTGGTCAACGACGGCGTGGCGACCACCGGCGAGATCGACGACGCGATCCGGTTCGGCGCCGGGCAACGCTGGTCCTTCATGGGCAGCTTCCTCACCTATACGCTGGCGGGTGGCGACGCCGGCATGCGCCACTTCATGTCGCAGTTCGGCCCGGCGCTCAAGTTGCCGTGGACCAAACTCGAGGCGCCGGAGCTGACTGAAAAGCTGATCGACGACGTCGTCGACGGCACCAGCGCGCAGCTGGGCAGTCACAGCATTGCCGAGCTGGAGCGCTACCGCGATGATTGCCTGATGGCGGTGCAGGAGGCGATTCGCCAGACCAAGCTGAAGCATGGGATCTCGCTCGATGAATGACCCGGCGGCCTCCCCGTTGCTGGCGACCTGGCGCGGCACAGTGCTGGCGCAGTGGGTCGACTACAACGGCCACCTGAACGATGGTTACTACATGGTCGCGTTCAGTGAGGCGACCACGGCCGTGATGGGCTTGATCGGCCTGGACGCTGCCGGCCGCAAGGCCACCGGACATTCAGTTTTCACGCTGGAGTCGCATATCAACTACCTGCAGGAGGTCAAGCAGGGCAAGGAGATCGAAATCCACACGCAGATCCTGGGCAGCGACGCGAAACGGTTGCAGATCTACCTGACCATGGTTCTCG
>JBDTMH010000032.1:0-27807 GCA_039934375.1 Burkholderiaceae bacterium | reverse complement strand
CCCAATCTGCTGGTGCCGATGGTCGACACGCCGGAGCAGGCGCGTGCGCTGGTGCAGGCCTGCCGTTACCCGCCGGACGGCATCCGCGGCATGGCCGGCGCCCGGGCCTCGCGCTGGGGCCGCTATCCGCATTACGCGCTGGAGGCCAATGCGCAGGTCTGCCTGCTGGTGCAGGCCGAAACCCGGCTCGCACTGGGCAATCTGGACGCAATCGTCGCCATCGAAGGCATCGACGGCGTCTTCATCGGGCCGGCCGACCTGTCGGCGTCGCTCGGCCATGTCGGGAACCCCGGCCATCCCGAGGTGCAGGCAGCCATCGAAGACGCCATCGCCCGCATCCGCAAAGCCGGCAAGGCACCCGGCATCCTGACGCCCGATGCCAGGCTGGCCAAACGTTATCTCGAACTCGGCGCCCTGTTCGTCGCGGTCGGTCTGGACACCAGCATCCTGATGCGCGGCGCGAACGCGCTGGCGTCCGAGTTCAAGTCCGCGCCAGCTGCGGGTCCGGCGGACAAGACCTATGGTTGAAGCCGATTCGCCGATAGGATCCGACTGCCATCCGCACGAGTGGGCGGCGCGGCTGGAACTGGCCGCCTGTTACCGGGTGTTTGCCATGCTCGGCTGGACCGAGATGATCTACAACCACATCACCTTGCGCCTGCCCGACAGCGTCACCGGTGGCGCGCGCCAGTTCCTGATCAACCCGTTCGGCCTGCACTACAACGAGGTCACTGCCAGCAACCTGGTGAAGATCGATCCGCAAGGCCGGGTGCAGGGCGGCTCGAGACATCCCGTCAACCCGGCCGGCTTCATCGTGCACGCGGCGATCCACGAAGGCTTGCCCGGCGCGCATTGCGTGATGCACACGCACACCACGGCCGGCTTGGCAGTGGCCTGTTTGCAAGGTGGCCTGCAGCAGACCAATTTCTACAGCGCGCAGTTGCATGACCGGGTCGCCTACCACGACTTCGAAGGCATCACCATCCATGCCGGCGAGGCGCCGCGCCTGCTGGCGAGCATCGGCGACAAGCCGGCGGTGATCCTGCGCAACCATGGCCTGCTGGCCTGGGGCGAGACGCTGGCGCTGACCTTCGCGACTCTGTGGACGCTGCAGCGTGCGTGCGAGATCCAGCTCGCGACGCTGAGCATGGGGCCCGCCATCCCGATCGCTGAGACGGTCGCGGCCCGGTGCGCACGGGACTCCCTGCAATTCAACCCCGGCCATGGCGCCGGGCAGGACATGTTCGACGCACTGGTGCGCCAGGTCGAACGCGTCGACGCAAGCTATTGCAACTGACAGAGCACCATGACGAACTCTTTGCACAAGACCTGTATCGTGGGTGTCGGCGCCATTGGTGGCTGGCTGGGCGCCGGACTGGCACGCGCCGGTTGTGACGTCTCGCTGCTTGCGCGCGGTCGCACGCTGGCAGCCTTGCAACACGATGGATTGCGCCTGCAGACTGGCACTGGCGACACGCAGCGCATCGAAATCCATCGCGTCCAGGCCACGGCCGACCCGGCGACGCTCGGCGTCCAGGACCTGGTGGTGATCGCGGTCAAGGCGCCGGCCCTGCGCGAGGTGGCACAGCAGATCGCGCCGCTGCTCGGCCCGGACACGCTGGTGCTGTGCGCGATGAACGGCGTTCCCTGGTGGTTTCTGCAGGGCTTTGGCGGCGAACTGCAGGGCCGGCAACTCGAGTCGATCGATCCGGGTGGCGTGATCGGCCAGGCGATTGCAGCGAGCCACGTCGTCGGCGGTGTCGTGCATGCCAGCTGCTCGGTCGCCGCGCCGGCATCGGTACAGCATGGCTTTGGCAACAAGATCATCGTTGGAGAGCCCTCCGGCCAGCGCAGCGCGCGGGTACTCGCGTTGTCGGCCTTGCTGGTGCAGGCCGGTTTCGAGGCGCCGGTGTCCGAACGCATTCAGCACGACATCTGGTTCAAGTTGTGGGGCAACATGACCATGAACCCGATCAGCGCGTTCACAGGCGCCACCAGCCTGCAGGTGATGGAAGACGACCTGGTGCGCGACTTCTGCTCCAAGGTGATGCTTGAAGCCCGGCAAATCGGCCACCAGATCGGACTGGAGATCGACCAGGAACCGGAAGACCGCCACGCCGTCACGCGCAAATTGGGCGCGTTCAGAACCTCGATGCTGCAGGACGTAGAAGCCGGCAAGCCGGTGGAGCTCGATGCGCTGGTGACCGCGGTACGCGAACTAGGGCAGCTCACCAGGCAGCCGACGCCGTTCACCGACGTGCTGCTCGGGCTGGCCCGACTGCACGCCCGGGTGCACGGCCTGTACTGACCGGTTCGCGCGGTAGCGGCGCGCTGCCGTCGCTGACGGCGATTGCACTGACCGTGCCGGCAGCAGGAACCGGCGTATATTGGCGCATGACTTCACGCCACTTCCACACCCGTTCCGACCTGGCGCGAATCGCCGCCGACACCATGCGCGAGCGTGGCCTCGAGCCGGAATTTCCCGCGGCCGCATTGGAGCAAGTTGCCGCGATCAGGGGAGCCGCCACGGACCCGGACGCCACCGATCTGCGAGCGCTGGACTGGTGCTCGATCGACAACGACGACTCGCGCGATCTCGACCAGCTCAGCGTCAGCGAAGTGTTGGCCGATGGCCGGGTCAAGATTCTGGTCGCCGTCGCTGACGTGGACGCGTTGGTGCCCAAAGGCAGCGCCATCGACCGGCACGCCAGCATCAACACCACCTCGGTCTACACCGGCGCGCGCATCTTCCCGATGTTGCCCGAGCGCCTCTCGACCGACCTGACCTCGCTGAACCAGGACCAGGACCGGCTGGCCATCGTCACCACCATGGTGTTCAATGCCGACGCCAGCCTGGCCGGCTCCTCGGTGTTCCGCGCGCTGGTGCGCAACAAGGCCCAACTGGCCTATGACGCGGTGTCCGACTGGCTCGAAGGCGGGGCGCCTTTGCCTGCGGCTGCCCGCGCCGTGCCGGGAATGGACGCGCAACTGCGCACCCAGGACAGCGTGGCACAGCAACTGCGCGCGCGCCGCCGCGTGCAGGGTGCGCTGGAGTTCGAAACTTTCCAGCCGCGCGCGGTGTTCGAAGGCGAAAAAGTCGTCGACATTCGCGAGCAACCCCACAACCGGGCGCGCCAACTGATCGAGGAGCTGATGGTTGCCACCAACGGCTGCACCGCGCACTTCCTGGCCAGCCATGGCGGGGTGTCGCTGCGCCGCATCGTGCGTTCACCGGAACGCTGGCAACGCATCGTCGACCTGGCAAAGCAGTACGGTACGACCTTGCCGGAGCAGCCCGACGGCAAGGCGCTGGAGCAGTTCCTGGCGCTGCGGCGTCAGGTCGACCCGCTGCGTTTTCCGGACCTGTCACTGGTCATCGTCAAGCTGATGGGCCGGGGTGAATATGTCGTGGAAACGCCGGCCGGCCCACCTATCGGGCATTTCGGCCTGGCGGTGCGCGACTACATGCATTCGACCGCGCCGAACCGGCGCTTCCCGGATCTGATCACGGCGCGGCTGATCAAGGCCATTCTGGGCAACACCCACCCGCCCTACGACAATGCGCAGCTCGGAGAACTGGCACATCAATGCACGGCGCAGGAAGATGCGGCGCAGAAAGTCGAGCGGCAGTTACGCAAGTCGGAAGCCGCCCTGGTGCTCGAGAACCGCATCGGCGAGGAATTCGACGGCCTGGTCACCGGCATCAACGACGAGGCCAGCTGGGTGCGCATCTTCACGCCACCGGTCGAAGGCAAGCTGGTGGGCCGGCCGCCCCGGCTGGATGTCGGTCAGGCCGTGCGGTTGCGGCTGACCGTGGCCAATGTCGAGCGCGGCTTCATCGACTTCGTGCTGGCGCAGGCGAACTGATTCACCGGCGCCAGCCTCAGGCGCCGAACCGCTCCAGTTGGGCGCGCAGCGCTTCGATCTCGTCCATCAGTTGCAGCGCCAGCGCTGCGCCGGCCGTGTTGACGTGCAGATCGCGTTGCAAGCGTATGGCCACCCGCGCGCGGCGCAGATGTACGCCGGAAAAGCGCCATTGGACCGGCGCCGCACCCTGCGGCGCAATCACTCCTTCGTCAACCAGCGCCATCAGCTGCTCGACCTGGGATTGACAGGCCCGGCACAACTCATCAAGCGACAGGTCCTGCTGCTCCTCGAGGATCAACACATCGGTGATCAGTGAAGTCGAATGGGCATTCATGGCTGGCCTCCCAGTTTGGCACGTGGCTGGAACGTCTTGAAGTGCGACAACATGCCACTGTAGATCGCACGGTCGGCGTCGGAGCTCGCGCTCGGCAAGGCGATCTGCAACACGAAATAGAAGTCCCCCGGCGTCGCGCCCGGAATGCCACGCCCGCGCAGGCGCAGCTTGCGACCGGCGCTGGATCCGGCGGGGATCGTCAGCTCGACCTTGCCGGCCGGCGTCGGCACCTCGATCTGCGCACCCAGCGCCGCTTCCCAGGGCGCCACCGGCAGGTCGAGATAGACGTCGCGCTGGTCCACCCGGTAATGTGCATGGGTCCGGAACTCCACCTCCAGGTACAGGTCGCCGGGTTTGCCCTGGCCGATGCCGGGCGCGCCCTGGCCGGCGAGCCGGATATGTTGTCCCGCGCGCACGCCTTTGGGTACGACGAATTCGATCGTATGTTCGCGCGTACTGACGCGGCCCTGCGCGTCGACCTCGGGCACGCGCAGGCTCAGGCTGCGCTGCCCGCCGTTGTAGGCGTCTTCCAGGTCGATCTGGATCCGGGCATGGCGATCCTCGCCATGGGCATGGAAGCCGCCGTGTCTACCGCCCGCTGGGTCCGCCTGCCCGGTCGGCCCACCGCCAAATCCGCGCCGGAACAAGGTTTCGAAAAAATCACTATGGTCGGCGGCTTGCTGTTCGCTGAAGCCCCGGCCAGCACCTTCGAAACCGGCATTCCAGTCCGGTGGCGGGCGGAAGTCCTGCCCGGCCTGCCAGTTGGCGCCCAGCCGGTCATAGGCACTGCGCTTTTCCGGATCCTTGAGCACTTCATTGGCTTCGCCGATCTCCTTGAACCGCGCCTCGGCTCCGGCTTCCTTGCTCACGTCCGGATGGTACTTGCGGGCCAGCCGCCGGTAGGCCTTCTTGATGTCATCGGCACTGGCGTCGCGCGCCAGGCCCATCACCTTGTAGTAGTCTTTGTATTCCATGGTCCCTTACCAGATCGCACCCATATACTGCCGAGTCAGGCCACCGCGACCGACACGCGCTGCGCCAGCGCACACATCAACTCGTAGCCCACTGTACCTGCCGCGCGCGCCACCACATCGATCGGCACCACGGCATCGGGCATGCCACCCCAGAGTACTACCTGCGAACCGATGCCGGCCTCGGGCGTCGGCCCCAAGTCGATCGTCAACATGTCCATGCTGACCCGGCCGATCGTGCGCGTAGGCATGCCATCGAGCAGGACAGGCGTTCCGGTCGGGCAAACCCGGGGATAACCGTCGGCATACCCGCAGGCCACGACACCGATGCGCATGGCGCGATCGGCCACAAACGCGGAGCCGTAACCGACCGTGTCTCCCGGCTGCAGTTCCTGCACCCCGATGACCTGCGAAGACAGCGTCATGGTCGGGCGCAGGCCCCAGTGGGCCGCATCGTGCTCCGGGAAATCCGGGGCACTGCCATAGGTGGCAATGCCGGGCCGGATCCAGTCCGATGCGCCTGCAATACCCGGCACTGCCTCGGCCGGGTCCATGTGGCGCAGCGTCGCAGCGCTGTTGCCAACGCTGCGCTCGCCCGGAAGATCCTGCGTCGCCGCCCGGAACGCCGCCATCTGTGCGGTGATGCCGGTCGGCCCGTCGGCATCGCTGAAATGCGTCATCAGCGAGATTTCCCCGACCTGCGGCAAGGCATCGAGCCGGGACCACGCGGCGCGGTACGCCTGGGGCCGGAAACCCAGCCGGTTCATACCGGAGTTCATCTTGAGGAAGACACGGTGCGGCACATGGGTCTTGTGCATCGCCAGCATGTCGATCTGGGCGTTGCAGTGCACCGTATGCCAAAGGCCCAGTCGGGAGCACAGCTCCAGGTCGCGGGCGTCGAAAACGCCTTCGAGCAGCAGGATCGGGCCGCGCCAGCCCAGATCGCGTACGCGCTGCGCCTCGTCCAGGTCCAGCAACGCAAATCCATCGGCCGCGCGTAAGCCCTCGAATACCCTTTCGATGCCATGCCCATAGGCGTTGGCCTTGACCACGGCCCAGACCTTGGCATCGGGGGCCAGACTGGCGCAGCGCGCAAGATTGTGGCGCAGCGCATCGAGATGGATGGTGGCAAGGATCGGACGGGGCATGGGACAGGTCGCAAACAGTGGGCAACGCAAGGAACACCGATTTTGGCAGCTTACGGCGTGATATAACCGTGCCCACGTTGGAGACCAGATCAATAGACACCGGCATCAGCTGTCCTGATAGCCCACACAGCACGGCATGAAGCGCGGGTTCTACACCATCATGGCAGCGCAGTTCTTCAGCTCGCTGGCCGACAATGCGCTGTTCGTCACCGCAGTCCAATTGCTCCGAAGCCACAAGGCTGGCGAGTGGCAACAGGCGGCCCTGGTGCCGATGTTCGCACTCTTCTATGTGCTGCTGGCACCCTTCGTCGGTGCTTTCGCGGATTCCCGGCCCAAAGGGCAGGTGATGCTGATCAGCAATTTCATCAAGGTGGCAGGCTGCCTGATGATGTTGTTCGGAACCCATCCGCTGCTGTCGTACGCGATCGTCGGGCTTGGCGCAGCCGCGTATTCTCCGGCGAAATACGGCATTCTGACTGAGCTGCTGCCGTCCTCGCAACTGGTCAAGGCCAATGGCTGGATCGAAGGCCTGACAATTGGCTCCATCATCCTGGGCGTATTGCTCGGCGGCCAACTGGTCAGCCACGCCGTGTCAACCGTATTGCTGGGTTTCGATTTCCCGCTCATCGATACCGGCATCACGACCGCGCCCGAGGCGGCGATCAGCGTGCTGATCGTCGTCTACCTGCTGGCCGCCTGGTTCAACACCCACATTCCCCTCACTGGCGTGGAGATGCGGGCTTTGCCGCGCAATCCCGTCGTACTCCTGCCCGATTTCTGGACCTGCAATATGCGTCTGTGGCGCGACCGGCTGGGACAGATCTCGCTGGCCGCCACGACGCTGATCTGGGGGGTTGCCGGAAACCTGCGCTTCATCGTCCTGTCGTGGGCCGCCGTGGCGCTGGGATATTCGGTCACGCAGGCGTCGGCGTTGCAGGGGGTGGTTGCCATCGGCATGGCCGCCGGCGCCATCCTCGCCTCGATACGCATGCGCCTGGAAGACGGTCCGCGGGTGTTGACGCTGGGCATCGGCATGGGCGGGTTGATCATCCTGCTGATCTTCATCCACAACGTTTGGGTCGCGGCGCCATTCCTGATCCTGCTCGGCGCGCTGGGTGGTTTCCTGGTGGTTCCGATGAATGCCTTGCTGCAACACCGCGGACACAACCTCATGGGGGCTGGCCGCTCGATCGCGGTGCAGAATTTCAACGAACAGGCCTGCATCCTGGTACTGGGCGCTGCCTACAGCCTGTCTGCCGGCGTCGGCGTTCCCACCTTCGGCGCCATCACCGGCTTCGGCATTGCGGTGGCATTGGTGATGTGGCTGATCCGGCGCTGGCACAAGCACAACTGTGTCCATCACCGCGCAGAAGTCGAGCATCTGCTCGAGATCGCACGCAACGACAAGCTGCATCTCTGAGACTTGTGGCTGCGCCACGGCCATCGCCAGCGGCCTTGGCCTATCCGCTGCGCCGCATGCGCTGAAAGTCCGACGGCGTCAACGTTGCGTCGGGCTCGGTGCGTGCAACCCGATCGCGCCCTGCGCGCTTGGCATCGTACAGCGCGTTGTCGGCAGCCGCATACAACGCAGCCACCGATCCCTTGTGCCCGCCGGGCATACATGCGACGCCGAAACTTGCGGTGAAGGGCACCTGAAGATCACTGCTGACCTGCGCCGGGGACTCGCGCAACTGGCGGCGCAGTTTCTGCGCCAGCGCCACGGCCGCATCGATATCGGTCTGCGGCAACAGCACGACGAACTCCTCGCCGCCGATGCGTGCCACCATGTCGGTGTTGCGAATTCCGTCACCCAGCTTGTTGGCCACATGCACCAGCACCTTGTCGCCGGCCGGATGCCCATGGCGGTCATTGATGGCCTTGAAGTAGTCCAGGTCGATGACGAAGATGCAGGTGTTGCCGCCATGGCGTTGCGTGCGCATCAACTCCTTTTCGGCCAGACGCATGAATTCACCGCGGTTGAACAGACCGGTCAACGCGTCGCGTGTCGCCAGCCAGACCAGCTCGGCCTGCTGTTTCTCAAGCGCCTGGTTGCGCACCGTCAGTTCACGCTGCAGCAGGTTGTACCGGGTGTTGCGATTCCACATACCCAGCGAGATCACCAGCGCCAGCAGCGTCGCCCCAAAACCGTTGGCGCGATTGGACAGCAGCTGGGTCTGGTCCGGCTGTGTAAATCCCAGGCCAACAAAGAACAACACGTAGGCGCAAAGCAACGCTCCGACCGCCGTGGCCGGCGGAAGCAGGAACAGCAGACTGACCGAAATGCAGCCCAGGATATAGGGGCTGATGTTGGGCGATACCCACTGGTCAAGGATCGACAACACGGCGGTGAAGATCAGAAACGCCAGTGGCGCCATGAACTGCAACACCCGTACACCGGTGTCTGCGTGGGTCCGGGACGACATGCGCCAGACCGCAAGCCCCATCAGGATAATCCAGACAATCGCGACGCGATAGACGTTCATGACCGCTTGCCACCAGGTCACGCTTTGCGCGGTGGTGCCGATCGGCTTGAAAGCGAAAACAGCCAGCAACAGCAGCACCAGCGCCAGAAAAAGCGGGAGCAGCCAGCGCAGCCTACGGATATTGCCAAGTACCGCATCTTCGGCAATTTGCGGATCACTGACAACCAGCCCGCGCGCGCCCTGATAGATACGATGTGTCAGCGACTTCATATGTCGGTAGTATCGCAGGTGGACCCCGTTAGGCCAGCCTCGCCAAAGGATGTCTGGTGCGGCCGTCGACGATGCACAGAAGGAGAATACGATGACTGCAATCTATGACTTCTCGGTCATGCAGATGGACGGCAAGCCCATGCCACTGAAGCAGCTCGTATTCCGATGATGGCCAAGTTTGACGTCAACGGTGATCAAGCTGACCCCATTTGGAAATGGTTGTGCGAGCAGGCGCCGGGACTGCTGGGCAGCAAGGCCATCAAGTGGAACTTCACCCAGTTCCTGGTCGGCCGGGGCGGCAGCGTGCTTGCGCTGAACGAGCCCATCGAGGCGGCCTTGGAGGTCTGAGCCGCCAACCGGAGAATTGCCCACTTCTGCACATGGCTGGCGTGTTCGCCTGTGCGCAGGAACCACAGGTAGCGCCAGTTTGTTACGCTCGCACCACCGATGTACCAGTCCGATTTTTCTACGCTCTTCGAATTGCTGCCCATTGGCGCCTACCGCTCCACGCCCGACGGGCGGCAGTTGCGCGCCAACGCGGCCCTGGTGCGCATCAACGGATACGAGAGCGAAGAGGAGATGCTTTCGAGCATTCAGGATATCGGCCGCGAGTGGTACGTCGACCCGTTGCAAAGGCGCCGCTTCCTGGATCTGATGGAGTCCGAAGGGCGGGTTGTCAACTTCCGCTCCGAGATCTACCGGCACAAGACCCGAGAACGGGTCTGGATCCGTGAAAACGCCCATACCGTGCGTGACGCGAGTGGGCGCGTCCAGTTTTTCGAAGGCACTGTCGAAGACATCACCGAGGCCCATCGTGCCCTGCTTGCCTTGTCAGCCAGCGAACAGCGGTTCCGGACCCTGACCGAAAAGGCACAGGTCATGACAATGGTGTGCGATCCGCACGGCACCGTCCTGTATGCCAGTGACGCCGCGCGGGAAATGCTGGGTCTGGATGCAGACACGCTGCGCGGACAGAATCTGTTCGACGCCATGCATCCGCAGGACCGGCAACTGGCGCGCGAGGCAATGACCCGTGTCGTGCTGCGGCAGGGGAATTCCGGGGAGCAGATACTGCGTTATCGCCACAGCGACGGGCAATGGCGTTTCCTCGCATCCCTGGCCACCAACTTCCTGGACGAGGAAGCCATCGGCGGCGTAGTTTTCGACTTCCGCGATGCGACCGAGCGCAAGCGCGCCGAACAGGCGGAGCAGGCATTGCGCGAAACTGAAGATCGCTGGAAGCTGGCACTCGAAAGTGCCGGCGACGGCGTCTGGGATTGGGACATCGCCACCGGCGTGGAACAGATATCCCAGGGATGCAAGGAAATGTACGGATACGCCAATGACGAGATGTCCGACCATCCCGATGGCCTGGACCTGTTGACCCATCCGCAGGACAAGCCGGCCATGATGCAGGACCTTCAAAACCACCTCGATGGCCTGACCGCGACCTACCAAAACGAACATCGCATTCTCTGCCGCGATGGCAGCTGGAAATGGATTCTGTCGCGTGGCATGGTGATCGGCCGCGACGCGCAAGGCCGACCGCTGCGCATGATCGGCACCCATACCGACATCACCAAACGCAAGAGTGCCGAGGCACTGGTCTGGCAGCAGGCAAACTTCGACATGCTGACCGGCCTGCCGAACCGGCGCATGTTGCGCGACCGGCTGGAACTCGAATTCAAGAGGGTCGATCGCGAAGGCAAGCAGATGGCGATACTGTTTGTCGACCTGGACCATTTCAAGGAGGTGAACGACACGCTGGGCCACGATGCCGGCGACCAGTTGCTGGTCGAGGCTGCCCGGCGCATCCGCGCCTGCGTGCGCGAGTCGGACACGGTCTCGCGCATGGGCGGGGACGAATTCACATTGGTGCTGTCCAAGCTGGATGATGACGGCCAGCTCGATCGGATTCTGGCTGCCGTGTTGTCCGCCATGGCGGCGCTGTTCCAGGTCGGCAACGAACAGGTATTTATCTCCGCCAGCATCGGGATCACGATGTATCCGGGCGACGGCAGCGATGTGGAAGCCTTGTTCAAGAACGCCGACCAGGCGCTCTACGCGGCCAAGGCCGCCGGACGCAATCGGTTTCGCTTCTTCACGCCAGCCTTGCAGGAGTCTGCGCTAAACCGGGTTCGGCTGGCCAACGATCTGCGGGCAAGTCTGACCGACAACCAGTTCCACCTGGTCTACCAACCCATTGTTTCGCTGCTGGACGGTTCGATACACAAGGCCGAGGCGCTGATCCGCTGGCAACATCCGATGCGCGGCCTGATCAGTCCGGGCGAGTTCATCCCGGTGGCGGAATCGACCGGGCTGATCATCGACATCGGCGAATGGGTCTTTCATACTGCCGCCGCGCAGGTTGCAGAGTGGCGCAGGCGTTACGACCCGGACTTCCAGATCAGCATCAACAAGTCGCCGACCCAGTTTCACAACGACGCCGGACGCCAGCATGCCTGGATCGACCACCTGACGAACATCGGCCTGCCCGGCCATGCGGTCGTGGTCGAGATTACCGAAGGCCTGCTGCTGGACACCAGCAATTCAGTAGCCGCACAACTACTGGAACTGCGCCAGTGCGGCATTCAGGTTTCGCTGGACGACTTCGGAACCGGTTTTTCGTCACTGACCTATCTGCAGCGCTTTGACATCGACTACCTCAAGATCGACCAGTCGTTCGTACGCGAACTGGTTCCGGGCGGTACCGAACTGGCCCTGTGCAAGGCCATCATCGTGATGGCACACGAGTTGGGCATGCAGGTCATCGCAGAAGGCGTCGAAACGCCGGCGCAACGCGATCTGCTGCTGGGCGCCGGCTGCGACTTTGGCCAGGGTTACCTGTTTGCCCGCCCGATGCCGGCCGATGCATTCGATGCCGTGTTCGCAGGCGCCGGCAAGTTACAAGCCGGCATGGAGTAAGGGTTCGCACAAACGCACCCGGCCTGCAACCGACAGTGCCTGCATGGCGCACGACACGGGCAACAAATCGGTATCAGGCCGAACCGTGCTGCGTTTGCGCCGCGCTCAGCAAGGCCTGATCGAGGACCTCCACCCAGTGGTGTACCGGCAGTTGCGTGCCGCTTTGCAGGTGCGTGATGCAGCCGATGTTGGCCGACACGATCGCGCTGGGTGCGAGTTCTTGCAGGTGCCCGAGCTTGCGTTCGCGCAGCTGCTGCGCCAAATGGGGCTGCAGCACCGAGTAGGTACCCGCCGAGCCGCAGCACAGATGCGCCTCGTTGACCGCCACCCTGAGCGTGAAACCGAGTGCCTTTAGATGCTGCTCGACCATGCCGTGCAAGCCTTGACCGTGTTGCAGCGTGCACGGGGGATGGTAGGCCAGCAGCGGCGGGATACGCGCGCTATCGATGCGCCCGACCAGCGCCTGTGCCAGCTCGGGCAGCAGTTCACTCAAGTCGCGCGTCAATGCGCTGACACGGGCGGCCTTTTGCGCGTAGGCAGGATCATCCCGCAACAAATGGCCATACTCCTTCACCGTGACGCCACAACCCGAGGCGTTCATGACAATTGCCTCGACGGCGCCATCGGCACGGTCGATCCAGGGCCACCAGGCGTCAATGTTGGCGCGCATCGCGGCCAGTCCCCCTTGCTGGTCATTGAGGTGAAACTTGACCGCGCCGCAACATCCGGCCGAAGGTGCGACCAGGGTCTCGATGCCGATGGCATCGAGGACGCGGGCTGTCGCCGTGTTGATGTTGGGCATCATCGCAGGCTGCACACAACCTGCCAGCATCAGCATCTTGCGCGGATGGCTGCGCTGCGGCCAACTGCCGGCATCCTGGCGCGCGGGCACCTTGTCGCGCAATTTGCCGGGCAGGAAGTCGCGCACCATCTGGCCCACGCGCATGGCGGGTGCAAACAGCGGTGACGGCAACCCTTCCTTGAGCGCCCATCGCACCAGCGACTCCCCCGCCGGACGCGACACCTTGGCATCGACCAGCTTGCGCCCGATATCGAGCAGATGGCCGTAGTCGACGCCGCTGGGACAGGTGGTCTCGCAGTTGCGGCAGGTCAGGCAGCGGTCCAGATGCAACTGGGTCTTGCGCGTAGGCGGCTGGCCTTCGAGCACCTGCTTCATCAGGTAGATGCGCCCGCGCGGTCCGTCGAGTTCATCGCCGAGCAACTGGTAAGTCGGGCAGGTCGCGGTGCAAAAGCCGCAATGCACGCATTTACGCAATATGGCTTCTGCGGCCAGGCCATCCGGCGTGCCCTGGTATTCGGCTGAGAGCTTTGTCTGCACGGTCAGGTCTGTCGGTTGCTAGGACGCACTTGACATCCGCGCATGGCTGAAAACGCCCGCCGGGTCGAATTGCTGGCGCAAGTCACGGGCGATGCGTTGCAAGGGCGCGGCCATCGGATGCAGAAAGGTCGGCAACGGCGGGCTGTCGTCGCCGCCACGCCGAAACAGCAGGGCCTGGCCACCGACCGCTTCGGCCACGCGACGCAACTCCTGCGCGCGCGCTGCGCTGGCCCGGACCCAGCGCAAAGCGCCACCCCATTCGAGTACCGGCTCCAGATCCGGCAACGGCAATGGTGCCGCCGTGTCCGGCACACTCAGCCGCCACAGGCAGCTTTCGTCCGCGCCGCCAAACATGGCGCCGCTGTGCTCGCGCACCGACTGCCAAAAAACCTGCGCCTGCGCCGGTTCGAACTGCGTGCCGCCCAGCAACCGGCACGCTGCGACAACCGCCGCCTGCGCGCCGCGCAACCGCAGGACCAGTTGTCCGCCCTGGTCCGGCTGCTGGAACCAGCAACTGGCATTGATCGGCAAGGGCTGCCCCGCCCATCGGTTGAGCTGGCGCAAAGCATCGGCCTGCGCCAGCTCGAAACGCAGGCTTGCCTCGGCAACCGGCCTTGGCAGCACCTTGAGCGAGACCTCGGTGATCAGGCCCAGCGTGCCGAGTGAGCCGGCCATCAGGCGCGACACGTCATAACCGGCCACGTTCTTCATCACCTGCCCACCGAAATGCAGCAGCTGGGCCCGACCGTTGATCATCTGCACACCCAGGACATGGTCGCGCACCGCACCTGCGCTCACCCGTGCGGGGCCGGACAGTCCGGCAGCGACCATGCCGCCGACGGTCGCATCCGAACCGAAATGGGGTGGCTCGAACGCCAGGTACTGGCCATGCCCGGCCAGCAGCGCTTCCAGTTCGGCCAGTGGTGTGCCTGCCCGCACCGTGACGACCAGCTCGCTGGGCTCGTAACTGCAGATGCCGTGCAATGGCCGGGTGTCGAGCACTTGGCCCAAAAGACGTTCACCGTAGAAGTCTTTGCTGCCGCCACCCCGGATGCGCAGCACGGAGCGGTCCGCCATGGCGGATCGAATCTGTTCTTTGAGCGTGCTCAGCACCTTGTCCATCCGTCCGATGGTAACGACACCTACCGATGCCAGCGTGACGCTTTTGAACGCGGCGCGTTCAAAAATTTGTATGTCAATCGCGGAACAGATTGACCGGCAACCCGGGCACGTCGACCCGCGTTGCGAACACACAGCCCGATTCGGGCATCTGCTGCAGCTCCTGTGCCGGTCGGTTGTGCCGCGCCGACGTGATGTACAGCGTCTTGAGATCGTCACCGCCGAAACACGGCATGGTGGGGCAGACCACCGGGGTTTCGAGCTCGGTCAGGATGTGGCCGTCAGGGGCGAGCTTGAGCAGGCGCTGACCTTCGAACATGGCCACGTAGTAGTTGCCCTCGGAATCGACCGCGGCGCCATCAGGGCGACCACCATAACCATGCATGCCGCTGTGCCAGCCCGGCGGCTTGGGCGCAAAGTGGTGAAACACCCGCTCGCCACGCATGATGTTTTTCTCTGCTTCCCAATCCCAGACCCAGATCGTGTGCTGCTGCGTGTCGGCCCAATAGACCTGGCGCTGGTCGGGCGACCAGGCCAGACCATTGGCAATCGTCGCACCACCGGCCATGCGCTGAACATGCGGCGTGCGCCCATCGCGGCAATCGAGCGCCAGCAATTCAGCCACGGCCGCAGTCCGGGGTTCGTACATCGTGCCGGCCCAGAAACGGCCCAGCGGATCCGCCTTTCCGTCGTTGAAGCGGGTTGTCAACACATCGTGATCGATCCGGTGCAATAGCCGCAGTCCGACGCCCCACTCCTGGGCCCGGTAGATCCCATCGCGCAAGGCCACAACCAGGCCGCCGCTGGCAGCCGGCGCAATGCAACCGGGCTCCAGCGGCATCTCCCAGCTTTGCACGGCGCCTGTTACCGGGTTGGCGCGCAGGATCTTGCGTCCGGGAATGTCGACCCAGTACAGCAGCCGCTCTTGCGGATGCCAGAACGGTGACTCTCCCAGTGCGCTGGGTTCTTGGGTGACGGCGTGCCAGTTCATGTTCCCGGTCCAGTTTCGATTCGCATGGTAGCGCTCATCGACTCTCCCGGCAGCAACACCTGAACGCCCAACTGTTGCAAGCGTGCGGCGTCCGTGCCCGCCATGTTGATCGCATTGTTGACATGGCTGACCGGCTCGATGGCGATGAAGTCGCGGGTGGCATTGGTAAACACCACCAGATGATCGAGGCTCGAGCTCAGGCGCACGGTCATGTGCGGGTCCTGCAGCACGACTTCGTCGCGCCAGCCGTCGAAGCAGTGGTCGATGTCGAGCGTATCGCAGTCCACGTCCATTCCCGTGTTTTCGAGCCGATGTGTTGGCAAATTTTCCGCTCCCATTTCCCAGCGTCCTGTCGACTGGAAACGGACCCGGCTGCCAGAGCGCTTGGCGAAAAACGGATGCCAGCCCAGCCCGAATGGTGCCGCCTGTTCCGACTGGTTGGTGGCGCTGAGGGTGACCTCCAGCGCGTTGGACGACAGTCGCAAGGCCTGCGAGCAATCGAAGGCGAAAGGCCAGCTGGCGTCGGCCTGGTGTTCAAACGACAGCAAGGCAAAACCGTCATCGGCATCGAGCACCTGCCAGGGGCGCATCCAGGCCACACCATGAATGGAATGGGGCTCCGGGGAAAAGTTGCCGACCAGTGGATGGCTGGTGCCATTCCAGAGCAAAGTGGCATGGGCGACACGGTTCGAAAATGGCACCAGCGGGTAGCAGCCCGAAAGCCGCACCTGGGATAGTTCCGCTGCGGGGGTGGAACGCAAGACCGGCAAGTCGTCGCGCCAGAACCCGGCGATCGCAGCGCCCAGTTGTGGCGCCACCTCGCAGCGCAGCGAACCACATCGAAGTATCACGGATGGAGTCATGGGGATGCCGTTGTGTATCCCCGTATTTTGCATGGGGCGCAAGGAACGGAAAAAATCCGCGTGAACCGGAGGCTCACGCGGACTCAAAATCACCTTGGATCACATGCGAAATTCATGCGGGGTCCGGACCTTGCATCCGGCGCGTACCCGGCAACCGCGGATCAGCGGCTGTAGGCCGTCTCCCCGTGCGAACGGATATCCAGACCTTCGCGCTCGTCTTCTTCGCTGACGCGCAAACCGATCACCATATCCACGATCTTGTAGGCGATGAAAGCCACGACGGAAGACCAGGCGATGGTGATGAGCACGCCTTCGCCCTGCACCAGCAATTGATGGCTGATCGAGAACTCGGCTGATCCGGTGCCCCCCAGGCCGGGTGCGGTGAACACGCCGGTCAGCATGGCTCCTAGAATACCGCCGACGCCGTGGACACCGAACACGTCCAGCGAGTCGTCTGCACCCAGCATCTTCTTGAGTACGGTGACACCCCACAGGCACAGGAAACCTGCCAGCAGCCCGATGATGATCGCGCCCATCGGGCCGACCGAGCCACAAGCCGGCGTGATGGCCACCAGACCGGCAACAGCGCCGGACGCCGCACCCAGCATCGAAGCCTTGCCTTTGGACAGCGCCTCGCCGCCTGACCATGCCAGCACAGCAGCCGCAGTGGCAAACAAGGTGTTGATGAAGGCCAGCGTGGCGCCGCCATTGGACTCGAGGTTGGATCCTGCGTTGAAGCCGAACCAGCCGACCCACAGCAGCGACGCACCCACCATGGTCAAGGTCAGGCTGTGCGGCGCCATCGCCTCCTTGCCATACCCGACCCGCTTGCCAACCATGTAGGCACCTACCAGGCCGGCCATGGCCGCATTGATATGTACGACGGTACCGCCGGCGAAATCGAGCGCGCCCTTGCCCAGCAGATAACCACCTGAGCCCCACACCATATGTGCGATCGGCACATAGCTGAACGTGAACCAAAGAACCGAGAACAACAGTACCGCACCAAAACGGATGCGCTCGGCGAATGAACCCACGATCAGTGCACAGGTGATGCCGGCGAACGTCGCCTGGAACGCGATGAAGATGAACTCCGGAATCTTGACGCCTTCGGTGAACGTGTCTGCCAGCGATGCTGTCGTCACACCAGACAGGAAGACCTTGTCCAGGTTGGCAAAAATCAGGCCGGAACCACCGAATGCCAGGCTGTAGCCATACACGGCCCACAGCACCGATATCAGCGAGAACACCACCAGCACCTGCATCAGCACCGACAACATGTTCTTGCTGCGCACCAGGCCGCCATAGAACAGGGCCAGGCCGGGCACCACCATCAGGATGACCAGGATGGTGGAGACCATCATCCAGGCCACGTCACCCTTGTCGACCGTCGGCGCCTTGGCGGCAGCCGCAGGAGTTACTTCGGCAACAGCGGGAGCAGCTGCAGCTTCGGCAGCAGGCGCAGACGCAGTGGTTTGTTCCGTGGTGGCGGCCGGCGTTGTCTGGGCCATGACGACGCCAGAGCCCAGAATCAGGCCGAACCCGAGAGTCAGCGACAGGAGTAGTTTCTTCACAGTGCTTCCTTTCCGGTTTCGCCGGTGCGAATCCGTACCACTTGTTCGAGGTCGAACACAAATACCTTGCCGTCGCCGATCTTGCCGGTGCGCGCCGCTTTTTCGATCGCTTCGATGACCTGCTCCGACAGTTCGTCGGAGACAGCCACTTCGATCTTGACCTTGGGCAGAAAGTCCACCACGTACTCGGCGCCGCGGTAGAGCTCGGTGTGGCCTTTCTGGCGTCCGAAGCCCTTGACTTCGGTCACCGTGATGCCCTGCACCCCGATGGTGGACAAGGCCTCTCGGACCTCATCCAGCTTGAACGGCTTGATGACCGCTGCAATCATTTTCATTTCCAGGCTCCTGTCAAAAGTTGTTTGTCACGCCAGCTACCAGACGACCCAGGTCCAGGCACTCGACACATCTTCAAGGTGATTGGAATCAGCGTGGACGACCCAAGCCCCAATGCACAGACCGTGCCATAACCGTCACATGCAGGGCGGATGCCTGACACCGGGGCGTGCGCTTCAATCGGTCGACACGACATTGCGGGGCTTGCGCCCGATGGTGCGCACACTGATGGTGCGCAAATTGGGGCAACGGGCAGAAGTACGCACCGAAACAAGGAATCACCACAATGAGCCTGGCCCTGGTACAAAGTTGTGCATTGCTTGGGCTGGACGCTGCAACGGTGACGGTTGAGGTGCATCTGGCCAACGGATTGCCCAGTTTCATGCTGGTGGGCCTTGCCGATGTCGAGGTCAAGGAAGCCCGTGAGCGCGTGCGCTCGGCGATCCTGAATTCGGGGCTCGAATTCCCGCACAACAAGCGGATCACGGTCAATCTGGCACCGGCGGACCTACCCAAGGACTCTGGTCGCTTCGACCTGCCGATCGCGCTGGGCGTGCTGGCGGCCAGCGGTCAGATCGGTGCCGACCGGCTGGCGGGCCACATGTTTGCCGGCGAGCTGTCGCTGTCTGGCATATTGCGACCGGTGCGCGGGGCCCTGGCGATGAGCCTGGCACTGCAGACCCGCACCGAGCAGCCGCTGCGCCAGGTTCTGCCGCCGGAAAGTGCCGAGGAAGCCGCGCTGGTACCGGGGAGCATCGTGTACCGGGCCGGGCACCTGCTCGATGTGGTGCGCCAGTTCCTGCCGCCGGGAACCGCCACCGCCCATGACCCGCAAGCACACTGGAGCCTTTTGCAGGCCGCCCCCATCTCCGTGCAGGGCAGCTATGCAGACTTGGCCGACGTCAAAGGCCAGGCCGCAGCGAAACGGGCGCTTGAGATCGCGGCCGCCGGCGGGCATAGCATGTTGATGACCGGGCCTCCCGGCTCCGGCAAGTCCATGCTGGCCCAGCGCTTTGCCGGCCTGCTACCGCCAATGAGCGAATCCGAAGCCTTGCAGAGCGCCGCACTCGCCAGCCTGTGCGGACGCTTTGCGATCGCACATTGGGGCCGTCGACCGACCTGCAGCCCGCACCATAGCGCCAGCGCGGTTGCACTGGTTGGAGGTGGGTCCCCACCGCGCCCAGGCGAAATCTCGCTGGCGCACAACGGTGTTCTGTTCCTGGACGAATTGCCGGAATTCCCGCGTGCCGCGCTGGAGGCTCTGCGTGAACCGCTGGAGACCGGCACGATCACGATCGCGCGGGCAACTCGGCGTGCCGAGTTTCCGGCACGCTTCCAGCTGATTGCCGCGATGAATCCCTGCCCGTGCGGTTATCTCGGCACTAGCGGCCGGCAATGCCGATGCTCGCCCGACCAAGTGCTGCGCTACCAGGGGCGGCTGAGCGGCCCGTTGATCGACCGCATCGATCTGCATGTCAACGTGGCAGCCTTGCCCAGCGCGGACCTGCTGCAAGGCGCCAGCGGCGAACCCAGTGCTACCGTGCGCTCACGGGTGATGCAGGCCCGCGAACGCGCCGAGCAGCGCCAGCAAAAACCCAACCACTTGCTGCAGGCCGGGGAACTCGATCGGCACGTGCGTCTCGATGACGCCAGCATCCGCTTCCTGAACGTCGCTGCGACCCGGCTCGGCTGGTCATCGCGCGGGACTCACCGGGTACTGAAGCTGGCGCGCACGATCGGCGACCTGGCGGACAGCGACGAGATACAGATCACGCATCTGGCCGAAGCCCTGCAATACCGCCGCGTTACTGCCACTGTCCCGGGTTGACGCCTTGGCTGACGCTCATGATGGCGCAACGCCTTGCCATCGACCACCCGCGCGGCCATGCGCTGCGCCTGACGGCCCCGAACTGCGCGCCAGCCCTCGCCCTGCTCCACTGTTCAGACGATCGTCGCGCACGGCGCCATCGCGGTCAAGCCTGCAGCGACTGCTGCATCGCGGCCAGCAGGCTGGCCGGATCCTGGGCGCCAGAGACCGCGACCTTCTGGTTGAAGATGAAGAACGGCACCCCGCTGACACCCATCTCGCGCACCCGCGCATCGGCAGCGGCAACGTTTTGCAGCTGTGCGGGATCAGTGATAAATGCGCGCGCCGCGTCGCCGTCGAGTCCGGCGTCTACGGCGATCTGCACCAGCACATCGACGTCGCCGATGAAGCGGTTTTCGATGAAGTAGGCCTTGAGCAGGCGCTCCTTGACTGCATTGCCGGCATCCAGCCCGTCATGCTGCTGCGCGAACGCCAGCAAGGCATGGGCCGCCAGCGTATTGGGTTGCAGGCTGATACCGTCGATATTCAGTTCCAGCCCGGCACTCTGACCGGCGGCCTTTACGCGGGCATAGATCTCGGCCGCACGCTGCGCGCCGCCGAACTTGTCCTCCAGGTACTGCTTGCGCGAAATGCCTTGCGCGGGCAGGTCCGGATTGAGCTGGAACGGATGCCAGCGCACCTCGGGCGCAGGCAGTCCAGCGACACGCGCCAACTCCAGCGCAGCCTCGAGCTTGCGTTTGCCGATGTAGCACCAGGGGCACACCACGTCGGAGACGACGTCGATCGTGAGGGTCGTGGATTCCGTCATGCTGGCCTACCTTGCAAACAACTGGGAACGGTCGGCGAAAGCCTTGAACTCCAGCGCGTTGCCACAAGGGTCATGCAGGAACATCGTCGCCTGCTCGCCGACTTCTCCCTTGAAACGCACGTACGGTTCGATCACGAATTTCGTGCCCGCAGCGCGCAACGCGTCGGCCAGCCGGTTCCATTGCGACATGTTCAGCACCATGCCGAAATGGCGTACCGGCACGTTGTGCCCGTCGACGGCGCTGGTTGCATTCTGGCCGGCTTCCTGGGGCGAGAGATGGGCCACGATCTGGTGCCCGAAGAAATCGAAATCGACCCATTCGTCCGAAGAACGGCCCTCCGGACAACCCAGCAGTTCACCGTAGAAGCGCCGTGCCTGGCCCAGCGAAGTCACTGGAAACGCGAGATGAAACGGATTGAGTTCGGCCATGAGAGATCCTGTCGGAAAAACCGGGGCATGGTACCCGAAGGGCGGTATCCCGCGCGTAGGCGGGCTCATCCCGCCACATCGGGCTGACGCCATGGATGTCGCAGACCAGCGGGTCGACAAGTGACACTTTAGTCCACATGCTGAACTGCAATGGCTAAAATCAACCTATGAGACCCAGTATTGCTCCCCGTGTGTCATTCAAGGCGCAAATGCTCAAGGTGCGCGAAGACGCCATCATCCAGGTCGTCAATCGGCTGCTTGCCGAAAAAGGCTTCGATGCCATGACGGTGGACGAGGTCGCCGCCGGCGTTGGCATCGCCAAGGCCAGTCTTTACAAGCATTTTCCGAGCAAGGAGGACCTGGCGGCCGCGGCCATGGTCAAGGTCATGCGCCAGGCACAGGAGATGTGTGCTTCATTGCCCGATGACGCCCCGCCACTGAAGAATCTGCGTGCCGTCACGCGCTGGACCATGGCGCTCAAGCTGGCCGGCGACATGCCGTCGCTGCCGAGCCAGAACTCGACCTTGCGCGCCACATTGATGGCCAACCACGAGTACATGGATGGCCTGATCGATGTCAGTGACCGGCTTGGCGCGTGGATCGAGGCGGCGCAGGAGGAAGGCTCGATCAGCAAGGAACTGCCAGCGATCGCAGTTCTGTACACGTTGTATGCGCGAGCCTGCGACCCGGTGCTGGAGTTCCTGAAGATGGGCGGCCAGTACAGCGACGAGCAGATCATCATGCTGGTCATGAGCACCTGCTTCGATGGCCTCAATGCCCGACCCGTGCCGGCCAGCGCCGAGGCTGGCCAGGCCTGAGCCGCGCGTGACCGGCGTTGCTGCGCCCGATCGCGCGTCAGCGCACCAGCAGCGTCGGCACCTTGCAGTTCGCCAGAACTTTCGTGGCCACTGAACCCATGACCAAATTGCCCAGCGCACCATGGCCGTGCGAGCCCATGACCAGCAGGTCGAACTTGCCGGCATCGGCGAACTTGGCAATCATTTCGCCGGCATGTCCTACCTTCCAGGCCGACTTGGCGTCGATGCCATGGCGCAGCAGGAATTTCGCCACCGGTCCGAGGATGCGTTCGGCCTCATCCAGCTGGTACTGATCAACGACCGCCTTGCCCAGTGCTGCCCGAGCGCGTGGCGGTATGGCCGGCTGCACCGTGAACAGCGAGAAACTGTTGTGGCCACCAAAGGTATCGCTATGGGTAACCAGATAGGCAAGCATTTTCTTGGTAAATGGGCTGCCATCGACTGCGAGCAGAATCTTCATAACTTGATGTCCCCATCGGATGGTGATTGACGAAGCGACGCCGCATCGAACGCGGTCATCCTGGCTCCGAGTCTAGTGGACGGGTGGTAGGTCCACTTGATGCATATCAAGCGACAGCGTGGCGTGCCGATGGGCGTCCAGTGTGATCACCGAACGCGGCATAAACGCGCGCTGTTCGTCCTTTCCGGCATAACCGAGTGGATTGGCCACCACCCGGCAACCACGATGGACATAGTCGCTGGGCGCATGCAGGTGACCGTGCAGCCACAAGTCGGCCTGCGCCAGCAGTTCGTCCAGGTTGTTGCAAAACCCGGCCGTGCCTGGGGTCAGGCCGTAGCGCGGATCCGCGCTCTGCAGACTGGGCGCGAAATGGGTCACCACCACCGTCGGCCCTGCATGCGGCTGTGCCAGCGCCGTGCGCAACCATTGCTGGCACAACAGGCCCTGCTCGCGCAAGGCCTGCGCCAGCATCGGCTCGCCGTTGCGCAAGCTGGTGTTTTTGCGCAGGTAGTAGTTGGCGGCGCGAAAAGCCTTGTCGCGGGCACGCAGCAAGTGGCTCAGCGTCGCTCCCGCGTCATCGGTGGCCGGCGCAAGCGCATCGAAATCGGACCACAAGGTGGTACCGACGAAACGCACGCCGGCGATCTGCACCACCTCGCGCTCCAGCCACACCATGCCCAAGCGCTCGCAGGTCTCGCGCAGGCGGCCGTGGGCCAGGTCGAAGTCCAGGCCATCGTACTCATGGTTGCCCGGCAAATAGAGCACCGGCGTCGGCCAACCCTGCAAGGGGGAGAAACGCGCCAGACCGAAGTCCGGATCAAGGAGCAGAGATCCGTTCTGATACGAACCAATGTCCCCGGCGAGCACCAGCAGGTCAGCCCCCGGCGCCGGCTCGGGGACGAAATGCGGATGGCTTTCGAGGTGCAGATCCGACAACAGCTGGATCTTCATGTCATCCTTCCGCTGAAACGCCGACCACCGATCGCTGCACGGCATCACGCAACCAGCGATGGGCGCTATGGGTTTCCTGGCGCATATGCCAGATGGCGTCAATCTGGATCGGCGGCACATCCAGCGGCAAGGGGCGCGCCTGCAGCGTTTGCAACAGGCCGGCAGAACTCAGGAAGTGGCGCGGCAACACGGTCAGCAGGTCGCTCTCTGCGACGACCCGGGCCGCGGTGAAGAACTGGTTGACCGTCAACACCACCTGGCGCTTGCGACCACGTGCCACCAGCGCCTCGTCGATGAATCCAAACGGCTCGCCACTGAAACTGACCAGCAGGTGGCGCGCCGCGCAGAACCTATTCAGCGTCAACGGTCCGCTGGCCAGCGGATGATCCTCGCGCATGGCGCAGACATAAGCGCTGTCGTACAGGCGCCGATGCGCGAACGGCACACTCTTGCCAACCTGCGCCCGCGCGCCAAGGTCGGCTTTCACGGCCGGGAAGTGGCCGATCGCCAGGTCGATGCTTTCTTCGTCGAGCAAGTTGCGCGGGTCGCGCGTAACCAGTGGCACGACCCGCATCGAGACACCTGGCGCCTCGGCCGCGGCAATGGCCATCAGACGCGGCAGCAGTTCCACCGCCGTGGCATCGGCCATGGCCAGGACGAAGGCATTGTCAGCTTCCGCCGGCACGAAGCCATCCGGCGCCAGCGAGTGCTCCAGCTGGCGCAACGCGTCCCGCACCGACGGCCACAAACTCTTGGCGCGCGGTGTCGGCGATACCCCCTGCCCGCTACGGCGCACCAGTTCATCCCCCAGGGCCAACCGCAGGCGGCTCAACGCATTGCTGACCGCCGGCTGCGTCAGCGCCAGGCTGCGTGCGGCGCGGGTCAGACTGCGTTCGGCCATTACGGCGTCGAATACGCGCAGCAGATTGAGGTCGAGATTGCGGAAGTTGGTCGGGGATTGAGACATGGGTTCAAATGTTCATCATTATTGTGAATAACTTCTATCACAAAGATAAAGTTGAATCGCACTGGTATTAACCCTAATATTGATAAGTGCAGGAATCATCCTGCGTTGAGCAAGGAAAGCCATCATGACCAGTTTCGTCTCCCCCGATTTCCCGCGCACCCATGGTGGCCTGGCGCGGATGACCGACGGACTCTCCGCGGTGCAATCACTTACATGCGAGACCAACGGTACCAAAGGGATGGCCGGCGCGCTGGTCGCGGGTGGCGTCGCAGCCGCCATCGTGGTGGCGGACCAGATCGTCAGCGCCTGGGCCGACGGCCATCTGCTGCTCGCCTGGATCGCCATGTGGGTCATTGTGTTCGCCTTGTTGGCTGTGTTTTCAGACACCCTCCGCGGCTGGCCTACCCGGCTCAATACGCAGATGCGCAGACGCACACTGGCACGTCGCCAAGCGGCTGCTGATGAACTTACCTGGGCGGTGGCCAGCACAGATCCGCGTCTTATGGCGGAGCTCCAGATGGCAAAAGTGCATGCCGAGCAGGAAGCGCTGGAGCGCGGCGAAGCGCCTCCTCACTGGCGCACCTCGCCGTTGCCTGGTCTACCAACCCACATGCAGTATTTCAACAGCTGAGTCCGCAGCGCGGGCGCGTGCCCGCGACAGCCGACACAAAGCCACCAGTTACGGCGGCTTTGTGTCGGGTTTGTCGTCAGCCCGCCAGCCGGGTCTGAATCAGAGCGCGGGTTTCCTGCAACTGCGCAGGCAGATGGTAGGCCAGCCGCTCGAACAGCTCGGCATGCAGTTTCAGTTCGCCAACCCACGCCGCCTTGTCGATGCTGGTCACCGTGTCGAACTGCTCTGGCGTGAAAGCCAGACCGTCCCAGTTGAACTCGTCGTAGGCCGGGCTGATGCCGAACCCATGCTCAACTCCCGGGCTGCGTCCTTCGAGCCGGTCGATCATCCATGTCAACACGCGCATGTTCTCGCCATAACCGGGCCAGACGAACTTGCCGTCCGCACCCTTGCGGAACCAGTTGGTGGTGTAGATGCGCGGCAACTTGGCGCCAGACGCGGCGAGCTTTTCACCCATCTGCAGCCAGTGCTGAAAATAGTCGCTCATGTTGTAGCCGATGAACGGCAGCATCGCGAACGGGTCGCGCCGCACCACGCCTTGCTGGCCAGCTGCGGCAGCGGTCGTCTCCGAGGCCATGGTCGCAGCCATATAGACACCTTCGACCCAGCTGCGTGCCTCGGTGACCAGCGGCACGGTGGTCGAGCGTCGACCACCAAAAATGAAGGCGTCAATCGGCACGCCGGCCGGATCGTCCCAGGCCGGGTCGAGCGCCGGGTTGTTGATCGCGGCCACCGTGAAGCGGGCATTGGGATGCGCCGCCGGACGGCGCTTGCCGCCGGTTGCGTTGTCCAGCGCGATCTGCGGCGTCCAGTCCCTACCCTGCCAATCGATCAGGTGCGCGGGCAGTTTGCCATCGTGGTCCTCCTCCATGCCTTCCCACCAAACGTCACCATCATCGGTCAGCGCCACGTTCGTGAAGATCGCGTCGCGCTTGAGACTGGCCATGCAATTGGGATTGGTTCGCATGCTGGTGCCCGGCGCGACGCCGAAATACCCGGCCTCGGGGTTGATTGCGTACAGGCGGCCATCTGCATTCGGCTTGATCCAGGCAATGTCGTCCCCGATGGTCGTGACCTTCCAGCCGTCGAAGGCCGCCGGTGGGACCATCATCGAGAAGTTCGTCTTGCCACAGGCGCTGGGGAATGCCGCCGCCACGTGGTACTTGCGACCTTGCGGGTTGGTCACGCCAAGAATGAGCATGTGTTCAGCCAGCCAGCCCGGCGCGCCGTCGCCCTGCTGCGCCGCTGCGCGACCCATGTTGGAAGCAATGCGCAGGGCAAAGCATTTCTTGCCCAACAGCGCATTGCCGCCATAACCCGACCCGTAGGACCAGATCTCGCGGGCCTTGGGGAAATGCACGATGTACTTGGTCTTGTTGCACGGCCACGGCACGTCGGCCTGGCCCGGCTGCAGCGGCGCACCGACTGAATGCACACATGGCACGAAGGCGCCATCAGTACCCAGCACGTCGTACACGGCGCGGCCCATGCGGGTCATGATCTTCATGTTGACCACCACGTACGGGCTGTCGGACAACTCGATGCCGACATGCGCGATGTGCGATCCCAGTGGACCCATCGAGAACGGCACGACATACATGGTTCGCCCGCGCATGCAGCCGTCAAACAGCGCCGGTGTTCCGTCGGCCTGGCCGTGTTGCAGCAAGGCACGCATCTCCAGCGGCGCCATCCAGTTGTTGGTCGGGCCGGCCTCTTCCTTGGTATCGGCACAGATGAAGGTGCGGTCCTCGACCCGCGCCACGTCGCCCGGATCGGACCAGGCCAGATAAGAGTTTGGCCGCTTTACCGGGTCGAGCTGGCGCAAGGTACCCGCCGCCACCAGTTGCTGGCACATGCGCTCGTACTCCTCGGCCGACCCGTCGCACCAGACCACCTGGTCGGGCTTGGTCAGGGCGGCCACGTCGGCCACCCAGGCGACCAGGGCCTTGTTCCTGACATAGGCGGGGGCCTGCAGCGCCAGCACCGGTTCAATACGTGCGTTCATGATGAAAGACTCCTGAGTTTGAAACCTGTTTTTCAAAACTGCCAGGCCCGCCAGAACCGCCTGCATGTGCTTTGAGAAAATGGCTTCGACAGAAAGCGGCCATCGTGAGTGGACGAAATGTGAACTTGCCCCCCGGTGCCGGTAGGTACGGGGGTCGCCGTCAAGCGGCAAAGGCAGCGGCAGGATCAGCCGGAGCCCTTTCCTGAAGATTCTATGAACCCGCCTTGCATGAGGCCGTCAGAAATCGCGAATAGTTATGCAAACCAAGCATGTCTTTATGCGCGAAATGTCGCAAGCGAAATTACACCCACTGCGATGGCCAGCTGAAACCGGGAGTCCATTTAGCGCACGCGGAATTTGACGCGTACCATACTTCGGCGGTAGTTCTGCGCAACACAGCGACGCGGCACGCAACGCGGGCCGACGGCAGGCAAGGGAGAAACCGGGGGAAAGTGGACCGAAAGTGACGACCCATTGCGGGTCATCCCGTCACGCCGGCGTACACCTTGCGCAGGTGCTGCCAGCGTATGGCCGACGCTCAGGCCATGAACACGGCGATGAAGGCCAGCAGAAAAATCAACACACCACCAGCCACCGGCAGCACAAGGGGAATGTACGGAACGATCTTGTCGACCGGATCTTCCGACGCGGGCTCGTGGCTGGCAGGGGTTGCGGACATCGTGTTCCTTACGGTCTGTTCGTGGACTGACCGGGGATTTTAGCCGCATCACACGATGGTCAAAGGCTCGTGAG
>JBDTMH010000031.1:0-27857 GCA_039934375.1 Burkholderiaceae bacterium | reverse complement strand
TCGCACGTCCTGCCAGCAAGTCGCTCATATGCACGTCGACCGCGTCGAAACCGGCTTCGGTGAAAGCGTAGGCCATCTCGACATGCGAGTTGACGCCCTGCTCGCGCAACACGGCCACCCGGGGGCGCGCCTGCAGCACGGCCGGCGCGTGCGGCGTGAACGTCAACGCCACCTGCAAGCCGGGATCGGACGGATCACCTGCAGCGGCATGCTCGGCATCGGCGCTGGCCGGGTTGTCGCGCAGCCGGGCAATCTTCCAGCTGACCGAGTCCCAGACCTGGTGCAGATCGTGCAATGGCGCGCCGAACACCATCTTTGCGTCACGCCAGATCTGAACCTCGCCGATCCCGGAGCTGATGACCGACCCGGCTGGTCGGGTCTTGCCGATGCAGTGGCTGTGCCGGCTCAGGCCGTGCGCGCGCAGCACCTGCATCACGGCCGCGCGGTCCTCGCTGCGGATCTGCAGCACCACGCCGAGTTCCTCATTGAACAAGGCCTTGAGCGTGAGCTCATCGCGCCGCGCCAGTACCTGGGTCGCCCAGTTCTTGCTGTCGCCGTATTCGGCCCGGCTGTCGCTGATACCGTCACCTTCGGTCACCAGCATGTCGACATTGAGCGCCACACCGACCTTGCCAGCAAATGCCATCTCGCAAACGGTGGCAAACAGGCCGCCGTCGCTGCGGTCGTGGTAGGCCAGCAGCTTGCCGTCGGCGCGCAAGGCGTTGATGGCCTGCACCAGATTGACCAGGTCCTGCGGATCGTCCAGATCAGGCACCTCGTCGCCAAGCTGCTCCAGCGTTTGCGCCAGGATGCTGCCGGCCATGCGGTTGCGCCCGCGACCCAAGTCGACAAGCACCAGCGTGGTGTCGGCAATCTGGCGGTCCAGCTGCGGTGTCAAGGTGCCGCGCACGTCATCGAGTGTCACAAAGGCGCTGACGATCAGTGACACCGGCGAGGTGACCTTGCGGCTGGCCCCGTCAACCGGGTCGACCCACTGGGTGCGCATCGACAGCGAATCCTTGCCGACCGGTATCGACACGCCCAGCGCCGGGCACAGCTGCAACCCCACCGCACGCACCGTGGCGTACAGGTCGGCATCTTCGCCCGGCTCGCCGCAGGCCGCCATCCAGTTGGCCGACAGCTTGACGCGCGGCAATTCGATCGGCGCCGCCAGCAAATTGGTGATGGCCTCCGCCACCGCCATCCGCCCCGAAGCCGGTGCATTTATCACCGCCAGCGGCGTGCGCTCGCCCATGGCCATGGCTTCGCCGCGAAAGCCCTTGTAGTCGGCCAGCGTGACCGCGCAATCGGCCACCGGCACCTGCCACGGACCGACCATCTGGTCACGGTGCGTCAGCCCGCCGACCGTGCGGTCTCCAATGGTGATCAGGAAGCGCTTGGACGCCACAGTCGGGTGCGCCAGCACGGCAATGGCGGCGTGTTGCAGCTCGCAAGCCGATAGGTCCAGCGGCTGGAACTGGCGCCGCACGGTACGGACATCGCGCAACATCTTGGGTGGCTTGCCCAGCAGCACATCCATCGGCATCGCCACCGGAGTCTCGCCCAAGGCATCGACGACCGACAGCTCGCGCTGTTCGGTGGCCACGCCAACTACGGCATACGGACAACGCTCGCGCTCGCAAAAGGCCGCGAACTGCGCCAGCGACTCAGGTGCAATCGCCAGCACGTAACGCTCCTGGCTCTCGTTGCACCAGATCTCGCGCGGGCTCATGCCGCTTTCGTCCAGCGGTACGGCGCGCAGGTCAAAGCGTGCGCCCCGGCCGGCATCGTTGGTCAGCTCGGGAAATGCATTGCTCAGGCCGCCGGCGCCGACATCGTGAATCGCCAGTACCGGATTGGCCTCGCCCAGCGCCTGGCAGTGGTTGATGACCTCCTGGGCGCGGCGCTGCATTTCCGGGTTGTCGCGCTGCACCGAATCGAAGTCCAGCGACATCGCATTGGTGCCGGTGGCCATGGAACTGGCGGCGCTGCCGCCCAGGCCAATGCGCATGCCGGGGCCGCCGAGCTGGATCAGCAGACTGCCGGCGGGAAACGCCTTCTTGTGCGTCAGTCGCGCGTCGATCGTGCCCAGACCACCGGCCACCATGATGGGCTTGTGGTAACCACGGCGAACCGTGTCGACGCTGGAGACGGCGGTCTGCTCGTATTCGCGGAAATAACCCAGCAGGTTGGGTCGGCCGAACTCGTTATTGAACGCGGCGCCGCCCAGCGGCGCCTCAATCATGATCTGTAGCGCGCTGGCAATATGCCCGGGCTTGCCGTAGGCCGTGCCCTTGCCGTCCAGGTCCATGCTGGATACGCTGAAACCGGTCAATCCGGCCTTGGGACGCGAGCCACGCCCGGTCGCCCCTTCGTCCCGGATCTCGCCACCGGCACCGGTGGCGGCACCGGGAAACGGCGAGATGGCGGTCGGATGATTGTGCGTCTCGACCTTCATCAGCACATGCTGCATGGCCTGCGTTGCCAGGTACAGGCGCGGTGCCTCGCCCCCGCCCACTGCGGATCCGCCGGCGCCGAAACGCTGCACCACGCCGCCCTCCATCACCGAGGCGTTGTCCGAATACGCCACCACCATGTGTTGCGGGTGGGTCTTGTGGGTGTGCCGGATCATGCCGAACAGCGAGTCCGGTTGCACCACGCCGTCGACCGTGAAAGTGGCATTGAAGATCTTGTGCCGGCAGTGTTCGCTGTTGGCCTGGGCAAACATCATCAACTCGACATCGGTCGGATTGCGCTGCAGTTGCGTGAATGCCTGTACCAGGTAGTCGATCTCGTCATCGGCCAGTGCCAGGCCCTGCGTGCGGTTCGCGTGCACCAGTGCCGCCCTGCCCGCGCCGAGCAGATCGACCTTCTCGAGCCTGGTCGACGGCAAATCGGTGAACAGTTGCGACGCCTCGGCGCGCGTGAAAAGCGCGCTTTCCGTCATGCGGTCGTGCAACACCGGCGTCAGTGCCTGCAGTTGCTCCACTGTCAGCAACGCGCGCCCGAGCAGGCCCGACTTCAGGCCGATCCGGTACTCAACGATGCGCTCGATGCGATGCACCTGCAGTCCGCAGTTGTGGGCGATGTCGGTGGCCTTGGACGCCCAGGGCGACACCGTGCCCAGGCGCGGCGTCACCACCACCAGTGGGCCTTCGGTGGCCCCTGAATAGGCCTCACCATAGCCGAGCAGCGCCGCCAGCTGCTGCTGCAATGCGGCCGATGGCACTCGCTCGGACCCGACCAGATGGACGAAGCGGGCGTCGACGCGCACGACACGCGCATCGATGGCCTGCAGCCGTGCCAGCAACTGCTGGACGCGGAATAGGCCGAGCGCATTGGCGCCTTCGTAAGTGGTGATGGTCTGGGTCACAAAATGCAGTGCAAGGGTCGCGTCGGATCGGAGGCGCCGGGCGCGGGTCTGGCGCA
The DNA here is from genome assembly GCA_039934375.1 of Burkholderiaceae bacterium. GTDB lineage: Bacteria > Pseudomonadota > Gammaproteobacteria > Burkholderiales > Burkholderiaceae_C > CAISIP01. The sequence goes on along the minus strand of JBDTMH010000031.1, from coordinate 24,428 downwards.
GCCAGGCCGGAGCCCGGATTTTACCGACCCTGCGGTGGGATAATTGACGCATGACAATTACCTACAAAGACGCAGCCGGCATCGCTGGAATGCGGGTGGCCGGACGTCTGGCTTCCGAGGTGCTGGACTATCTCACACCGCATGTGGTGCCTGGCGTATCTACCAATCACCTCGACAAACTCGCGCACGACTACATCACGCAGGTCCAGCAGGCGGTTCCTGCACCGCTGAACTACCGGGGCGGCGGCAACATTCCATACCCGAAATCGATCTGTACGTCGGTCAACCACCAGGTCTGCCACGGCATCCCGAACGACAAGCTGCTCAAGAAGGGCGACGTGCTCAACATCGACGTCACGGTCATCAAGGACAGCTGGCATGGCGACACCAGCCGCATGTTCATCGCCGGTGAAACCTCGATCGCTGCCCGGCGCCTGAGCACCCTCACCTACGAGGCGATGTGGCGCGGCATCGTGATGGTCAAACCCGGTGTCCATCTGGGCGACATCGGCTGGGCGATCCAGAAATTCGCCGAATCGCAGGGCTTCAGCGTGGTACGCGAGTTCTGCGGCCATGGCATCGGCCAGGTGTTTCACGAAGAGCCGCAGGTGCTGCACTATGGACGGCCCGGCACGCTGGAAGAACTGAAAGCCGGCATGACCTTCACCATCGAGCCGATGATCAATGCCGGGCGCAAAGAGATCAAGGACGGACCGGAAAAGGATGGCTGGACCATCGTCACCAAAGACCATTCCCTGTCCGCCCAATGGGAACATACGATCCTGGTAACACCCACCGGCTACGAGGTGCTGACGCTGTCAGAGGGCAGCCCGCCACCACCGCCCTTCGTCAATGCCGACTGAACACAACGAGGGCTCCGCGGCGCCGCTGTCGGACGCCTCTCCGATGCGTGCGGTGCAGGAGCTCAGGGCTGACTTTCGATCCAAAAAACGCGCACTGCTGGAAGACATCCGTGCCAGTGTGGCCTCGACCCGTGCAGTTGGCAAGACACTGACCCAACTGTCCAACCTGGCAGACCAGACCCTGCGTGCCTTGTGGCACCAGGCCGGACTGCGCGGGCCTTGCGCGTTGATCGCCGTTGGCGGCTATGGGCGGGCCAAGTTGTTCCCCCATTCGGATGTGGACGTGCTGCTGCTGCTCTCGGACTCGTGTGATCTGGCGCGGGACGGCGAGCTGCAGTCGCGCATCGAGACCTTTATCGGCAGCTGCTGGGACACCGGACTGGAAATCGGCTCGGCGGTACGCACCGTGACGCAATGCCTGGCCGAGGCGGCCAAGGACGTGACGGTGCAGACCTCGGTACTCGAGTCGCGCATTGTGATCGGCAACCGCCAGCTGTACAAACAGATGCTCGAACGCCTGGCCCAGGAGATGGATCCGCGGGCCTTCTTCGTGGCGAAGACGCTGGAGATGCAGCAGCGTCACAATAAATACGAAGACACGCCTTATGCGCTCGAGCCCAACTGCAAGGAATCGCCTGGCGGATTGCGCGACCTGCAGATGCTGCTGTGGGTGTCCAAGGCTGCTGGCATGGGCCGCAGCTGGGATGAACTGGCCCGCACCGGACTGGCGACGCAGTTCGAGGTGCGCCAGATCAAGCGCAACGAGGCGCTGATGCGGCTGATCCGCATGCGGCTGCACCTGATCGCCGGCAGGCGCGAGGACCGCCTGGTGTTTGACATGCAGACGGCGGTTGCCGAGTCGTTCGGCTACCGCACGCCCGAAAACGGCAGCGTGCCGTTTTCGGTTGGCGTCACCGAAACCTCGGCCAAGACCACGCGGCGGGTCACCGTGGTACGTGCCAGCGAGGCGCTGATGCGGCGCTATTACTGGGCCGCCAAGGCCATCACACAGCTCAACCAGATCGTGCTGCTGAACATGGAAGAGCGGCTGTATGGTGCAGCGGAGCAACCGCGGCCGCTGAACGCCTGGTTCAACGAAAAGGCCGGCATGATCGATGTGGTCAGCGATGACCTGTACATGCGCGAGCCACATGCCATTTTGCAGACGTTCTTGCTGTACCAGACCAGCAGCGGTACCAAAGGCTTGTCCAGCCGCACGTTGCGCGCCTTGTACAACGCGCGTTCGATCATGGACGCGAAATTCCGCAACGATCCGGTGAACCGCGCCACGTTCCGCGCAATCATCATGCAGCACGATGGCCTGACACACGCGATGCGCCTGATGAACCAGACCTCGGTGCTGGGTCGCTACCTGTGGGTTTTCCGGCGCATCGTCGGACAGATGCAGCACGACCTGTTCCACGTGTATACGGTGGACCAGCACATCCTGATGGTGCTGCGCAACATGCGGCGCTTCTTCATCGTGGAGCATGCGCACGAGTACCCGTTCTGCTCGCAACTGGCCGCGGGTTGGGACAAGCCCTGGATCCTGTACGTGGCTGCGTTGTTCCACGACATCGCCAAGGGCCGGGGCGGCGACCACTCCAAGCTCGGCGCCATCAGCGCACGCCAGTTCTGCCGCCAGCATGGCATCGCGCGCGACGATGCGCGGATGATCGAGTTCCTGGTGCGCGAGCACCTGACGATGAGCCACATCGCGCAAAAGGCCGATCTGAGCGACCCGGACGTGATCATGCGGTTTGCCGGCAAGGTCGGTGACCAGCGCCACCTGACAGCGCTGTACCTGTTGACCGTCGCCGACATCCGCGGCACCTCGCCCAAGGTGTGGAATGCCTGGAAAGGCAAGCTGCTGGAAGACCTCTACAAGCTGACCGCACGGGCGCTGGGCGGCGACGTGCCGGATCCGCATGCCGAAGTGGAGGCGCGCAAGCGTGAGGCGCTGGTGAAGATCGCCTTGTACGCGTTGCCCTATGAGGCGCACAAGCGACTGTGGGACACGCTGGACGTGGGTTATTTCATGCGCCACGACGCATCCGACATCGCCTGGCATACCCGGCACCTGTCGCGCCACGTCGGCAGCGACAAGCCGATCGTGCGGGCGCGCCGCTCGCCGGTCGGCGAAGGGCTGCAGATCATGGTTTACACGCGTGACCAGAGCGACCTGTTCGCCCGCATATGCGGCTATTTTGACCATGGCCAATTCAGCATTCTGGACTCACGCATCCACACCACGCGCGACGGTTATGCGCTCGATACCTTTCAGGTCGTGACCTCGGCCATGACCGAGCACTACCGCGAACTGATCAACATGGTCGAGTCGGGCCTGTCAACGGCGATTGCCGACAACGCAGCACTGCGCGAACCCGGTCGCGGACGGGTCTCGCGCCGGGTGCGCAATTTTCCGATCACGCCGCGCGTGACCTTGCGACCGGATGAAAAAGGTCAGCGCTGGTTGCTCAACATCACGGCCAGCGATCGGGTCGGACTGCTGTACGCGGTGGCACGGGTACTGGCCATGCACCAGGTCAACCTGCACCTGGCCAAGATCGCTACGCTGGGTGAACTGGTGGACGACACCTTCCTGATCGATGGACCCCAGCTGCAACACAACCGCGACCAGATCGCGATCGAGACCGAGTTGCTGCAAGCGCTGTCATGACGGCACCGCGGGCGTAGGCCCGGTGCGTTCTTCGGCTCAGTCGTCCTGGCCGGCGTCGAGTCCGGGAAACAGTACCTCGGTGAAGCCGAAGCGGCGGAAGTCGCGCACCCGCATCGGGTACAACACCCCGATCAGGTGGTCGCATTCATGTTGCACCACGCGTGCATGGAAACCGTCGACCTCGCGTTCGATGCGGTCGCCGTACTGGTCGAACCCGGCGTAATGCAAACGGGCATGGCGCGGCACCACGGCGCGCAGCCCGGGTACCGACAGACAGCCTTCCCAGTCGTCCTCCAGTTCCGGTTCTCCCGGCAGCGCTGGCAGCGGCGTGATCACCGGGTTGAGCAGCACCGTGCGCGGAATCAATGGTGCATCCGGATAACGTGGATTGGGCGCGTCGGTGCCGAAGATCACCAGTTGCAGATCGACGCCGATCTGCGGCGCGGCCAGTCCCGCACCGTTGGCGGCAAACATGGTGTCCAGCATGTCGCTGATCAGCAGGTGCAGCGCGTCGCTGTCAAATTCCGTGACAGGCGGCGCCACGCGCAGCAGGCGCGGGTCACCCATCTTCAGGATTTCACGTACTGCCATCGAGCAACTCCTTGAGCCGGGCCTCGTCGATCACCGGCACACCCAGAACCAACGCCTTGTCCAGCTTGCTGCCGGCCTCCGCACCCGCAACGACAAAATCGGTCTTTTTGCTGACCGAGCCGGTAACTTTACCCCCAGCCGCCTCCACCAGGTCCTTGGCTTCGTCGCGGCCCATCGACGGCAAAGTGCCGGTGATCACAAAGGTTTTGCCATACAGCGGCCGTGGCGCCACCGGCGCGGGTGCACCCTCCTCCCAGTGCAGGCCGCAGGCACGCAGCTGCTCGACCACTTCGCGGTTGTGCGGCTGATCGAAAAACGTGCGAATGCTCAGGGCCACAATGGGGCCGACGTCGGCGACCTCCAGTAACTGCGCCTCGCTGGCGGCCATGACGGCGTCCAGGCTGCCGAAATGGCGCGCCAGTTCCTTGGCCGTGGCCTCACCAACATGGCGTATGCCCAGCCCGTACAGAAAGCGCTGCAAAGTCGTGTGCTTGGATTTCTCCAGCGCATCGAGGATGTTGCGCGCGGACTTGTCGGCCATGCGCGCCAGGCCGGCAAGCGCAGAGAGGCCCAGCCGGTACAGGTCGGGCAAGGTGCGCACCACCTGGGCGTCCACCAGTTGATCGACCAGCTTCTCGCCCAGTCCTTCGATCTCCACCGCCCTGCGCTGCGCAAAATGCAGCATCGCCTGCTTGCGTTGGGCCGCGCAGAACAAACCGCCGGTACAGCGGTAGTCGGCCTCGCCTTCTTCGCGCAGCGCCACCGAGCCGCATACCGGGCAAACCCGCGGCATCATGAACGCCGGCGGGTCCCCGCTGCGCTTGTCAAGCATGACCGACACCACTTCGGGAATCACGTCACCGGCACGCCGCACCACCACCGTATCGCCGACCCGCACGTCCTTGCGCCGGGCTTCGTCCTCGTTGTGCAAGGTGGCATTGGTGACGGTCACGCCGCCGACGAACACCGGCGCCAGTTTGGCCACTGGCGTCAGCTTGCCGGTACGGCCGACCTGGACATCGATGCCGAGCACCGTCGTGAGCTGCTCCTGCGCCGGGTACTTGTGTGCCACCGCCCAGCGCGGCTCACGCGTGACGAATCCCAGACGTTGCTGCAGCGCCAATGAATTGACCTTGTAGACCACACCATCGATATCGAATCCCAGCGTGTCACGCTGCGCGCCGATGCGCGCGTGATAGTCGACCAGCGCATGCGCACCCTCGGCCACTGCCACCAGCGCACTGACAGGGAACCCCCAGTCACGCAGCTGCTGCAGCATGGCGTAGTGTTCACCGAACGCAGGTCCACCTTGCTCAGGCGGCGACACCTCGCCCAGGCCGTAGGCGAAAAAGCTCAGTGGCCGCCTGGCGGCAATTGCCGGATCGAGCTGGCGCACCGCGCCGGCAGCAGCGTTGCGCGGGTTGACGAAGGTCTTCTCGCCGCGGGCTCCGGCGGCGATCTTGTCGAGCTGCGCCGCGTTGAGGCGCTCGAAATCATCGCGTCGCATGTAGACCTCGCCGCGCACCTCGAGCAAGGCCGGGGCATCGGCCGGCAGGCGCAGCGGCACCTGGCCGATGGTGCGCACGTTCTGCGTCACATCCTCGCCGGTCTCGCCGTCACCGCGCGTGGCCGCCTGCACCAACACGCGGTCCTGATAACGCAGGCTCATGGCCAAGCCATCGAATTTGGGCTCGGCAACGTACTGCACCGGTGGGTCGTCCGGCGCCAGCCCGAGCTCACGCCGCACCCGCGCGTCAAAAGCGGCGGCGCCACTGGCCTGGGTATCAGTTTCGGTGCGGATGCTCAGCATCGCAATCGCATGGCGTACCGGCGCGAACCCGTCCAGCACCTTGCCGCCGACGCGCTGGGTCGGCGAATCGGCACTCAGCAGCTCAGGCCGGCGCGCCTCGATGGCCTGCAGTTCCTGAAACAGCTGGTCGTAGAGCGCATCCGGAACCTGCGGAGCGTCCAGCACATAGTATTGGTGGGCATAAAGATGCAACTCGGCACGCAAGGCCACGGCACGGACCGCATCCGAATCGGGCTGCTGCCTGCCTTGCCGCGAATATGCGTTCATGACCGTCAACCGGGTGCCAGCCAGCGGCGGCCGTTCATGAAAACAGGCGACGCGCCAATGCCGATCCGGCCGCCAGATCGCGCTGCTCCAGCGTGTCGTACAGGCCTTCGAGTTCGCCGCCAATGGCATCCATCGCGTCCTTGGGCAGGATCTGGCCGTTGTCGTCGGTAATGACACCGTCCATCGCCTGTGCCATACCTTGTGCCACTTCGCGCAGGCGCACGAAAGGCTGTTCGGAGCGGTCGACCTGCGCCACGTCAAGCGCCAGCGAGACCTGGCGCACAGCCGCCTGCGCCGGATCCTCGGCCAGCGCAGCCTGGGTGTCGAACAGCAGGCTCAGCACCGGTGGCAGGCCCGGGGTTGCCGCCGGCAGCACCATGCGCCCCGGCACGGCACCGGCAACAAAGCCCAGGCGCGCCGCCTGCTGCTGCACGTATCCCGGGCTCCAGGCGGCGCTACGGGCACGCAAGGTGAAGCCGAGTTGGGCATCGTGTCCGCTGGCAAACTGGTCGAGTTCGCGTGCGCGTGCCACCTCCTCGAGCATGTCGGGGAAGTCGGCCGTGCCACCGACCGCATCGCAGAACGCCTGGGTCTTGGCGATGAATTCGGAGAACTCGATCTCGTTGAGGGCGCCGGAACGGTTGGCCAACTGCACGCCGGCCTGCAAGGCTGCGTAGCGCTGGCCGGCCATGGGAGCCTCCCAGACATGGCTCTCGTTGTTGAGGCCCTCGACCGCAAACGGCTTGCTGCCCACGCGACGTGTCGAGGGCAGCGCTGCAATAGCCGCCTCGCCATGCACCTCGGTCTCGAGCGCCACCGGCGCGATCACGTCGATCAAGGCGTCCAGCCCGGGCTTCTTTTCGGCCGGGGAATGCGCCATTGGCGGCGCTGGCGCAACGAAGTCGTCGGCCTCCAGCCGCGGCTCGATGGCCTCGGGCGGTGGCTCGGTGCCGTTGCCGTCGTCACGGGGCTGGGCCTGGCGCGGCGCAACCTTGCGCGCGGACCAGGCGCCGTGGGCGACCACAGCGGCCAGTGCCAGGCCACCGGCAATGGCAAGACCGATTTGCAAGGTACTCATCATGGTTGTCACACGAGTTCCGCCAGCGAAACGGCGGCGTCCATGTCGACCGCCACGATCCGCGATACGCCTTGTTCCTGCATCGTGACCCCGATGAGTTGTTGCGCCATTTCCATGGCGATCTTGTTGTGACTGATGAACAGGAATTGGGTTTCCCGGCTCATGCTTGTGACCAGTTTGGCATAGCGTTCGGTATTGGCGTCGTCCAGTGGCGCGTCGACCTCGTCCAGCAGACAGAACGGTGCCGGATTCAGCTGGAATATCGCGAACACCAGCGCAATCGCCGTCAGCGCCTTCTCACCGCCTGACAGCAGGTGGATGGTCTGATTCTTCTTGCCTGGCGGCTGGGCGATCACCTGCACGCCGGAATCCAGGATCTCCTCTCCGGTGATCACCAGGCGCGCATTGCCACCGCCGAACAGTTCCGGGAACATCTTGCCGAAATGTGCGTTGACGGTGTTGAACGTGCCCGACAGCAACTCGCGGGTTTCGGCATCGATCTTCTTGATCGCGTCTTGCAGCGTGTCCATCGCCTCGTTCAGGTCGGCCGACTGCGCATCGAGGAACTGCTTGCGCTCGCGTGCCGTAGAGAGTTCGTCCAGCGCCGCCAGGTTGACTGCACCCAGCGCGATGATCTCGTTGTTCAGCCGGTCGATCGACTGCTGCATGCCGCCCATGCGCACGTTCCCCTGCGCGATCGACAGCCGGATGGCCTCGTGATCGGCATGTGCATCGTCCAGCAGTTGCTGGTACTGCTCGCAACCCAGTCGGGCCGCCTGCTCCTTGAGCTGCAGTTCGGTAATGCGCTGACGCAGTGGATCGAGCGCACGCTCGAGCTCCAACCGGCGCTCGTCGCTGGAGCGCAGCCTGGCGGTCAGGTCATCGTATTCGCTGCGCCGCGCACCCAGCGCTTTCTCGCGCTCGAGCTTGACGGCCAGCGCACCTTGTAAACCGGCCTGCGCAGCCACGTCGCTCAGGCGGGCGAACTCCTGGCTGGCACGCTCTTGCTCCTGCAAAATCGACAACGTCTGCTGGTCCGCTGTCTCGGCGGCCCGGGCCAGCTCGGACTGGCGCGCATCCAGGCTGCGCAGCGCGAACTCGGCTTCCTGCGCCTGGCGCTCCACACTGCGTTGCTGTTCCCGGCTCTCTGCCAGGCTGCGCTCGGCCTGGATTACGCGGTCGTCGAGCTGGGCGTGACGTTCCTGGGCATCGGCCAGCTGCATGTCGAGTTCTTCGAAGCGCCCATCGGCAGTGACGCGGCGCTGCTGCAGCTCTTCGAGTTGCACGTCGAGTTCGGCCAGTTCACCACTGAGCTGGCTGTCCCGCGCGCGGGTCTGCTCGGCCTGCTGGCGCAAACGCAAGGTCTCTACCTGCAGCGCATGGGCCTGGGTCTGCAGCTGGGCTGCATCGCGGCGCAGTTGTACCAGGCTTTGCGTGGCTTCGGCAAGCGCCGACTCGGCACGCGACAAATGCTGGCGGCTCTGCTCGCAGATCAGACCCTGGGCGCGCAGCTGCTTGTCCAGGTTCTCGATTTCCTGCGCCCGTGCCAGCAGTCCGGCCTGCTCGGAGTCCGGGGCGTAGAAGTCGACACTGTGCGCACTGACGGCATGGCCGGCTGGAACGTATACCACCTCGCCGGCCTGCAGTCGCGGGCGCAGTGCCAGTGCGGACTCCAGGTCTGGCGCAGTGAAACAACCCTGCAACCAGCCGCGCAGGACCGCCGCCAGACCGGCATCGGCCAGATCCAACAGATCGGCCAGGCGCGGCAACTCGGACCCGACCGATGGCGCCGATGCCTCGGGCTGGGTGAAAAACACCAGCTTGGCCGGTGGCGCATCGCCGACAAAGGCGCGCACCATGTCGAGTCGGGACACTTCCAGCGCACGCAGGCGTTCGCGCAGTGCGGCCTCGAGTGCGTTTTCCCAGCCCTGGCGCACGTGAATGCGGCTCCACAAGCCGGCCAGGGAATCGAGACCATGCTTGTGCAGCCAGGGCTGCAATTTGCCGTCGGTCTTGACCTTCTCCTGCAAGGCTTTGAGGGCCTCCATGCGAGCAGACAGCGCGGCCTGCTGGCTGGACTCGGTATTGACGGTCTGCTGATGGTCGCGCCGCGCCTGCTCCAGCGCCGGAAGACCCTCCTGCAATTCATGCAGCCGCGCGTCGGCGACAGTCGCTGCTTCGCCTGCCTGCTCCCACTGACCCTCCAGCGCCTGCAACTGGGCTGCATCGGGCACCTGCAGCGCGCGCTGATCGGCCTGCAGACGCTCGCGCCGGGCCTCGAACTGGCGCGACTGCTCCTGCACACTGCGCTGCTCGGCCGCCAGCACCTGGATCTGCTGCTGCACCAGCGTCACACTGCCACGCTGCTCGTTGGCCTGGGCCTGGGCCTGACGCACCGCCTGCTGCAATTGCGGCAACTGCTGCGCATGTTCATCGACCTGCGCCGACAGGATGGCGTTTTGTTCCTGGCCCTGCTCGGCGGTGAGCGTCAGCTCGGCGGACTCGCGCTGTGCGTCCCGTTTGCGGGTCAACCACTGCGTGGCCTGCTCCTTGAGGCTGGCCAGCCGCTGTTCGGCACGCTGACGACCTTCGACGACGAAGCGGATTTCGGCTTCCAGCCGTCCGACCTCGGTACTGGCCTCGTACAACAGGCCTTGCGCCTGGTTGACCTGGTCACCGGCTGCGTAATGCGCCTGGCGTACGGTCTCCAACGCGGACTCGACCTGGCGCAGGTCGGCGACCTGGCCCTCCATCGCGTTGATCGCCGACAACACGTCCTGCTTCATGCGCGTCTGATCGGATTGCGCCTCCGCCAGCTTCAGGTACCACAACTGGTGCTGGCGCAAGGTCACGTCGGCCTGCAGGGTCTTGTAGCGCTGGGCAACTTCAGCCTGCTTCTCGAGCTTGTCCAGGTTGTTGCCAAGCTCGCGCAGGATGTCCTCGACCCGGGTCAGATTTTCCCGGGTATCACTGAGCCGATTCTCGGTCTCACGGCGGCGTTCCTTGTACTTGGAAACCCCGGCGGCCTCCTCGAGAAACAGGCGCAACTCCTCCGGCTTGGATTCGATGATCCGGCTGATCGTGCCCTGACCGATGATGGCGTAGGCGCGCGGCCCCAGGCCCGTGCCGAGAAACACGTCCTGCACGTCGCGCCGGCGCACCGGCTGATTGTTGATGTAGTAGCTGCTGGTGCCGTCGCGCGTCAACACGCGCTTGACGGCAATCTCGGCAAACTGGCCCCACTGGCCGCCGGCCCGGTGATCGGCGTTTTCGAACACCAGCTCCACGCTGGAGCGGCTGGCGGGCTTGCGACTTGTCGTACCGTTGAAAATGACGTCCTGCATCGACTCGCCGCGCAACTCGCTGGCGCGGCTCTCGCCCAGCACCCAGCGCACGGCGTCCATGATGTTGGATTTGCCACAGCCATTGGGACCGACCACCCCGACCAGTTGACCCGGCAAATGGAAATGGGTGGGCTCGGCGAAGGACTTGAAACCCGATAACTTGATCGAATTGAGGCGCACGGACTACGGATTCGGGTGTTGGTTGGGCAAGACGGGGGCAGGAAAATGGCAGGCGAAACCAATGCCGGTCCGCCAGCGGCAATGATACCCCGTCGACATTGCACATCGCTCCCGATCGGCGCAACGCCCATGGTTCCCCACGGCGTCCCGGTCTCTGCTGCGGGGCCCCCGTGTTAGCATGCCCCATGTCGTGCGCGCGCCCGCCACCATAGGGTAACTGGCAGCCACGAAGTCTTCGTCACCGCATCGGGAGTACGCATGAAGGACGAGATCGACGATCCACGACGCCAGCTACTGGTGCAGGCATTGACGGCCGGGCTACTGGGTACGGCTCTCAGCTCTGCGCAGGCCATCACATTCGGCTCGATCTTCGGCAGCAAACCCACCAAACTACCGCAAACCCAGTCGATCTACAGTGTTTCCGGCGACGTGACCGTCAATAACGAGACGGCAAACCTGCAGACGCGCATCAATCCGGGTGACACGGTAGAGACCGCGCGCAATAGCGAGGTGATTTTCGTCGTGAACAGCCACTCGATGATTCTGCGCAGCGAAAGCAAGCTGGTGATCGAGAAGCCGGAGAGTTCGATCAACTCCCTTTTGATTGGCGGCTTGCGCATGCTCAGCGGCAAGCTGTTGTCGGTTTCGCGCAACTCCAATATGCGCGTCACGTCATCCACTGCCACCATTGGCATCCGCGGAACCGGCTTTTATATCGAGGCCGACCCGGAGCGCACCTATTTCTGCACTTGCTACGGTGTTACCGAGGTCGAGGCCAGCGCCGACCCGCAAAGCCGGGAAACCGTCGCCGCAACCCACCACGACCGGCCACTGTACATCCTGGCCGACGGCTCCGCCGGCAACAACATCCGCAATGGTCCGTTCATCAACCACACCGACCAGGAACTGGCGCTGATCGAAACGCTGGTCGGACGCAAGACGCCTTTCGTATTCTCGGGTGGCAGCTATACCGGGCCACGCCGGACTTACTAGACACGGGGTACGGGCCACACCGCCAGCCGCAATGCCGCGAGCGCGGCTGTGGCCTAGCTGCGTTCAGCAACGCGCCCGATCACTCCGGCGCGCCGTTCAGTATCCAGCTAACGAATTTGTCGTAATCCGCACGACCGGCATCGCCCAGCACCAGATTGGCATTGAAGCCCGCAGGGGCAGCACCTTTATGGTGATTTCCGGACGGCTTGCGCAACAGGGGACTGGCGACGATATCGGTAAAGTTGATCCGCCCCCGCACTTCGGTATAGAACCAATGCAGATTGGTAGCATCGGCGGCGGTGCCGGTGCCGGCGCGGTCGTAGTCCGCGAACCAGATCGGGGGCGTTACGCTGCCCGCCGGCACGGCGCCAGGGTCTCCACCGGGCTGGTGGCAGCTCAGGCAACTGCCACCCAGTACCAGCTTGATGTCGGAAAAGCGCAACGCGGCCGGACTATAAGGCAGCGCGTTGTTGACCACCACCTTCAGCGTAGCCGGTGCGCTGGCAGTGCCGGCACTGTTGCTGGCAACCAGCTGCAGCAGGTAGGTTCCGTCCAGCGTGGCGGTGAAGGTCGGCGATGGTGAACTCGCATTGCTCAACACCGCGCCGCCCACTGGGCCACTTTGCAGCGACCACTGGTAGCTGCTGGAATATAGGCTCATCGCAGCGGACAGCGTGGTAGCGCCCTGCTTGACCACCCGGCCCGGACCTGGATCGGCGATCGGTCGGCCTGGCATGCTGGCGCCATCGGCAAAACCCGCATTGACAAGATAGGAACCCATGGTCTGGAACATGCTGGGCGTGCTCCAGTATTTGTCATAGACCAGCTTGGCCAAGGGCATATTGCCGCGGTCCACCACATGTGCCTTGATGCGATCCTTGTAGCTGTCAAAATTCTGGAAGGTCGAAAAATCGATCGCCGACTCGTTACCGGTACCACGCCGAAGATGGCAAACCCGGCAAGCCTGGGCCTGCACGTTGAGGTACAGGGTCGACTGGCCTGCTACGGACCAGGACGATTCGACGTAGGTGTCTTGGGTGAAGGTGCTCGGGTTGGGCAGGCCATCGCCACCGTACATGTCCTTGAGCTGAATCGCCGCGACACCTTGATATTCATTTTTCGTTGCCACGCGTCGGCAGGTGTCTTCCGCTGGTACCGTTGCCTTCACCGTACCGGTCGGTAGCGACATCGAACACAGCACGAGCTTGTTGATCGCCTTCATTGCGGCTTCCTGCTCGGCGCGGGTGAATCCCGCAGTCGTCAAGTAGTCGAGGGCGGCCGGCTCGAACGGGTGCAACTGTGACTGCGTATCGCCGCGGTGCTGGGAATAGCCGTTCATCACCAGCGGAAACAGCTTCTTGCCAGTCACCGGATCGGGTGGCGTCAACGGATCGCCGCGCCCGCCGTGGCAGGTGGTGCACACGGTTGGCATGGCCTTGGGCGGCCGACCATCCAGACTCAGTGTCGTCAGACGCTGCTCGTTGACTGGATCGTAGGTATAGAACTTGACGAAATTACCGTCGGCAGGCCGACCGGGTGACCCGGCCATCGGGCCCGGACTGAATTCGATGGCGTTGGTCCCCAGATGCCATTTCGACACACGGTTGGCTGCGGCCTCCAGGTTCAGCGGCGTGTAGCCGCCATACGCACCAACCAGGTAGTTTTCGACCAGGAACGCCAGCGTGCCGTCCGGATTGCGGTGCGCCAGCATGCGCCGTCCATAACCGAGATCGCGCTGGTCACCGATGATCACCGAATATTCGGTATGCCCACCGGTTGTCACGCCGATGTTGTTGGCGACCTTCCATTTGGCCAGCGTGTCCTTGACATTGGTCGGATCGATGGCCTGGTAATAGGCGTTGGCATATTCGGCTTGAGCGACCTCAAACAGACCATCGGCGCGTACCAGCGGATTCGGATAAAGCAAAAACCGGTCCAGTCCGGTGGCCTGGGCCGCGCCCCGCGGCCCACCCGTCTGCACATCTCCCGAGGTGCTCTCACCCCCGCCACCACCACCGCATGCAGACAGCAGCAACGCCGTTGCAACGCAGCACAGTCCGAGCAGCCATCGTCCCTTTTTCATCATCTATTTCCTAAAACCGCATCAGATAAACCACCGACAACTGGTTGGCCCGGTAGCTGCGCGGCGACGTCACGAACGACGGACGCAGTCCAGGTGTCGAACGGATAAGGCGCCAGGAGAAATCGATCGAATCGCGCGGCCCCACTGCCAGGTTGTAACCCATGGTCAGCAACGTGGTGCTGCCCCGGAAACGGTAGCTGAACAACTGGCCGCCAGGATATGCATCGTCCTGTACAAACACATCGGCGACGGTCGCATTCTCCAGCGACGGACGGCCGGTAGACACGATATCGCCACGCCGGTATTCTGCACCCAGGTAGAGGATGCCCTTGTCGCTCAGTGCATAGTCGACGTTTCCGCGCAGCGAATTGTCAATCGTGCTGAAGACCTCGCTGCTCGCATGGCGCCGGTTGTGCGACAAGGCACCGAAAAGGTTGATGCGGTCGGTCAACGACTGGCGCAACGACACGCCGGCGCTAAAGCGGTAACCATCGCGCAACTCGGATTCGAAGGCCTCGCCGGTCAGGCGGGCGAACGCGCCAAAGGTTGGCTCGTTGAATTCCGACGATGCCCGGTACTGGTACTCTACCTCGCCGCCCAGAGACACGCGGCTCAATCCGTTGTACTGGCGGAACTTCTCGCCGCCCAGCGTACCGGTCCACATCAGACGCGAATTCTCGGACAGTGGCTGGCGCAGGCCCTTGCTGATGTTGACGGTGTACGAATGGTCACCCATGCGGTCCGCGCCGGCCTTGGCGCGGGTTACGTTGTCGTCATAGCCAGCGCCGGCCTCAACCTGCACATTGATCGGTTCGTCATGGACCAGTTCGGGATCGTCCGATAGCAGGTGGGGCAAACCGCGCACATCAAATTCCTTGTTCAAACGCAAGCGCAGCGCATGGGTCGACGCGTTGGAGAACGAATGGCTGAGCTGGTATTCGACCGACAGGCTCAGCCCGTCACGCAGGATGAAATCGCTGCCCAGCCCCAGCACCATCGAGTCGCGCGGACCGCCAGCAGACGGCAAGCCGTACAACGGTCCCCCCAACTGATCGGCATACTGAATGTAGGCATCGCCTGCGCGCTTGAACTCATGGCGGTACTCGACCCGCATACGCGGTACGGCATAGCCGAAGTCGAGCGCGTGGATGGACTCGGTTCGAATGCCCAGCGCGCCCTCGACCGAAGTCGCGGTCTGGCGCCGGTAACGCAGCGCATAGGCGCCGGCACCGGTTTCCGTGCTGCTGTCCAGTCGGTTGGTCGAAAAGTCAATCCGGCCATAAGGAGACAGCAGCGTATTGCCGCTACGCATTTCATAGCCACTGCTCAGCGAACCGAACAGCTGGGTTCCGTTGCGCTTTCCATAGGCGAAGTCGTTGATCGGCGCGACGAATCGGCTGCTGTTGAAATCGAGCGATCCCACGCCCAACATGCCATCGATGAAGGTGGTCGGCGTTGGTTGGTAACTGCCGTAGATCGCCAGCGAATACCCCTTGGAGCGGTTGACCGTACCGTCGGTACCGATCAGTGTCTTGTCACGGGCATAACCCAGGCCCAACCCCAGCGCAAGCTGGTCGCTGTAGCGCTTGTCGACCCCGATCGTGATGCCGTCGGAGCTGAATTCGGTACGGCTGAATCCGCCCTGGGCGTCGCGGGTTCCGAACGTGGCCACGCCCTCGACCCAATAGCTGTTACCCGCCGCGGACCCGGTGGCCGGATTGGCATTGAGCCCCAGACCGGATGCCACACCGGAAAGGTTGACCGAACGGTTCTTGACCAGTGAGACCACCGACTCGGCCAATGGCATCGCCTGAACGCCAGCGCCAGCTGCCAATGCCGCCAATACCTCCGATCCACCGGCAATCGTCGGGCTGTGATTGGCCGCCATTGCGGTGATGCCACCAGGCGTCTGTGGGTTCACGGGGGCCAAATTGCCGCTTAACAGCGAAGAGTTTCCGCCCAGGCCGATCACCGCTGGCGTATCCACCCGCCCCAGCAGACTGGCACCCACGTTGCCCTGCGTGCCAGGGCCCCGGTGCAGCGATTCCATGCGGTGCTGGAAGTTCGAGATCTGCGCACGCGCGAACCGCTGGGCCGCATCAACCTGAGCAGTCAGCAGTGCAGCCACGGTGGCATCTTGCGCCGGATCCGGACGTCCGGTCACTGTGACAGTGACCGTGCCTTGCGGCGAATTGCCGCCCAACCCTGAGCCGACGAAGGTAAAGGTGTCAGCGCCGAAATAGTTGTTGACCGGCGTATATGTCACCTTGGTTCCACTGACGGTCGCCGTTCCATGTGCAGGTGTCGCAACGATGGACGCGCCGGTCGGGGCAAAGCCCGCGAACAGGCAGCTGGCCAGATCCAATGTGGTGGCGGTGTTCAGCGGCACCGACATGGCGCAGGCCGCTGGCGCCGGAATGCCGATGGTGAACACGACATCACGCTCGGCACCAAACGCGGGGCCCGGCGCACCATTGTCGGCCGCCAACTTCACGGTGAAGTTTCCAGGCGTTGTCGGTGTTCCGCTGATGATGCCGGTTACCGTGTCCAGCTGCAATCCGGCCGGCAGCCCGGTTTGCTTGTAGGCTGTGATCACCGGATTGCTGGCCTGGATCTGTATCGGCGTGATCGCGACTCCGGCCGGAAAACTGGCAAAGGTCGGGCTGGTGATGGCGGGCTTGACGTTCGAAATGACGGTGAAAGTCAACTCGACCGGGACACTGGTGGCGACCACATTGGTGGCGGTGAAGCTGGTCTTGAACACGCCACTGGCCGTCGGAGTGCCGGTGATCGCTCCACTGGTCGCATTGAGCGAGAGACCTGCGGGAAGCGCACCCGCCGCGACGGCGTATGCACTGATCGGGCCATTGCTGGCGGCCACCGAAAACACTGGGAAAGCGCTGCCCACGTTTGCGTTGGGCGGATGGGTACCGCTGACAACTGGCGCTGTCGCCGGATTGACCTGCACGTAAAACGGTCCGCCGGTACCCATGGTGCCGCCGTTATTCTTGGCGCTCAAGTTCAGCGTGAACACGCCGCTTTGCCCTGGCGCCGGTGTGCCACTGATGACACCGGAACCAGCGGCGACCGTCACGCCGCTCGGCAGGCCTGAACCCGCATAACTATTGGCATCGATCGGAGGATTGCTGGCATTGATCTGAATATTGCTGATGGCCTGCCCTACCGTCCCGATCAGGGTTGGCGCCGCCAAACTGGTCGACAACGCAGGTGTCGACGTCACCACGGGCGCACCGGCAGAAGTGACATGAATGGTCGCGGTCTGGCTCAACAGCCCGACATTGGTATTTGCCGAGATCGTGACCACAAAATCGCCGGAAAGTGTGGGTGTGCCATTGAGATGTCCGGTCGTCCGGTCAAACGTGAAACCGGCCGGCAGCGGCGTGAGGTCGAACGGATTGAC
This sequence comes from Burkholderiaceae bacterium, assembly GCA_039934375.1. Lineage (GTDB taxonomy): Bacteria > Pseudomonadota > Gammaproteobacteria > Burkholderiales > Burkholderiaceae_C > CAISIP01. Next base: position 7,118 of record JBDTMH010000031.1, on the reverse strand, counting down.
ACCCGTGGGGGTCGCACCAGCCGTCAGCCCGACCACGTAGTCCGATGCAATCGCTGTGCCCTGCGTGTAGCCGGGCGGCGCATTGGTGATACCGTGCACTGTGATTGTGATATCGCGCTGCACCATTCCATCGCCGGAGTCGGTTGCGCCAGAGCTGGTGGCGCTCAAGGTCACCGGGACGGCACCTGGTGCGGTGCTGGGCGTCCCACTGATTACGCCCGCAGGAGACATGCCGAGGCCGGCCGGGAGCGGTGTCGCAGGGTCGACCAAGAAACTGTTGGCAACACAGCCATTGCAGGTCGCGGTGTAGAGCGACGGATAGTTCTGCCCCTTGATGGCCGTTGCCGTCACCGACGCGTTATTGATACCCAGCACAGTGACCGCGATCGTCCGCGATGCGGATGCGCTGGCAGCACTGTTGACCGTTACGCTGAAGCTGTCCGTGCCGCCTTGCGTCTTGGCCGCCGACGAATAGATGACGTTGTAGTTCATCGTATTGGTCGCCCCTGTCACCGCAAAGTTCGACGACGCCAAGGCAATTCCGGGGTTGCCTGTGGTCATGCCATTCGAATCCTTGGCTGCGCCACCGGTCAGATTGTCCGGGGTACCGCCATTCGCCAGAATGACCGGATAGATGTTCTTGCTCCCAGTAGAGCCCGAACGTACCCTCATGGCAAGGGCCGGGTCGTTATTGGCAACAGTGAAGGAGGGCCGCTTTATCTGTCCGATGTACAAGGCCAGCGACAATAGATCACGACCGTAATTCGCACTGCCCTTGAACAAAATCAAGCCAGCGTTGCCATTCATGCTGCCATTGTTAGTGATGGCATCGTCAATATGCTGCGGATAGTTCGACGCCATCCGGTGACCGTCTGAAGTCGCGGCAAGATTCGATCCATGGCAGCCCGCGCCTGCGCAGCCTTGGCTCACATACAAACCGGCACCAGCGGCCACCGACTGGGCTCGGACCGGCAGAGCCAGCAACACGACGATCAACAGCGCAATGCGCGACAGTATTTGCCAGACACGATGAAACGCCGGAACGGCGGTTTTGCACGGCAACGACGGCTGCGACCGGACGCGACGCCGTTGGGCAAGCAGGAATATCTGGGGCAGCGGCAGATTCATATGCAATTCATTTCTGAGTCTTGCGCGTCCGGCACGGTCGACATTGACCGAACCGTCAAAAGGTCTGGTAGTCGCATGGATAATGGGGTGAAGAGTCGTCGATGGAAGTGCCCGAAACGTTGGTGCGACCACGCCCACATCAGACCGCCCATTACAGTCTAGTCACAAAGGCAATCAGATGTAACTCTTTATTGCCGATGCCACGGAACTCAAGTCGGTTTGTGGCATCAACCCCACGAATTCAAGGGTCAACCCGCATGTCCCACTCCGTGTCGCGGCGAGACTTTTATTGTCAAGCGCGTGCGTCACTCCGACTTGAACGGCCGTTGACGTAAGCTGGAACCCTCCAATCACCGCCCCAGGGCCCATGGCCTGCGCCAGGACTCGCCATACGCCATGCCTACATCGCTGCAAATCGCCCAAGGCCATCCCGCACTGGAAGCCGCCGTGCGCGACTGCCGCAAGATCCTGCACCGCCGCTCGCTGGTGGCGGCTGGCGCCAGCATGGTTCCGATTCCCGGGCTGGACTGGGCGGTGGACGCCGCTTTGTTGTCGCGCCTGATTCCAAAAATCAATGCCCGCTTCGGCCTGACGCCCGAGCAGATGGCACGGCTCGGACCACGCCAGCGCGAACAGGTGCAGAAAGCAATCAGTGGGGTCGGCTCGGTGCTGATCGGCAAAGCCATCAGCAAGGAACTGGTATTGCGGGCCGCCCGGACCATTGGCGTGCGTCTGACCGCGGCACAGGCCGCCAAGTACGTACCGCTGGCGGGCTCGGCCGTGGCGGCGTTGGTAGGATATTCCGCCGTGCGTTATCTCGGCGAACTGCACCTGAAGGACTGCGTGCAGGTGGCGCTCAGCGCCCAGCTGCAACTGCCCGCGCCCGGTGATCTGCAAAGCACCAGCTCAGCGCCCGTCATCGGACGCTGACGTGGCCCTGGCGCCGTGTAGCGTCAGAACCGGTACGACGCCGCCACGTGCAGACGGATCGGATTGCCCGATGGCGCAGCACGCGGGCTGTCCATCGCCTTGGCCAGGTCCACGCCCAGTTGCACCTTTTCATAGTTCAGCCGTATTCCGACGCCGACGGACATCAGCGATTCGTCACTCCCGCCACGCACCCACACCCTGCCTCCGTCGACGAACACGATAGGACGTACCTTGAGTTCACCGATGCCGGGTCCCATGCCCTCGATGTTCCACTGGAAGCCTCGGTCACCGGAAACCACGCGGTCGGAAAAGCCGCGCACCGAGTTGGCACCCCCGAGGCCGAACTGTTCGCCGGCAATCAGCGAATCACCGGACAGCTGGCCCTTGAAGCGCCCGCTGAGCTGCCAGTTGCCAACCAGGGTTGCAGCCTCAAGGCTGTAGCGGACCGCATCCCAGTTCTTGGTGCCGCCGTTGGCGGCATGGTTGGCTGCAGAATTCGACCTGCCCCCGCCGATATTGAAAAGGTAGTCGACGCTGCCAGCCAACACGCCCCAGTTGGGCTCGTTGCGAAAGGTATATTGCAGCGACAACACGCGTGAACCGACATTGGGCTGGATTTGCGCGCCATTGAACGTGGTGCTGTTCTTGAAATATCGGTCGTCCAGGCCGACAGCCACAGTCTGCTGCCAGGTATCGACACGGTTCAGCGCCTTGGACAGCCGCACACCGGCGAATTGACCACTGCCACTGACGTCGAAAACATTGGAGCCCTGGCGCACCTGGCCAGAATTCACGTCCGAACTGACGAAGGAGGCCGACAGGTTCATGCCAGTGCCATAAATGGGCACCTGGTAGTAGGCACCGATCAGGCTCACGTTATTGGGATAACCGGGATCGGTGGTGTACGACACCGTCATCACCTGGTCGCGGTCGAACAGGTTCGAGTGCTGGAAACCGCCGCTGATACGACGCGTATGCAGCGCCGGGCCACTGCCCGTGACCTTTTCGTTCAGCGACATCGATGCAAAATAGTTGACCGGATCCGAGTCCTTGACCTTGATCTCGGCATCGACTTGGTTGGGCTCACTCGATTCCTTGAACGTGACGGTGACCTGCTTGGCCGGATTCGCATTGCTGGCGGTGACGTCGCGGCCCAGTGTGCGCACCTCTGGAATTTCGCCTTCTTTCAGGCTGCCCAGGCTGCGCCGGATGTTTTCGCTGGAAAAGAAATTATTACCGGTGACCTCGACCTTGCCGACCCGGATCTGGATGACACCCAGCTTCACGACACCATCGACCGGCTTTTGCTCAGGCACGAAGACACGGTGGAACGCATAACCCTGGCTGCGCAGGCTGACCTCCAGCGCGCGGGCCGCGCCCTCGATATCGCCCATGGTCTTGCCTGGCCCGACAAACGGGGCCAGCAGTGCCTGGACTTGCGGGTCCGTCATAGGAACGTCGCCGTCGATCGCATAACGTTGAATGTCCAGCGTCGGACCCGCGACCTCGGTCGAAGGGCTTGTCTGCGCTTGTGCAATTGCACCGGTGCATCCAATTGCCAGACACAGGGCCAAGCGACGCAGCCGGGACGGCATCGAGGCCGCTGTTCTTGTTTTTCGCATGGCAATGCCCTTCAAAGTCTGCATATTTCCTGGCCCGGCTGACCGAGCGTGATACCGAACAACTGGAGCACCGGCCGATTGGTCTGGGTGAACAACTCGGGCAACGGATATGGATCAGCCGTCAGGAATCCGGGCACCGGTGACATGCGCACGGCACGGCCATCGGCGCCGACAAAGCCGGCTTCCCCGACCCCCATATCGATGCGCGAGCCGTTCGACGACAGGAACACGTGGCCATCCCTCACATAGACATAGATTCCGTCAGCGCCCGTGGGTGCCACGGTCGCAAACAGGCTGTCCCAGTCCACGTCGATCTGGTCGGGTCGCGGTGCCGGTGCAAGTGGCAGAAAGTCCGGCTTTGACCGCAGGATGCGACCCAGACCATCGTTGCCGATAAACCCAACCTGTTCCAGCGGCACTTCCAACGGCCCGACCAGGAAATAGCTGCTGCCCTCCCAGGTGAACAGGAACAGGCCGTCGGCCTGTCGGGGGTCGACGGTGTTGGCGGCGGTGGAGGTCTCGCCCAGCGAAGGATCAACGCAGGGACCTTCGCAACTGATATCGATCCCGGTGCCACGGATGCCAATCGTTGCAGTCAGCGTGCGGACCGAAAACGCGCGGGGCTCTTTCTTGCCGATCAGACCGGTGAACAGACGCAGCCCGCCCTTGAGCAGCGAAACGCCGAAACTGTCGCTGGTGTCGGGTTTGTCATAGACATAGGAGTCGATCCGGATGACTGTGTTCGAGTTGACCGAAGCCTTGGTGTGGTCGCGAAAACCGATCACTGCGATGCCATCCGTGCCGGTGCGCACGTCATCGCCCTGATAAAGTGCCGCGCCCAGCGTCAGATTGCGCGGACCATGCCCCGGCAGTGTTGCGGTGATGCCGCCACTGGCGCGTACCAGCCGGGCCACCACCGGACCAAAGTCGGCCTGGCCCGGCGCTTCGGACGTTGCGCTTTTGGGTGCCATGCCTTCCTGGCGGCAATCGTCGCCACAGATGCGCGCGTCAAAACTGGTGCCACGGATACCCAGTGTGGCCGTCTTGACCTTGAATTCGAACCCGGCGGGATTGCGTTTGCTGACCAGACCCGTGACCATGCGCACGCCACCGCGCAACAGCCTCATCACCGCCGACTCCTCGCCGGCATCCTGCTTGAAGCGGTCGATGGCAAAGGTGCTGGACGGGCGCAGCGTGAACTTGGTTCCGTCGTCCAGCGACACCACCGCAAAGCCACGCTCGGTGGTCGAGATCACGTCGCCCTCGAGCACCGTGTCGCCACGCGCCAGGAAACGGTAAGAGCCGTTGGGTTGCTGTGCCGTGGCCATGCCCTGCAGGTGCGAAACCGCGCCGGCCTTGGATTGCGCCGACACGCCGGCCGACAGCAACGCCGCGGACAAGGCGAGCACGCATTGCAGCCAGCGCAGATTGCCAACCCGGCCGGCACAGGTGGCCAATGGACGAAACATGGAGCTTGTCATGGTGTCTGCCCTGTCAATAACACTGGTTCAGGCGCCGATTCCTCAGCTCCAGTTGGCCGTCTTCGTTGTAGTAGGCATCGAACAGGCCCTTGCCAAGATCTGCCAGCGCCAGCAAGTCGGACGTGACAAGTGCGCCATAGTCGGTCGGTGGCGGTACATACGCGAACACGGAGAACGGTCCGAACAGGTTGGTGTCGCAGTTGTAGCAGATGCCGGTGATCGTGATCGTGCCCGATTTGCTGACCGTCACTGTGCCTCCCGTGAGGTTGACATTGCCACCACCGAAATAATTGAACACGCTTGCGCGGATGGCGGCCGTTGCGGCGGTACTGATCAGGCTGAGGTCGCCATTGGTCGCTGCCAGGTTGAATATGCCGGCGTCGATCGTGGCGCTGGCGCTGGACCCGGAGCCGGCGAGCAGAAATACGCCATTGTTCGACACCATGTCCAACTGCGGGGGATCGATCAGGGCCGCACCCAGACTGCCGCCCTGCAGCGTGATCGGGCCATAGATGGTGCTGATCACGGCCGCGTCGTTCGGCACCATGATGGCGGCGGTGGCCGCCACGCTGGCCCCACCCTGGATCAGCAGCTCTCCGGCCACCATCGTGTGTTTGCCGCCCGCGTAGATTTGCGTCCGACCCTGTCCATTGGCACTGCCGATCTGGACCAGACCGGCCGAGTTGTAGTCCATCAGGATGGTCTGGTCGGCTGCGCTCGAGATCGCTGCCAACGAACCGGTCAGGCTGCTGGTGTTGTAAATCGAAATCGTGGCCGACCGATCGTCAGCGCCGCTGCCATGCAACACGATGAACTGGTTGCCGGTGGCCGTTATGCCGGCAAACGGCGATGATACCGGCGAGGCACTGGAGAGGCTGATGCCGATCGCATCCGCGCCGATGTTCTGCGTACCCGCCGCAGCAACGTAGGTCAACCAGCCGCCCTGGTTGTCAATGGTCATTGCGCCGCCAACCGAGATCGACTGGTTCGAACCGAGCGCTTCGATGCTGGTGACGCCGGTACTGGGGGTGGCGGCCGGCGACAGCAAGGCCAGGGTTCCGCCGACCGAAATGCCTTGGTTGCCGGTGCCATTTTGCTTGACCCAGGTATCAGCGCCGAACCCGCCGCCGGTGACGGACATGTTGCCGCCGACATAAATCGACTGGCTGCCGCTGGTCGAATTGCGGATCGCCGTTTCATTGAGGCCTGGCGCGCTGCCGCTGCCACCCACCATGGACAGCGCCCCGAGAACCGTCAGGTTTTGGCCGGTACTGGCCACCAACATGGCGCCCGAGTTGTTACCAGCGCCACCTGCGAGGATCAGGCTGGCCGCGGTCTGCAGGCTCTGGAAACCTGCGCTCGACATCCGGGCATACGCATCCGCTGCCGAGCCACCCGTGAGGAAAATGCTCTCGGTGTGGTCTCTGTTGCCACTGGAGTTGCCGATCGTCTGCGTACCGCCGCTGGTCGCCATTTCGGCAAAACCCCGGCTCGCGCCAGAACCCGTCAGCGCGATGGTGCCGCCAGCGTCGATGGTCTGGCCTGTGGCAGCCTGGATGAAGGCCGCCGCTCCGGTTCCGCTACCGGCCGTCACGGTGATCGAACCCGACGGATCATTGCCAAATCCCATCGAGGTATTGCCAATGGTCTGCGAGCCGGCCATCGATTCGATCGAAGCCGTCATGCCGGACCCGGTGCCCCCGACCACAGACAGATCGCCACCGGTCATGATGCTCTGGGTGGTCTTCGCCTGGATACGCGCCGTGCCGCCGCTGCCTGCCTGCACCACGATGGCATCGGTGGCGTCGTTGTTGCTGGTTGCGGTGCTCCCGATGTTCTGCGCACCTGCGGTGCTGAGGATCTGAGCCAGCGCTCCGGCGCCGGCCGCACCCCGCACCTCAATGCTTCCGCCGGCGTACACGTTTTGTTGCCCACCGGCCTTGATCGATCCGAACGC
>JBDTMH010000030.1:0-29227 GCA_039934375.1 Burkholderiaceae bacterium | reverse complement strand
TTGGGCGCCCCCAGCCCTGGCTCTGCCAGGCCCCCCGAGGGGGTGCGAGGAAACTGGGGAGCGGCCCGGCGTTTCGTGATGGGCGCCCCCAGCCCTGGCTTTGCCAGGCCCCCCGAGGGGGTGCGAGGAAACTGGGGAGCGGCCCGGCGTTTCCTCAAGAGGTATACATGAGTCCGAGCGGGTATGCCGTGTCGGGCTCCTTGGTTTGGAGCACGCAGCGAGGTCCGATCCTATGGAATTTGTCATCATCTCGATGCTCAATGGCCTGAGCTACGGCTTGCTGCTGTTCATGTTGAGTTCAGGGCTGACACTGATCTTCAGCATGATGGGAGTGCTCAACTTTGCGCACGCCAGCTTCTACATGCTCGGTGCGTATGTGGGTTACACGGTTTCGACGTTCACCGGGTTCTGGCCGGCACTGGTGCTGGCGCCGCTGGTGGTCGGTGCTTTTGGGGCCTTGTTCGAACTCGTCTGCCTGCGCCGGGTTCACAAGTTCGGCCATGTGGCCGAGTTGCTGCTGACGTTCGGGCTGGCCTATGTGGTGCTGGAACTGGTGCAGCTGAGCTGGGGGCGCATTGCACTGGAGTTCAAGCCCCCACCATCGCTGCGTGGCCCGCTGTTCACGCTGATCAACCATTCCGGTCAGGGGCTGAGCCTGTTGCTGGGGGCTGCCCCAGTGGAACTGTGCCGCGCCGCCGACAAGGCCGTACGGGTGGTCTGCTCGCCGTTCCCGGCCACCCGGGGATTCATGATGCTGGTGGCGTTGGTGATGCTGGTATCTGTCTGGCTGCTGTTGACGCGTACCCGTATGGGGCTCGTCATCCAGGCCGCGCTGACCCATCCAGACATGGCCGAAGCCCTGGGCCATAACGTGCCGCGCGTGTTCATGCTCGTCTTTGCAGCCGGCACGGCGCTGGCCGGACTGGCCGGCGTCATCGGCGGCAGCATCTTCCTGACCGAGCCGGCCATGGCGGCCACCGTTGGCCCGGTGATCTTCGTGGTGGTGGTGGTCGGTGGCATGGGGTCGCTGTCGGGTGCGTTCCTGGCGTCGCTGCTGATTGGTGTGATTCAGACTTTTGCCGTGGCCTTCGACTACTCGCTGGCCACATTGGCCGGTCAGCTGGGCCTGCCGCTGAGCCAGGGCGTGCTCGACAACACCTACGTCAAGATGACCCTGTCCCAGGTCGCACCGATCCTGCCATACCTGTTTCTGGTTCTGATGCTGATCTTCCGGCCCAGGGGACTGCTGGGCACGCGCGAATCCTGAGCCATGAAAACGCCATTCAATCGTTCGCGCTGGATCATCTGGACATCATTCGCGCTGCTCATGGGTGTGGCACCGCTGGTGTTCACCAGTGGTCTGGGTATCACTGTGTTGTCGCAGATGGGCATCGCCATCATTGCCTGCCTGTCCTACAACATTCTGTTCGGCCAGGGCGGCATGCTCAGCTTCGGACATGCGGTCTATACCGGGCTGGGTGCGTTCGCGGCGATCCATGTGCTCAATGCAGCAACCCAGGGCGGTTTGTCGCTGCCAGTGGCTTTAGTACCGTTGGCCGGCGGATTGGCTGGCCTGGGTTTTGCGGTGCTGTTCGGCTATGTCACGACGCGAAAGGCCGGAACCACGTTTGCCATGATCACGCTGGGTCTGGGTGAACTGGTATTTGCCATGTCGTTGATGGTGCCGGAGTTTTTTGGCGGCGAAGGCGGAGTTTCAGGCAATCGCATGGTGCGCGACGGCTTGTGGGGCATTACTTTCGGCCCGCCGATTCAGGTCTACTACCTGATCGCGGCCTACACGCTGGTCTGCGTGGCCGCAATGTACGCTTTCACGCGCACGCCGCTGGGCCGCATGCTCAATGCGGTGCGCGACAACCCGGAGCGGGTGGAGTTCGTCGGCTACGACACGCAGCGCGTGCGTTATCTCGCGTTCATCGTCGCCGGCTTCTTCGCCGGCATCTCGGGCGGCCTTGCCGCGCTGAATTTCGAGATCGTCACGGCCGAAGTGGTCGGTGCCGCTCGCTCGGGTGGTTATCTGCTGTTCACTTTCCTTGGCGGCGCGACCTTTTTCTTCGGCCCCATCTTGGGCGCAGTATTGATGGTTCTGGCGTTTGTGCTATTCAGCGGTTTCACCCAGGCTTGGCTGCTTTACCTGGGCCTGATCTTCCTGTTGATGGTGATGTTTGCGCCCGGCGGCATCGCCGGCCTGATCATGATGAACCTGCGGGTCGCCCATTTTGGCCGCTTGCACGCCTTGTTGCTGCCGTATCTGGGCCTGGCCGGAACGGGCCTGGTCATGCTGGTGGGTGGATCCGCGCTGGTCGAGATGGTTTATCACCTGCAGCTCAACCAGTCCGAAGGCCCCACGTTCAGCTACCTCGGGGCCGCGCTTGACGTGACAAGCATGGCGCACTGGATCGGCGCCACTGCGGTGTTCGTGCTTGGCTTTGCGCTTTTTGACTGGAGGCGGCGCGGCTTCATGCGCCAATGGAGTGCGATACAGACCGCAATCGAGGCCGACATCAAACGCCGCGAGCTTGCACTATGAACGCCCTCGAACTCAAGGGCCTGCGCAAGAGTTTTGGCAGGACAGAGATTATCCGCGGCGTTGATCTGGCCGTAAAGGCGGGAGAGCGCGTGGGCGTGATCGGCCCCAACGGTGCCGGCAAGTCGACCTTGTTCAATCTGATCAGCGGCCGGCTGCAACCCAGTAGCGGCGAAGTGTGGCTCAATGGCAAACGCATCGACGGCCTCAAGCCGTACGAGATCAATCGTCTGGGTCTTTCGCGCAGCTTCCAGATCACGAATATCTTTCCCAAGCTCAGTGTCTTCGAGAACCTGCGCTGCAGCGTTTTGTGGAGCCTGGGCTACAAATACAGCTTCTGGCGCTTCCTGGCGGGTCTGGACGATGCAAACCAGCGCGCCGAAGAGTTGATGCAGATGATCCACCTCGACAGGAAGCACGATGTGTTGGCCATGAACCTGACCTATGCCGAGCAGCGGGCGCTGGAGATCGGCATCACCATCGGCGGTGGGGCCAACGTCATCCTGCTCGACGAACCCACGGCCGGAATGAGCCGCAGCGAAACTGCGCGGTTCATCGACCTGATCAAGGCGGTGACCGTGGGCAAGACGCTGCTCACGGTCGAACACGATATGGGCGTCGTGTTCGGACTGGCAGACAAGATCGCCGTGGTGGTGTATGGCGAAGTCCTGGCTTTTGACACCCCGCAAGCGGTGCGGGCCAATGCGCTGGTGCAAGAGGCCTATCTGGGATCGTCCGTGGCCGACCTGCAAGTGGCAGGGCATTGACATGAAACTACCCCCACGTTCACTGCGTTCGCTGCCCCCACAGGGGGCCGTCAGTACCTTCGGAACGGCCGGGCGGTATGAAATAAGACGACCCCCACGCTCACTGCGTTCGCTGCCCCCACAGGGGGCCGTCAGTACCTTCGGAACGGCCGGGCGGTACTGACATGATTTTAGAAGTCAAGAATCTGAACGCCTTCTATGGCAAGAGCCATGTGCTGCATGGCGTCAATCTGAAGGTGGACAAGGGCGAAATCGTGGCCTTGCTCGGGCGCAATGGCTCGGGTCGCAGCACCACGGCCAAAGCCATCATGGGCCTGGTGCGGTGCGAGGGGTCGGTACTTTGGCGTGGCCAGGAGATCCTGGGTCAGAAACCATTTGAGATCGCACACAGGGGCATTGGATACGTGCCGGAGAATCGCGACATATTTCCGGGGCTCACGGTCGAACAGAATCTGCTGCTCGGCCGCAAGGGCAGTGCCAAGGGTGGCCGATGGTCGTACGATGACATGTTCCAGATGTTTCCGCGACTCAAGGAGCGGCAACATACCGAGGCCGGCGTGTTGTCCGGCGGTGAGCAGCAGATGCTGACCTTGTGCCGCACCTTGATGGGTGACCCGGACCTTGTCATCATTGACGAACCGACCGAGGGCCTGGCACCCAAGATCGTCGAACTGGTCGGCGAATATCTCCAGAATCTCAAGCAGCGCGGTATTTCCGTGCTGCTGATCGAGCAAAAACTGACCATAGCGATGGCGATCTCCGACCGGGCGCTGGTGATGGGGCACGGCAGTATCGTCTTCGACGGCACACCCGCCTTGTTGAGCGACGATGCCGACACGCGCCGGGAATGGCTGGAGGTATAGGCTTCAGACCGGCGGACTTGTCCCGACCGGGACAAGTTGCCCGTGACCACACGGGTGATCACCTTAGAATGAATTTAAAAAGAACGATCGTTCTATTTTTACCGGACCACTCTCTTTTCCCGAGGATGCAGACATGACGGCGCAATACAAAGTCCACACCAACGTGGCAGTCATCACCCTGAACAACCCGCCGGTCAATGGCCTGGGTCATGCGACGCGGCGAGCCATTGTCAGCGGCCTGTCCCGCGCGATGGCCAACAAGCGGATCAAGTCGGTGGTGATCACCGGGGCTGGCAGGGCGTTTTCGGGTGGGGCTGACATCAAGGAATTCGGCTCGCCCAAGGCGGTTCAGGAGCCCAACCTGCTCAGCGTCATCCTGGCGATCGAGCATGCGGGCAAGCCGGTGGTCGCCGCGCTGCATTCGGTCGCCATGGGGGGCGGGCTGGAGTTGGCGCTGGGTTGCCATTACCGGATTGCCGCGCCCGGTTGCAAGATTGCGCTGCCGGAAGTCAAGCTGGGGCTGATTCCCGGCGCCGGCGGTACGCAGCGCCTGCCACGGGTGCTGGGAGTCGAAGTCGCACTGAACATGATTGTCAGCGGTGAGCCACAGAACAGCGAGTTGCTGGCCAGCTTGCCGGGGCAGAAGTTGTTCGACAAGATGGCGGCATCCGGCGACACGTTGCTGGAAGAGGCCATCGAACTGGCCAAGTCGCTCGCGGCCACACGTCCGCTGCCACTGGTGCGCAACCTGCAGTGCAAGCACCCGTTGGGCGATGCGTATTTCCAGTTCGCACGCAACATGGTTGGTGCCATGTCGAAGAACTATCCGGCGCCGCTCAAGTGCGTCGACGCGGTCGAGATCGCCACCAAGAACAAGGTCGAGCAGGGCCTGCCGTTGGAGCGCGAGATCTTCACCAACCTGATGCTCACACCCGAATCCAAGGCCTTGCGCCACCTGTTCGTGGCCGAGCGTGCCACCGCAAAGATTGCCGACGTCTCCGCCGATACGCCCAAGCGCGAGATCCGGGCTATCGCGGTGATCGGTGCCGGCACCATGGGCGGCGGCATCTCGATGAATTTCCTGAATGCCGGCATTGCGGTGAAGATGCTGGAGATGAAACAGGAGGCGCTCGACCGCGGCCTTGCGACCATGCGCAAGAACTACGAGTCGCAGGTCAAGCGCGGCAAACTCAAGCAGGACAAATACGAGCAGCGCATGGCACTGCTGTCGACCACGCTCGATTACAGCGACCTGAAGGACGCCGACATGGTGATCGAGGCGGTGTTCGAGGAGATGGGCGTCAAGGAAACGGTGTTCCGAAAGCTCGATCAGGTGATGAAACCCGGCGCCATCCTGGCCAGCAATACTTCGACACTGGACCTGGACAAGATTGCCGGTTTCACCAACCGCCCGCAGGATGTGATCGGTACCCATTTCTTCAGCCCGGCCAATGTGATGCGCCTGCTCGAGGTGGTGCGGGGCGCCAAGACCGGCAAGGACGTGCTGGCCACTGTGATGGCACTGGGCAAGAAGATCAAGAAGACCACGGTGGTGTCCGGTGTATGCGACGGTTTCATCGGCAACCGCATGATCGAGCAATACAGCCGCCAGGCCGGTTTCCTGCTCGACGAAGGCTGTACCCCGGCGCAGGTTGACAAGGCAGTGGAGAAATTCGGTTTTGCGATGGGCCCGTTTCGCATGGGCGACCTGGCCGGCAACGACATAGGCTGGGCGATCCGCAAGCGCCGGGCGCTGGAGCGCGCCGACATGAAATACAGCAGGACCGCCGACAAGCTGTGTGAATTGGGCCGTTTCGGGCAGAAAACGGGAGCGGGTTGGTACGACTACCAGGCCGGCAAACGCGACGCGATCCCGTCGCAGCTGGTGGTCACGATGATCGAGGATCACCGCAAGGAAATGGGCATCACGCCACGCAAGATCGCCGATGAGGAAATCGTCCAGCGTCTGGTGTTCTCGCTGGTCAACGAAGGCGCGCATATCCTGCAGGACGGCATTGCATCCAAGGCCAGCGACATCGACATGGTCTACATCACCGGCTATGGTTTTCCGATCTACCGTGGTGGCCCGATGTGTTACGCCGATCAGGTCGGTCTGTTCAACGTCGTGCAGGCGATGCAGCGCTTCGCCCGCAACCCGATGGACGACGCCGAATTCTGGACGCCAGCGCCGCTGCTGCAGAAGCTGGTATCGCAAGGCAAGAGCTTCAGCTGACGTGCTGCGGACCAAAGCGATCGGAACAGGCCGTCCATGATCAAGCGGTTGTTGCTCGGTGTGCTGGCGCTGCTGCTGCTGTTGGCCGCTGTGCTGGCGGTGAACACCTTGCGCAAGGGTTCGCGCCAGCTCAACGTGGCGCCGATCGCCGAATTGGCGGTGGACAAGCTGGCTGCGGCCAGCCATCTGTCCGAAGCCGTGCAGGCGCGCACGATCTCGTCGCTGGCCGATCCGGCGCAAAACGCGGATCAATTCGCCCGTTTGCAGGCCATGCTGCAGGCACGTTATCCCAAAGCCCATCGCGTGCTCAAGCGCGAGGTCGTCGGCGACCTGAGCCTGCTGTACACATGGCAAGGCAGCGACCCCAAGGCCAGGCCCATCATGCTGATGGCGCACCAGGACGTGGTGCCGGTGTCGCCGGGTACCGAGGACAAATGGGCCGCAGAACCCTTCGCCGGTACGATCCGCGACAACTTCGTCTGGGGCCGCGGTGCCTGGGACGACAAAGGCAACCTGATTGCACAGATGGAGGCTGTCGAGATGCTGGCGGCCAGCGGCTATCAGCCCGAGCGCACCATCTATCTGTGCTTTGGCGCCGACGAGGAAGTGGCGGGCGAGCGCGGCGCTGCGAAAATCGCGGCCTTGCTCAAGCAGCGCGGCGTGCGGCTCGATTTTGTCATCGACGAAGGCTTGCTGATCACTGAAGGCATCATGCCCGGTCTGGCCAAACCGACCGCCATCATCGGTGTGGCGGAAAAGGGTTATCTGTCGGTGCAGGTCAGCTTCGATGCCACGCCCGGGCACTCGTCGATGCCGCCACCGGCAGGCACCAGCGCCATTGCGATGATGGCCACGGCACTGCAGCAGGTCGATGGCGACCCGATGCCGGCGAAAATCGGCGGCGTGGCCAAGGAGATGTTTGCGACGATGGCCCCCGAGATGGGCGGGCTCTTTCGGGTGGCGCTGTCCAACCTGTGGTTGTTCGAGTCGGTCGTGCGCAAGCAGTTGGAGGCCGGTGCCGCCACCAATGCAATGCTGCGCACCACCACGGCGCTGACCGTCGCGCGCGCGGGCGATGCCGACAACGTGCTTCCAGGACAGGCCCAGGCCATCGTCAACTACCGCATGTTGCCGGGCGACGACGGCAAGACCGTGATGGCGCGTCTGCACGCGCAAATCGCCAAGAGTCTGGGCCCCGCGCGTTTCTCACTGCAGGCCTTGGCCGGCGCCTTCGAGGCCCCGCCGGTCGCATCGACCCAGTCCGAGCCATACGGGCTGATCAACCGCACGGTGCGCGAAGTGTTCCCCGGCACGCTGGTGGCGCCCGGTCTGATGCTGGGCGGCACCGATTCGCGCCACTTTGCCGAGATCAGCGACCAGATCTTCAAGTTCTCGCCTGTCCGTGCCAGGTCCGAGGACCTGGCACGCTTCCACGGCACCAACGAACGCATTTCACTCGACAACCTGGCCGAACTGATCCGTTTCTATCACCGTCTTCTGACCATGGGTGCCAAGGCATCCCGAACCCCGCTGAACTAGGAGTCCCACATGAGCAACGCCGTCATTGTTTCCACCGCCCGAACCCCGCTGGCCAAGAGCTGGAAAGGTTCGTTCAACATGACCCATGGCGCCACCTTGGGTGGCCATGTGGTCGAACAGGCGATCAAGCGCGCCGGCATCGAGGCGGCCGAGGTCGAGGACGTCATCATGGGCTGCGCCAATCCCGAGGGCGCCACCGGCGCCAACATCGCGCGCCAGATCGCGCTGCGCGCCGGCTGCCCGGTCACGGTGTCGGGCATGACGGTCAACCGATTCTGCTCGTCGGGTCTGCAGACGATCGCGCTGGCGGCGCAACGCGTGATTGCCGGCGAAGGCGATGTCTTTGTGGCCGGTGGCGTGGAAAGCATTTCCTGCGTGCAGCAGGAAATGAACAAGCACATGCTGGTCGATCCTTGGCTGGCCAAACACAAGCCCGAAATCTACTGGAACATGCTGCAGACCGCCGAGCAGGTGGCCAAGCGTTATGGCATCGGGCGCGACGCCATGGACGAGTATGGCGCTGCGAGCCAGCAAAAGGCGACTGCGGCCCGTGCCGCCGGCCTGTTCGATGCCGAGATCGCGCCGATCACAGTCACCGCCGGTGTGGCCGACAAGCTCATGGGCCTGGTGACCCGGGAGGTCACGGTGAGCCAGGACGAAGGCATCCGCGAAGGCACGACCAAGGAGGGCATCAGCGGCATCAAGCCGGCGCTCCCCGGCGGCGTGATCAGCGCCGGCAATGCCAGTCAGTTTTCGGACGGGGCCGGTGCGGTCGTCGTGATGAGCGAGACGCTGGCACAGAAGAAGGGTTTGAAGCCACTCGGTCGCTTCCTGGGCTTTGCCGTGGCCGGCTGCGAGCCGGATGAAATGGGTATCGGCCCGGTGTTTGCCGTGCCCAAGGTGCTGGCACGCCTGGGCCTTTCGGTCTCCGACATCGACCTGTGGGAATTGAACGAGGCATTCGCGGTGCAAGTGCTGTATTGCCGTGACAAGCTGGGCATTCCGGCCGATCGGCTCAACGTCAATGGCGGCGCAATTGCCGTCGGCCACCCTTACGGGGTGAGTGGGCAGCGCCTGACCGGCCATGCGCTGATCGAAGGCAAGCGGCGCGGCGCCAAACGGGTTGTCGTCACGATGTGTATCGGTGGCGGCATGGGTGCGGCGGGCGTGTTCGAAGTGCTGTAACCAGCGACCCAGCAACGGACGCGACCACCATGGGCCTGCGCAACACGCTCGATTTTCTGCTCTACCAATGGCTGGACGTGCCGGGCCTGTGTGTGCACCAGCGGTTTGCCGACCATTCGCGCGAGACCTTTGATGCCGTGCTCGATACCTGCGAGCGGATCGCGCGTGAAAAGTACGCACCGTTCAACCGACTGGTCGACACCCAGGAGCCGTATGTCGATGGCGACAAGGTGGTGTTGCCGCAGGCCACCCACGACGCACATGCGGCCTACGTCGAGTCCGGCATGCTGGCTGCGGCGCAGGACTATGCGCTGGGCGGCATGCAACTGCCGTATACCGTGAATGCCAGTGCCAATGCGTTTTTTGCGTTGGCCTCGGTCAGTATCGGCAGCAATTTGCTGACGGTCGGCAATGCCAATCTGCTGCTGGTGCATGGCACCGAGAAGCAGAAGCAGGTGTTTGCCGCCAACGAATTCTCCGGCCGCTGGGCTGGCACGATGTGCCTGAGCGAACCCCAGGCCGGCTCCAGCCTGTCCGACATCACGACGCGGGGCGTGCCGGACGGCGCGGGTGCGCCGGATGATCCGCTGGGCCCGCGTTACCGGCTCACCGGCAACAAGATGTGGATTTCCTCCGGCGAGCACGAACTGACCGAGAACATCGTGCACCTCGTGCTGGCCAAGATCCCCGGGCCGGACGGACGCCTGATCCCGGGCACCAAGGGCATATCGCTGTTCATCGTGCCCAAGAAGCTGGTCAATACCGAAGGCCGCTTGACGGGTGTGCGCAACGATGTCGCACTGGCCGGCCTGAACCACAAACTGGGTTGGCGTGGCACGACGAACACGCTGCTGAATTTTGGCGAAGGTCGTTATCCGGTCGATGGTCGCGCCGGTGCGGTCGGCTATCTGGTCGGCAAGCCGCATGAAGGCCTGCGCTGCATGTTCCACATGATGAACGAGGCGCGCATCGGTGTCGGTACGGCGGCAACGATGCTGGGTCTGGCCGGTTACTACGCTTCGCTCGACTACGCGCGCAACCGCCCGCAAGGGCGTCCGGTCGGTGCCGGCGGCAAGGATGTCAGCCAGCCACCGGTGCCCATCGTCGAACACGCCGACGTGCGGCGCATGCTGTTGGCACAGAAAGCCTATTGCGAAGGCGCGCTGGCGCTGGAACTGTATTGCGCACGGCTGGTCGACGAGGACCATGCCGGCGCGCCTGCGTCGGCGCAGGACGCACGGCTGCTGCTCGAAATCCTGACGCCGATCGCCAAGAGCTGGCCCAGCGAATGGTGCCTGGAGGCCAATTCGCTGGCGATCCAGATCCATGGCGGTTACGGCTATACGCGTGATTTCCCGGTCGAACAATACTGGCGCGACAACCGTCTGAACATGATCCACGAGGGCACCCACGGCATCCATGCAATGGACCTGCTCGGGCGCAAGCTGCGCATGGACGGTGGCCGCGCGATGGCCCTGCTGCGGGCCCGGATCGACGCCACGGCGGCGCGCTCGGCAGTCTTGCCGGAACTCTGCGATGCTGCGCTGGCCTTGGCCGCCGCCTGGCAGCGCATCGCTGACGCAACCGAGGCGGCCTGGGCCACCGGCGAACCAGCGCAGGCTCTGGCCAATGCGGTTCCTTACATGCAGGCCTTCGGCCACGCCGTGCTGGCCTGGATCTGGCTCGATGTCGCGCTGGCAGCACTGCGCCCCGGTGTGCCAAAGCGCGATCCGATGGCCCTGGCAGGCACAATGGGTTGCATGAACTATTTTTACCAATACGAACTCGGCAAGATCGACGCCTGGCTGGCACCGGTGCGCCGTCGCGACATGACCTGTGCCCTGCTGCCGCTCGAGGCCTTCTGATGTCGTTCTTCAAGAAATACAACGGCACCACCCATTCCGGCCTGGCCCGACTGGAGACATTGATCTGGATGCTGATTTACGGCGGCCTGCTGACACTGCTGGTAGGGGTTTTCATGGGCCGCACCGGCAACGCCGACGGCGACCTGCTGGTTGTCGGCGGCAGTGTCGCCGCAGCCGTTGGCGTGGTGCTGATTTACCTGCGAGCGCATCTTCACGAGGATTGACCCACCCCGTTATCCAGGGGCCGTCAGATCCGGTCCCACCCGGCACAAGGAGTACACAAGCCATGGCACGATCGCTACAACAATTGTTCGACTTGACTGGCCGCACCGCACTGGTCACCGGTGGCTCACGCGGCCTGGGCCTGCAGATGGCCCAGGCATTGGGCGAGGCCGGTGCACGCATCATGCTGAGTTCGCGCAAGGCCGAAGACCTGGAGCAGGCCAGCGCCCAACTGCAGGCGGCGGGTATCGATTGCCGCTGGATCGCGGCCGACTGTGCCAGTGAGGACGACGTCAGGCGCCTGGCCAACGAGACGCTGGAGCGCATGGGCAACATCGACATTCTGGTGAACAATGCCGGTGCCGCCTGGGGTGCGCCGGCCGAAGATCATCCGGTCGCGGCCTGGGACAAGGTCATGAACCTCAATATCCGGGGCTACTTCATTCTGTGTCAACAGGTGGCCAAGAAGTGCATGATCGAGCAGCGCAGCGGCCACATCATCAACGTGGCTTCGATCGCCGGGCTCGGTGGCAATCCGCCGGAAATCCGTACCATCGCCTACAACACCTCCAAGGGTGCGGTGATCAATTTCACCCGGGCGCTGGCCGCCGAGTGGGGCCAGTACAACATCCAGGTCAACGCCATCTGCCCCGGATTTTTTCCGAGCAGGATGACGGCCGGGACGCTGCGAGACGGTGGTGCGGATACGATGGCAGCGCACGCACCCTTGCGCAGGCTCGGCGATGACGAGGATCTCAAGGGCATTGCCGTGCTGTTGGCGTCGGACGCCGGCAAACATATCACCGGCCAGTGGCTGGCCGTCGACGGCGGGGTGTCGATCGTGACCGGTGGTTGAGCCCGTCAGCGCGATGGAGTCGCCGCTGCCAGACAAGGTCGCTGACCCTCATGACCCTTGATGCGCCTGCAATAAATTGATGGATCTCATCTCCAGACTGGCCGCACGCCAGCTTACATCCCGGCTCCTCGCCGGATCACAATCCAACAAGGAAAATCCCCATGCCAAAAAATCAGCAGATCATTCTCGACAACCGACCGAAGGCCGAGGCCACCGAGAGCAACTTCAAGCTGCAGAGCGCCGAGACAGCGGAATTGCAAGACGGCCAGGTGCTGGTGCGCAACCACTATCTGAGCCTGGATCCCTACATGCGTGGGCGCATGAACGATGGCAAGAGTTATGCCCAGCCCCAGGAACTGGGCCAGGTGATGGGGGGTGGCACTGCGGGCGAGGTCGTCGCCTCGCGTTCGCCCAAATACGCCGTCGGTGACAAGGTCACCGGCATGGGCGGCTGGCAGGAGTATTGCGTGTTCGACGCGGCCAAGCCGGGACAGTTGCGCAAGGTCGACATCAGCCATGTTCCGCTGAGCCACTATCTGGGCGCAGTCGGCATGCCAGGCGTCACGGCCTGGTACGGGCTGGTGCGCATCTGTGCCCCCAAGCAAGGTGAGACCGTAGTCTGCAGCGCGGCCACCGGAGCGGTGGGCAGCGCGTTTGGCGCCCTGGCCAAAGCCCGCGGTCTGCGCGTCGTCGGCATTGCCGGGGGCCCCGAGAAATGTCGCTATGCCACCGAGGAGCTGGGTTACGACGTCTGCATCGATTACAAGCAGCACACAACTGCCGCCTCCTTGTCCAAGGCGATCAAGGAGGCCTGTCCGAAGGGTATCGACGGTTATTACGAGAACGTCGGCGGTATGGTGCTCAACGCGGTGCTGCCACGCATGAACGCGTTCGGTCGCATCGCGGTCTGCGGCATGATTGCCGGCTACGACGGCGCTCCGACACCACTGGACTATCCGCAGCTGATCCTGCAAAGCCGCCTGACAGTACAAGGTTTCATCGTCGGCGAACACATGGACGTCTGGCCGCAGGCCTTGCAGGAGTTGGGCGCGCTGGTGGGTAGCGGCAAACTGCGCCCGCGTGAGTCCGTCGCCCAAGGTCTGGCCGCCGCACCGGCCGCGTTCCTGGGCCTGCTCAAGGGGAAGAATTTCGGCAAGCAACTGGTCAAGCTGGTGTAAGCGCGCTGGCCAGCGCCGGCGGGAGGGTGATCATGGACACGCACGATGTATTCAACCAGGCCACTGCGCTGGCCAATAACAACCTGTTCGATGGCAACCCGGGATTGCGTGCGGCGCTGGCTTTCAATGCACCGGAGCTGGACACCACCCCACTGATGGCGCTGGGCGCCGTGTGCGGGCGCGCCGACATGTTGTCCCATGCACGGCTGGCCAATGTGTCGCCGCCGCAATTGCACAGCCACGACCGCTTCGGCAGGCGTATCGACGAGGTCGAGTTCCATCCGTCCTATCACGCGCTGATGCAGGCCGCGGTGGGAGCGGGCCTGCACGCGACCCCCTGGGCAGACAGCGCTGGCCAACACGCGCACGTTCGGCGCGCTGCTGGCTTCATGTTGTTCACCGAACTCGAGCCTTCGGTACTGTGCCCGATTTCGATGACCTATGCCGTGATGCCGGCGTTGCGCGGCAACGCTGCGGTGCTGGCGGACTGGGGCCCCGGCCTGCGCAACCGCAACTACGACCCGCGCCCCCTGGCATGGCATGAGAAGACCGGCTTGACCATGGGCATGGGCATGACCGAAAAGCAGGGCGGCTCGGATGTGCGTGCGAATACCACCCGGGCTACAGCCGACGGCACGGACAACTGGGGCGTACGCTACCGCGTGACCGGCCACAAGTGGTTCATGTCGGCGCCGATGTGTGATGCCTTCCTGATCCTGGCCCAGACGCCGGCCGGTCTGTCCTGCCTGTTCCTGCCGCGGGTCCTGCCTGACGGTAGCCGCAACGCAATCCGCATCATGCGGCTCAAGGACAAACTGGGCAACAAGGCCAATGCCAGTTCGGAGGTCGAATTCGTCGACGCCAGCGCCTGGCTGGTCGGCGGCGACGGCCGGGGCGTGGCGCAGATCCTCGAGATGGGCTCGATGACGCGACTCGACTGTGCGCTGGGGACCAGTGGCCTGATGCGCCAGGCGCTGAGCCTGGCGCTGAACCATACGCGGCAGCGCCAGGCCTTTGGAAAACCATTGATCGAGCAGCCGTTGATGCGCAACGTGTTGGCCGACCTGGCGCTCGAGAGCGAGGCCGCTTGCGCTTTGGCGCTGCGCCTGGCGCGTGCCTTCGACCGGCCGCACGATGCGCATGAACGCGTGATGGCGCGCCTGCTGACACCGGTGGCCAAATTCTGGATCTGCAAACGCGGCAGCCATTTCGCGCAGGAGGCGATGGAATGCCTGGGCGGCAACGGCTACGTGGAAGAGGGCGGTGAAGGCGTGATGGCACGCATCTACCGCGAGATGCCACTGAACTCGATCTGGGAAGGCGCCGGCAACATCATGGCGCTGGACCTGCTGCGCGTATTGCGCAAGTCCGATGTGGCCGCGGCGCTGGCTCAGGAATTTGCCCCTGTCCGTGGTGCGTTTGCGGCGCTGGACCGGTTATGCGATGACCTGCTGCTGCGCATCGATGGCCACACTGACGAAGACCAGGCGCGGCGCCTGGCCCAGGACCTGGCGCTGGCTTTGCAGGCCAGCCTGTTGCGCCAGAGCGCGCCGGACGCGGTGTTCGATGCGTTCTGCCACTCGCGCATCACCGGCGCCTGGGGCCATGTGTTCGGCAGCCTCGGGCCGGGCGCCGATCTGGGCGCCATTATTGCGCGCGCCCAACCTGTGTGAACGGCGCCACGAACGTCTTGTCCCCTAACACGCCTGCAAAGACTCCATGCCCGATCTGATTCTGCACCACTATTCGATATCCCCTTTTGCCGAGAAAATCCGGCGCATTCTGGCCTACAAGCAACTGGCGTGGACCTCGGTGACGATCCCGTTGGTCATGCCCAAGCCGGACCTGCTGGCGCTGACCGGTGGGTACCGCAAGACACCGGTGCTGCAGATCGGTGCCGACATCTATTGCGACACTGCGCTGATCTGCGACGTGCTTGAGCACGTGCAACCCGCGCCGACGTTGTATCCGCCGCACCAAAAGGGCCTGGCACGTATCGTCGCGCAATGGGCCGATACCAGCCTGTTCTGGGCCTCGATGGGACACAGCCTGCGACCGCAGGGTGCGGCCCAGCTGTTCGGCAAGTCTGCACCCGAGGTTGGAAAAGCGTTTGCACAGGACCGCGCGAGCATGCGCGTGGCCGTCCCGCGCGTGGGTGCCAACGACGCCGCCGGTGCCTTGCAATCGTATCTGCGCCGGCTGGCCAACATGCTCGAAGAGCATCCGTTTTTACTCGGCGACCAGCCCTGTGTCGCCGATTTTTCAGCCTACCATGCGCTGTGGTTCAACCGGGTGCAGACCCCGGTGATGGCCACGGTGCTGGCGGCCACCCCCGCGGTGCTGGCCTGGCTCGATCGCATCGCCGCGATCCCGTCGACGGAGCCGACGACACTGGACGCGGTGCAGGCCATCGCGATTGCCGCGGCGGCGACGCCGCAATCCGTTGAGGGCCTGGCATTCCAGGACGACCATGGTGTGGCACTGGGATCGCAAGTCACGGTCAGCGGTGACAGCTTCGGCCCGGAGCCGACCGAAGGCACCTTGGTCGCCGCGACCCGCATGCACTACACGCTGCGCCGTGTCGATGTGCGGGCCGGCACTGTGCATGTGCACCTGCCGCGCATCGGCAATGTGCTGCGGCCAGTGGCCGTGCCTGCGTGAGCCGCCGGGCAGCCCCGATGGCGAATAACCCGGTAGCGTGCAGTGCGAAGGGGAATCCAGCGCCTGCACCGGCAAGCGCACTGCATCAGGCTGGCGGTCTGCTGTGGACCGCGGCGGCCTTTGATGACCTGTCGACGCGCGGGCTGTATGCCTTGCTGCAACTGCGCAGCCAGGTGTTTGTGGTTGAACAGAACTGCGTGTTCCTGGACATGGACGACGCGGATGCGCAGGCCATGCATCTGCTGGGCTGGCGCGGCGACAGCCTCGTTGCCTATGCACGCTGTTTTGCTCCCGGAATCAAATTCACCGAAGCCAGCATTGGGCGGATTGCCATCCGTATGTCGGCGCGTGGTACCGGACTGGGCCATCAGTTGGTGCAAAGGTCAATCGCGCTGGTGTCCGCGACCTGGGGCCGACAGGCGATCCGCATTGGTGCTCAGGCCCAGCTCAAACTGTTTTACCAGGGACACGGATTCGATGACATGGGGTTGCCGTATGTCGAAGACGGAATTGACCATCTGGAGATGATCTGGCGCCCATGAAGCTGCAAACGGCTCTTGACCGCTTGCAGGTTGAACCCAGGAGATAGACAAAAATGTTGAATGAATTCAAGGGCAAGACGGCTGTACTGACCGGCGCCGGTTCGGGTTTCGGGCTCGAATGTGCCCGCCTAGGTGCGAAGTTGGGTATGCGCCTGGTGCTGGCGGACGTGCAACAGGATGCGCTGGAGCGCTCGGCGCGGGAGATGCGTGACGCGGGCGCCGATGTTCTGGCCCGCCAAGTCGACGTGTCACGCGCCGACGAAGTCGAGGAACTGGGGAGAGCCGTCGCAGAGCACTTTGGTGCACCCCACCTGGTGTTCAACAATGCCGGTGTTGGCGCCGGCGGCCTGATCTGGGAGACCAGCGCCAAGGATTGGGAATGGGTGCTCGGGGTGAATCTGATGGGTGTGGCCCATGGCGTACGGGTGTTCACGCCGATGATGCTGGCAGCGGCCGAGGCCGATCCGGCCTACCGCGGCCATATCGTCAATACCGCCAGCATGGCCGGCCTGCTGTCACCGCCGAACATGGGCGTCTACAACGTCAGCAAACATGCGGTGGTCAGTCTGTCGGAGACCTTGTACCAGGATCTGTCGCTGGTCACCGAGCAGGTCGGCGCCAGCGTGTTGTGTCCGTTCTTCGTGCCGACCGGCATCAGCCAGAGCCACCGCAACCGACCCGCAGAATTGCGCGAGACCGAATCCAGGCCGACCCGCAGCCAGTTGATCGGCCAGGCCATGAGTGACAAGGCCGTGGGCTCGGGCAAGGTGTCGGCGGCCGATGTGGCAAGGTTGGTGTTCGATGCTGTTGCGGCCAACCGGTTCTATATCTACAGCCATCCGAAGGCGATCCGTTCGGTGCAGACCCGCCTGGAGGACATCGTTCAGGCGCGCAACCCGACCGACCCGTTTGCTGACAAACCCGAATTGGGTGTGGAACTGCGCAAGGCCTTGCGCGCAAAAGTCTGAGCCCCGACTTGTCTGGCTGCCTTGGGAGCCTAAGCAGGCTCAGTGGACCTGGTGGCGTGCGCCCATCTGGTCGAACAGGTCGACCTGGGCCCGGATGTCTTCGGGCTTGCCCAGGATATTCGTGAATCGCAGCAGTTGCTCGTCCTGGATGAAACTGGCGGACGATTCGGCAGTCAGCAAAACCTCGGGTGCCACCGGTTTGCAGACGATGTAGCCCTGGACATAATTGACGCCGATTTCGGTCAGCGTCTGAACGGTGGCCGTGTCCTCGGCCCATTCGGCGATGGTCTGCATGCCCAGGTTGCGGGCCAGGTTCACGATGGCCTCGACGATGGCCACATTGGCCGGGTGACTGTTCATGTTGACGATGAAGCTGCCGTCGATCTTCAGCAGGTCGGCGGGCAGCTCCTTGAGGTACGAGAACGAGGTGTAGCCGGCACCGAAGTCGTCGAGTGCCACCTTGGCGCCGAAACTGCGAACCTTGTCGATGAAGTGGCGCGTATTGTTCATATCGTGCAGTGCCACGCTCTCGGTGATTTCGATGCACAGGTGCCGGGCAATGTCGGCGTTGGCCGCCAGCATCGCAAACACGTCCTGCATGAACTTCTCGTCGTTGAGCGAAGAGCCGCTGAGGTTCATGCAGACAAAGCGGGTGTTGGTCAGACGGCGCTGGTGCGTGCTGAGCCAGGCCAGCGTTGTCGACATGACCCAGCGGTCGATGATGCCCATACGGCCACTGTTCTCCGCAGCGGCGATCAACCGGTCGGTCGGCACCGGCTTGCCTTCGCTGTCGCGCATGCGCAGCAGAACCTCGAAATTCAGCGATTCGTTGGGCGCCTTCAGCGACATGATGGGTTGCATGTGCAGGTACAGCCCGTCGGTGGCCGCGCTGGTCGACAACAACTCGACCAGACGCAACTCGGCCTCGTGCTGGCGGAATGCATCGGCATCGCGCTCGTACACCACCAGCCCATCATGGTGGCCGCGTTTGGCTTCACGGCAGGCGCGATCGGCGGTCGACAGCGCATCCTTGATTGAGGTGCCTGGAATGACCTCGATCAGCCCGATCGATCCGCGCACCGTGAAAGCCTTGTCGCCGACCCGGAACGGGCTGCTGCCGATATTGCGCACGATGCCTTGACAGACCAGCGCCGCCAGTGCCATCTTGGTATCGGGCAGAACGATGGTGAACTCGTCGCCGCCAACGCGGCCGACCCTGATCGAGCCGGACACCACGTCGGTGATGCGCTTGCAGACCTGTTGCAGCACCTCGTCCCCGGCGCTGTGGCCGAACAGGTCGTTGATCAACTTGAAGCGATCCAGATCAAGGTAGGCCAGGGCAAACGGACGGCCCTTGGGAGAGATCGCGCTGGCTTCCTCGAATGCATTCTCGATGCCGCGTCGGTTCAGCACCTTGGTCAACGGGTCGTTGTAGGCCAGGAAATTCAGATCTTCGGCGGCGCGGGACTTTTCGGTGACGTCCTGCAGCGAGCCCTCGATCCGGTCGTTGGACAAGGTGGCCTTGACCAGGTAACGTCGCACCTCCGTGCCGTCCTGTGTGCGATTGCCTCTGATCTCCAGTTCGCCGTCGACCCGGCTGTAAACGAAATGGTGCAGCTGCGTCCAGGCACCCTGGTCGAAATATTGCTGCCATGAGTTGTGCCCCACGCTGAGGACGTTCCTGCCCAGCATGCCGATCAGCGCCGGGTTCGCGCTGATGAAACGGCCCTGCAGATCCAGGCTGAACAAACCGATCGGCATCGCGTTGAAATTGTGTTCCAGCTCGGCCTGCACGGTCAGGCGCTGCTGGTGCTCCATGCGCATCTGCTCGGCAATCGCCAGCGCTGCAAGCAAACTGGAGGACAACGCGACCGTGACGAAGTTGGTGGCAACCGCCAGCTCCTTGATCCCAGTGGCGGCAGCCGCAATCTCCGCCAATACCGACAGGAAAGCCACGCCCAGCGAAGCGCCATACCACATCGCCACGCGCGAGCGCGTGCGGCGCAGAATGTCCAGCAGGCTCAGTGTCATCAGCACCGACCAGGTTCCTGCGACCACCCACATCACCGGCTGCCAGACGCGGTACGGGAGGGCGATGGACACAACGAGGAAGGGCAGGCATAGCCACTGCGTGATGCGCAGCGGTTTTTCGAACCGGGTCTTGCGCAGGTCGTCGGCGAACAGGTAGCGGAACAGTGCCAATGTCAGCAATCCGTAGATCGCGACGGTGACCGCGCGCATCGGCGCCAGCCATTCGGGCGGAAGCATGTGGCCCAGCCACTGGATGTCCCAGCCCGCCGAGATGGCACTCATGCGCAGCGTGACGACCAGCCAGGCGGCAAACAGCACGTACAGGATCTGCCGGTTGATCCAGGCCGTCATCAGCACGAACACGGCCAGCACGATCAGGCCACCGTCGAGCAGGCCGGAATTGCGATGGAATTCCAAGGTCGTGCGGCGCAAGTCCTGCGGGGTCCAGGCAACTGCGCTCAGCCGCGCCGGGCCCACGAAATTACCCTGGCATACGACGCCGGCCATGCCATCGGTCATGTGCAGTGCAAAACCTGCCTTGGCCACCGTGAATGCGCCACGGGTTCCCGAGCGCGATGCCTCGCCCAGCGGTTTCAGGCTGTCCCGGTCCCAGCAACTGACCGTGGCGGCATGGCGCGACGGAAATTCGATGACCGATTTGCCTTTTTCCGCCTCCGCGGCGTCGAACGCGAACCAGATCGGGTGTTCCGATCGCCGGGTTTCGAAAAAATTGACCGCCGGGGCCGAGCGCAACGCGTCGCGCGCCTTTGCCAGACTCAGCGAGCCGTCCGCGGAGGTGTCTTCAAGGGTCTGGAGTCTGACGATGGAAGATGCGCCGGCAGCGTATTGGTCCTGCCACACCGATACTGCGGCGATCGAGACCAGCACTATCGCCAGCGGAACGACGTAGATGGACAACACCCAGACGAGCTTGTCCATGGCTCCGCCAATGCGGGCCAGGAGCGCGTGATTCCCCCAGGAGCGCCTGTCTACCATGCATCCTTGCTAACGCCGGAGTCCTTCCGACGACTTTCGCAAGTCTACGCATTGCAACCTCTGCGTCAATCTCCGGGGCGCAACGTTTCGGCGCCTTTAACCGCGGATTGTGAAATTGTTGCAGAAATCAGACGGGATGGCGGCCCAGCGGCGGGGTTGCCCGTGGCAGGATCGCCGACGGGAACAACTCGCCCAGGTCCGACTCGCGGTTGACGCGCACGTCGATGTCGGTGTGATCGGTGTAACACATGAACTTGAGCAGCGGATGCTTTGCTTCGACCAGGCGCTGATGACCGGTGTCGACCTCGAAGCCCAGCACACGGTGCGGAATATTATTGCCGTGGCGCATCGGGATGAATCCCTGCTCAGGGAACAGGTCTTCGAACATCATCTGGTCGTATTGGCGATCCAGTGGCGCGCGCGCCGCGACGATGGCCCAATCGATACCGTCCTGTTCGCAATATTTCAGCGTGGCCTTGATCAGGACCATCTTGACCAGGCGCCCGATGGAGCCGCTGACGATGCCCAGGCGGCTACCTTCGACCAGCGGACGGTCGCGCAGCCAGCGCGGCAGGCTGACGCTTTGCTCGACCTTGAGCGGCTTGTAGGCATTGCTCTGGATGCGCAGCGTGCCCAGCGGCGAGCCATCGAGTTTGGCCTCGGCCAGCAGCACGATGACGCCCGGCTCGGTATCGGTATCCTCGGCTATGCGCAGCTTGGCGCCGAATTCCGGCATGTGGCGACCGTAGGCTTCGGCACGGATGCTGACCGCTTTGGCCAGTTCGGCTTCGTTGCTGACCACCCGTACCGTGAATGGCAGCCGTTCCTGCATCATCGTCGTGGCGTCGAAGGCCTCGTAGGCGGTGCCAGATTCAAAGCCTGGCGCACGGTATGGAGGTGGAACGAGGGTGGATAAGCGGTTCATGATGAGCTCCTGCACTTTTATGGGGTTGACACGGCTGAACAGGCAACGACGCCCTAGAGATGAACTTTAGGTGGCACGCGCGTTGCTGAGAAGTCGCCGTTTGACTAGACCTCGTGTAGGAAGTCCCCTTACAAATTCGCACAATTGGTTTTCGCGACGCATACTGGCCATTTGGTGCAGTGCTGCCGACGGCCGGCCGCGAACGGTCGCACCAGGCCAGGCTATTCGTGGTTGTCCAGCGCACCCAAAGAGCAAACTGCGCGGCCCAAGCTGGCGCGAAATGGCCGTGCAAGGCATCGGCCGCCGCCCGTTGCGTTTGTTGTCAGCAGTGCACCGCGAGCGCCTGCAAGGTATGGCCATTGCGCGGGTCGAACAGCACCAGGTTGATCGTGCGGGCATGGGCAGCAGTTGCCGCAACGGCGTGCAGCACCAGGATCTGCAGTTGATCCAGCTGCGTGCGGTAGTCACCGACGGGTACGTACTGGCGCACGACGTGGTCATTGCGCAGCTGTTCCCCGGCGTTTTCGCCCGCACCCACCGCGGTTCGATGGGCATCTTCGGTCACGGTCCAGTACGCTGCCCACACGGCCGGCGCGCCGGCGAGCATCGTGACCGAGGCTTCGAAGACACCGTCCTCGCGCTGGCGCACCGCGATCCGGCCCGATGCCGCATCGATCGGCGCCGGAATCGGCTCGCCCGATTGGCGCCATTGCCGCCAGTCCTGCGCATTGAGCAACACCTGTGGCGTGTAGATATTGCGCAAGCCGTTCCAGGCCGCCAACTGGCGCTGGCGCTGCGTATGGGCCGGTGCGGCAAAGCGGTCGACCCAGCCGATGTAGTCCCAATAGGCCACATGAAACGCCTGGATCACCGGTTCGCCGGTTTTGCCGGATGACGGCAGCGACGACAACCAGCGATCCGCCGGTGGACAAGAGCTGCAACCCTGTGAGGTATACAACTCGACGACCGGCGTTACCGTGGCACCCGAGTGGGCGCTGCAGCTGCCTGCCAGGGCGGTGCCGGACACGACGGCACAGATGATGGCCGTGGCCCACGCGATGGTGGTGTCCAAACCGGCTTTGCGCTTTCCCATGGTAGTTGCCTCCTGTGACATTTCGAAGAAAGCCAGCGAGCGGCTATGGCAAACTCGCCGCCTTCATGCCTTGGCCGTTTGGTCGGCGCTGGCGTAGCAAACTTACTGCGAGAAAATGCAAACATGTTGTCGATCGTCCCTACCATCGCCCAGGAACTCGGCGTGCGCGAGGCACAGGTGCAGGCTGCGGTGGACCTGCTTGATGGTGGCGCGTCCGTTCCCTTCGTCGCACGCTATCGCAAGGAGGCCACTGGTGGCCTTGATGACGTGGCATTGCGCACTCTCGACACGCGACTGGCCTATTTGCGCGAATTGCATCAGCGTCGCGAGGCCATTCTTGCCGCCATCCAGGAGCAGGGCAAGCTGACTGCGGCGTTGCGTCAGGCACTGGCCGACGCGGTCACCAAGCAGGAGCTGGAAGACCTGTACTTGCCATTCAAGCACAAGCGCCGCACCAAGGGTGAAGTGGCGCGCGAAGCCGGACTCGAATTGCTGGCGGATCGCCTGCTGGCAGACCCAGCGCTGTTTCCACTGGAGGAAGCCAAAGCCTTTCTCATGCTGCCAGCCGAGCCGGTGGACGACACTGACAAGCGCCCCGATTTCTCGACCGTGCAGGCGGTGCTCGATGGCGTACGCGACATCCTGAGCGAACGCTGGGCCGAACAGACCCTGCTGGTCCAGAGCCTGCGCAACTGGTTGTGGGACAACGGCGAACTGAGCAGCAGCTTGCGCAGCGGCCAGGACGAGAACCATGCCGATGTTGCCAAGTTCCGCGACTATTTCGACTACCAGGAACCGATTGCCAAGGTGCCGTCGCACCGCGCTTTGGCAGTGTTTCGCGGCCGCGCGCAGGAGGTGCTCGATGTGCGGTTGGCGCTTGCGCAGAGCGCATCCGCACCCACGTCCGGCGCCGCCAGCGCGAACCCTCTGGCCGAGGCCCGGATTGCCCAGTTCGTGGGCTGGCGCCACCAGGGCCGCGGCGGCGATGACTTGCTGGCGAAGTGTGTGTCGTGGACCTGGCGTGTCAAGCTCAGCCTGTCGACCGAACGCGATCTGTTTACGCGCCTGCGCGAGGCTGCCGAGACGACGGCGATCAAGGTGTTTGCGGACAATCTGCGTGACCTGCTGCTGGCCGCGCCGGCCGGCCCGCGCGTCGTGCTGGGCCTGGACCCGGGCATCCGCACCGGCGTCAAGCTTGCGGTGGTGGACCGCAATGGCAAATTGGTCGAAACCGCGACCATCTTTCCGCACGAGCCGCGCAAGGACTGGGACGGTTCCTTGCGTGTGCTGCGCCAACTTTGCCTGCGCCATGGGGTGAGCCTGATCGCGATCGGCAACGGCACGGCAAGCCGGGAGACTGACAAGTTGGCGGCCGACCTGATCGCGCAGCTGACACAGGATGCGCAAAATTTCCCTGGCGAGAACAAACCCCCGATACCGGACAAGGTGGTGGTCAGCGAAGCTGGTGCCTCGGTGTATTCGGCCAGCGAATTTGCCTCGCAGGAAATGCCCGACATTGACGTCACTTTGCGCGGCGCTGCCAGCATTGCAAGGCGACTGCAGGACCCGCTGGCTGAGTTGGTCAAGATCGACCCCAAATCGATTGGTGTCGGCCAGTACCAGCACGACGTCAACCAGGGGGAACTGGCGCGCTGTCTGGATGCGGTGGTGGAGGATTGCGTGAACGCCGTCGGTGTCGATCTCAATACTGCCAGCGCCCCGTTGCTGCGTCGCGTCTCGGGCCTGTCGCCAGGGGTCGCCGCGTCGGTGGTGCGCTGGCGCGACGCCAACGGCAGTTTTGGCAACCGCATGCAGCTGATGCAGGTGCCAGGCCTTGGCGCCAAGACCTTCGAGCAGAGCGCCGGCTTTCTGCGTATTCGCGGCGGTGACAACCCTCTGGACATGACCGGCGTTCATCCGGAAACCTATCCGGTGGTCGAAAAGATCCTGGCCAGCACCGGATTGCCGGTCGGCGCGCTGATGGGTCGCGGTGCCAGGTTGTCCAGCTTGCCCCCGGACATGTTTGCCGACGCCGATTTCGGTGTGATGACGGTCAAGGACATCCTGCTGGAGCTGGAAAAACCGGGGCGTGATCCGCGTCCGGATTTTCGCGCCGCCAAGCTCAATGAAGGCGTGTTGAACATCGGTGACCTGCGCGAAGGCATGTTGCTCGAGGGCACGGTCAGCAACGTCGCCGCGTTTGGCGCCTTCGTCGATCTAGGCGTGCACCAGGACGGCCTGATCCATGTCAGTCAGCTCAGTGACCGCTTCGTCATGGATGCACGTGAGGTCGTGAAGACTGGCGCCATCGTCAAAGTCCGGGTACTCGAGGTGGATCTTGCGCGCAAGCGCATTTCGCTGACGATGAAGCTCTCTGGTGCAGTGGCAGGACCCGCGCGGCGCGGAGCGCCGGACAAGGCGGGCCCGGCAGGGCAGGAGCAGAGCCGAACCGGTCACCGGCCCCAGCCTCAGCCGGCGTCGGCCACGACGATGGCCTCGGCTTTTGCGCGGCTAAAGACCTGAGCGATTGCCCGACGGATAATCGGCGCATCAATGGTTTGCCCTGTGGAGCTCTGACCCGATGTTGTTGCGCGAGTTGCTGGCGTCCGAATTCGCCCTGCCCAGTATCCCCAGGATCGTGGCTTTGCTGCTGAGCGAACTCGAACGCGAGCAGCCGGACCTGAAGAAGATTTCGCAGCTGATCAGCACCGATCCTGCTCTGACGATACGCCTGCTGCAGGTGTCCAACTCCGGCTACTTCAAGTTGTCCGGCCAGATGCGCAGTGTGCCGGAATCGCTGGCCATCGTGGGCCTGAACCACGTACGCGCCATGGCCCAGGCGGCGGCGGCCAATGCCTCGCTCAAGGCCGTGCCCGGGATACGACTGCAGCAGTGCTGGGACTATTGCCTGGATGTCGCCAAGGTTTCGCGTTCACTGGCGGGTGTTGTGCGACAGAATCAACAGGCTGCTTTCACCGCCGGCCTTATCCATTTCGCCGGCGAACTGGCGATGCGCATCGCAATGCCCGAGCCGATGGCTGCGCTGGATGTGCTGGTGCCTGCGATGGACCCGCGCCGGGCGCGCGCCGAGCGGCGCCAGTTCGACTTCGACTACCCCCAGGTTGGGGCCGGATATGCACGCGCGTGGTCATTTCCCGAGACCATTGTCGACGCGATCGAACACCAGGATGCCCCCTTTCTGAATGACGCTTACGAGCCGCTGGCCGGTGTCATCCACCTGGCAACCTGGCGCGCACGCGCCAAGATGGCCGGGCTGAATCAGCGCGAAATGGCCGTGAGTTTTCCCGGCCCGGTGGGTGAGGTGTTGTCGCTGGACATTGACATGGTGCTGCAGCAGGACCCAATCGACTGGAACAGCCAGCACGTGGCTTGAGAGTGGCCAGAGCAATGCGTGCATTGCGCCTGTACGCCGGTCCGCGCGCCATGCGCCAGATTGCCCGCGACGGATTGCAGGCCGCGGACATCGGCACCGTTGCCGGCGCTGCCGGTGGCCCCAAGGGCCTGATTCTGGGCCCGCTTGACCGCTTCGTGTTCGGCCAATGGCTGGCGCAAAGCGCACAGCAAGTGCATTTGGTCGGCGCCTCGATCGGTGCCTGGCGCATGGCCACGGCCTGTCTGGAGGACAATCTTGCGGCGTTCGCGCGCCTCGAGTACGACTACATCCACCAGGACTTTGAACTGGGGCCGGGCATTAAGCGGCCGACACCCGACATGGTCAGCGAATTGTTCGGGCGCAATCTGCGGGCTTTTTATGGCTCGCGCGCGGCGCAGGTGCTGGGTCATCCGCGGTATCGACTGCATGTGGTCACGGCACGCGGACGCCATCTACTCGGCCGGGACCATGGTTGGCGCACGCCGGTGGGCTACCTGGGCGCGTTTCTGACCAACAGCGTGCACCGCAGGGCCATGGGCGCCTGGCTCGAGCGCGTGGTGTTCTCCAGCGCTGGCGCTGCGTTGCCGTTCGACAGCCGCGACTACCGGACCCGGCAGGTCGCACTCAGTGAGGCCAATTTCCATCCCGCGCTGCAGGCCAGCTGTTCGATACCGTTCATGTTGCGTGCAGTGCACGACATACCAGGGGCACCGCCCGGCGCCTACTGGGACGGCGGCATCACAGACTATCACCTGCACCTGAACTATGCAGCTGCCCCCGTCGATGCCGCAGGGCAGGCTTCGGCGGCGGCCACGGCCAGACCGGCCGATGGTCCGAAGCGGCGCCCGCTGGTGCTGTATCCGCACTTCCAGCAGGCGGTGGTACCTGGCTGGCTGGACAAGGGGCTGCGCTGGCGTCACAAGCCGACGCATTTTCTGGACAACCTGCTGCTGCTGGCCCCCGATCCCGACTGGGTGCGGGGACTGCCCAATGGCAAATTGCCCGACCGCAATGATTTCATGCACTATGGCGGCGACCTGGCCGGCCGCGTCAAGGCCTGGAGTGCCGCGGCCAGTGCCAGCGCCCAGCTGGCCGACGAGTTTGCGCACTGGTTGCGAGCGCCGGACATGGGCCAGGTTCGGCCCTTGTAAGCGACCAGTCACCGTGACGGGGCTGCGGGTGGCACTGCGGCGACAATACGGCTCCGACCTTTCGACGCCGCCTGCCCGCAGACCCCGATGTCCCGTTTCCTGACCGCCGCGCTTTACAAATTCGTCGACCTGCCCGACTTCGCCGCGTTGCAGGCGCCTTTGCTCGACCTTTGTCGCCAGCACCATGTCAAAGGGACCTTGCTGTTGGCCGCGGAAGGCATCAATGGAACGATTGCCGGCATGCCTGCGGATGTGTTGGCGGTGCTGGCATGGCTGCGCGACGACACCCGGTTCGGCAACCTGGAGCACAAGGAGTCATGGGCCAACGAGGTGCCGTTTCACCGCATGAAGGTGCGCCTGAAGGCCGAGATCGTCAGCATGCATGTCGCGGGCCTCAATCCGGCACGCATGGCCGGTACCTATGTGAAGCCGCAGGACTGGAATGCGTTGATCCGCGACCCCGAGGTCGTCGTCATCGACGCGCGCAACGACTACGAAGTGGCGATCGGCAGTTTCCAGGGCGCGCATGATCCCGCGACCCGAAGCTTCTCCGAATTGCCGGCCTGGCTGGAAACACAGACCGGCCCCGGGCGTTTGCTCGATACGGCTCCAGGCCGCAAGCCGCGCGTCGCGATGTTCTGTACTGGGGGCATCCGCTGCGAAAAATCCACTGCCTTGCTGCGCTCGCGCGGTTTTGAAGAGGTCTATCACCTGCAGGGCGGCATCCTCAAGTATCTGGAGACCGTGCCGCCAGAGCAGAGTCTGTGGCAAGGCCAGTGCTTCGTGTTCGATGAGCGGGTCTCGGTCGGACACGGTCTGGAGCCTGGCGAGCTGAGCCTGTGCCGTTCCTGTCGGCGTCCGTTGGGGGCCGGGGACAAGGCATCGCCGTTTTACCAGGAAGGGGTGTCGTGCGCCTCGTGCTTCGACAGCCGCGACGATGCCAAGAAACGCGCGCTGGCCGAGCGCCAACGCCAGGTGGTGCTGGCCAAGGCGCGGGGCCAGGCCCATATTGCAGCCGAAATGCCCCAGCGCCATCGGGCCGCAGATCCAGCCGACTGAAAGCCCGCATGCCGAGGCCGCCGCCATGACGATGGGTCCAAAGCTGCGCGAATTGTCTCCCGCCGATCCACCGCCATGGCTGGACGACCCGGCCGCGCGACTGGTATTCCTGTGCACGGCCGCTTCGGCGCCCAAGCGACTCGTCGTCGGGTTGGCGGGATTGCCGGGCGCCGGAAAAAGCACCCGGGCCCAGGCGTTGGTGGAACATGTCAATCTGGCACTGGGCGTTGGCACGGCCCAGCTTGTGGGCATGGACGGCTTTCACCTGACGCGGCGCCGACTCGCCGAATTTGCCGATCCGGCGGCCGCGTTGGCGCGCAGGGGAGCGCCGTGGACCTTTGATCCGTCGGCGCTGGCGCAACGCTTGCGCCAGCTTCGTGCGATGCCATGGCAAGGGACCGGCGATGTCCGTGATGCCCCGATGCCAGCCGTTGCATGGCCGGGGTTTTCACATGGCACCGGTGACCCGGTCGAAGGCGCGATCACGGTGTACGCATCAGTGCGACTGGTGCTGCTCGAGGGGCTTTATCTATTGCACCGCGACCACGGCTGGAACCTTTCTGGGCTGCTCGATGAATGCTGGTTTCTCGACCTGCCGCTGGCCCAGGCCATGGAGCGCCTGACCTTGCGCCACATGGCCACACGCAATATGGACAGGACGCAGGCTTCGGCCAGGGTCCAAGCCAATGACCGCTTGAATGCCCGGATCGTGGCGGCCAGCCGGTACCGGGCACACTGGCGAATCGCCGATGCCGCGTACTGAGACAACGCCCGGCAGCAGCCTGGCCACTACATCGATTGCAGCAACATCGCGCGGTAGTCGTCGCGCGTGGCGATGCGCGGATTGGTCTTGTGGCAATGGTCGGCCATCGCGCCATCGATGATGGCCTCGTAGTGGCTCTCTTGCACCTGCAGTGCAGCCAAACCGGCCGGCAGGCCCAGGCGCTGGTTCATGTCCTTGATCGCGGGTCCGATATCCTGTGCCGATGCCAGGCCCATAACCCGTGCCATGCGTTCCAGGCGCTTTTCCTTGCGGATCGATTCGGCGCTGGCGTTGAACGCGACGACGGCCGCAAGGAAGACCGCATTGAGCGTGCCATGGTGCAGCCGCGGGTCGATGCCACCCAGGCTGTGGCTGAGCGAATGCACGCAAC
>JBDTMH010000029.1:0-29985 GCA_039934375.1 Burkholderiaceae bacterium | reverse complement strand
ACATGGCCAACCCGGCGCTGGAGCAGTACCACTTCATCGGCAAGGACATCGTCACGTTCCACACGCTGTTCTGGCCGGCAACGCTGCATTTCAGTGGTCGCAAGACACCGGACAACATCTTCGTGCACGGCTTCCTGACCGTGAACAATGGCGAGAAGATGAGCAAGAGCCGTGGTACCGGGCTGGACCCGCTCAAGTACTTGAGCCTGGGCATGAACCCAGAATGGCTGCGTTATTACCTGGCCGCCAAGCTGAGTGGGCGCAACGAGGACATCGACTTCAATGCCGAGGACTTCATGCTGCGGGTCAACAGCGACCTGATCGGCAAGTTCGTCAATATCGCCAGCCGGGCCAGCGGCTTCATAGTGAAGAAGTTCAACGGCAGGCTGGGCGGAATGTTTACTTCTGGCAGCGTGCGCACAGAACGTCCCGACGACGTCATTGATGACTTGTTCACCACAGTCATGGATGCAAGCGAATCAATCCGCAAGGCGTATGAAAACCGCGAGTTCAGCCGCGCAGTGCGCGAGATCATGGCCCTCGCCGACCAAGTCAACTCTTATGCCGCCGAGAAGAAACCCTGGGACCTGGCCAAGGACGAGGCGCAATCGGGACAACTGCAAATCGTCTGCAGTGTGCTGATCAACTGTTTTCGCCTCCTCAGCCTGTACCTCAAGCCGATACTGCCGCAGCTCGCGTCGGACGTGGAAACCATGCTCAACATACCGC
Source organism: Burkholderiaceae bacterium (assembly GCA_039934375.1). Lineage (GTDB taxonomy): Bacteria > Pseudomonadota > Gammaproteobacteria > Burkholderiales > Burkholderiaceae_C > CAISIP01. Next base: position 29,256 of record JBDTMH010000029.1, on the reverse strand, counting down.
CGTTGACCTGGAGTGACGCCGACAACGCGATGGCTGCGGACCATGTCATCCAGCCTTACCATCACCTGATGCAACGCGTCGAAGCCAAGCAACTCGAGGCGCTGTTTGAGCCACCGGCCGCGCCAGTAGTCGAACAGATCCTCCCCGGCGGCGAGGCTATTGCCGAGACCATCACCATTGACGATTTCGCCAAGATCGACCTGCGTATCGCGAAGATCGTCCATTGTGAAGCGGTCGAAGGCTCGACCAAGCTGCTGCGCCTGACACTCGACATCGGCGAAGGCGTCACGCGCAATGTGTTCTCCGGCATTGCCAGCGCCTACCAGCCAGAGCAGCTGATTGGCAAGCTGACGGTCATGGTTGCCAACCTGGCGCCGCGCAAGATGAAGTTCGGCATCAGTGAAGGCATGGTGCTCGCCGCCAGCCATGCCGACGAGAAAGCCACGCCCGGCATTTATGTGCTTGAACCCGTCACAGGGGCGCAGGCCGGGTTGCGAGTGCGTTGACCATTTCGGGATCGTATGACTCGGCCCGTGCGCGACCGGCTTTCTTGGCGCAATACATCGCGCTGTCGGCCTGCATCACCAGCGTCGCGCGGCCTTCAGCGGGTGCTGCGATCATGCTCGCCACGCCGACGCTGACGCTCAAACAGGGCGACACCGGCGAGTCGGCATGTGGAATGCGTGCACTGGCGATCTCCTGGACGCAGCGCTGACCGATCACCATGGCTTCTGCGGCATCGGTGGCCGGGAGCAAGATCGCAAATTCCTCCCCCCCATAACGCGCGACCAGTTCGCCCGAGCGCTTCGCGCACATGGCCAAGATGCGCGCGACCTGGCGCAGGCATTCATCGCCGGTCTGGTGTCCGTAGTTGTCGTTGTACTGCTTGAAATGGTCAATGTCGATCATCAGCAGCGCAAGATGGCTGCGATTGCGCGCGCAGCGTTGCCACTCGGTCTGCAAGGTCTGGTCGAACAGCCGCCGGTTCGCAATGCCGGTCAGGCCATCGGTGGTGGACAGGCGCAGCAGTTGCTCGTTGGCCCGCTCGAGTGCCAGCCCCTTCTCGACCATCGACGTCATGTCCAGCCGCGTCGCCACAAGGTAGCCCGAAGGCGTGCGGATCTCATAAGAATGCACCCATTGGCCGTCATCGGCATGGCGCAGCGACGGCGTCTGCGAGACGCCGCGTCCGGCCATGCGCAAGGCCAGCCATTCCTCCTCGCGGCCGACTGCTTCGGGAATCCGGCCTTGCGCCAGCGCCCGGCGCATCAGGGCCTCAAAGGTCTGACCGACCACCTCCGCGTCGCTGCGGTAAGGATACTGGTGCGACACCTCCTGGTTGAAAATCAATAGCCGGTCCTGGTTGTCGTAGATCGCCACGCCAGCCGGGACTGCATCGATGACCTCGCGCAAGCGTACCTCGGACGCGCGTAATCGGCTGCGCCCGACCTCGAGCTCCTGCTCCTGGTGCTGTACCTGGCTCGCCACTTGGCCGTGCTGTTCCCGCCCCCGCGCCAGCCGCCACACGATCCAGGCCATGGCCAGACTGCCGGCCAAGCCGGCAAGGCCAAGTACCACCATCCACAACGCCGGCTCGCTCCAGGCCCAGCCACCAACGACCACGATCGCCACATGTCCCATCGACACGAGCAATAGCCACGCAGTCAGGGACAGGCCGAGTGCACCGAGTATCGGTTCAGCTGTGCGGCGCATGCTCGGCCTTAAGCCACGATCGTAGTAACGCGGGCACGCAACCGCGCTGGCGCGACCATGCGCCAGCGCGGGGATGAGGGTACTTGGCTGCGGTGTCCATGATCAGGCAATACCGATCCTAATGGATCCAAGCATTACGCGAGCGGGATTCGGTCAATGCCAACACCTGTAAAATTCGCGCCTTCGAGGGTCCACGTCTATGTCCATATTTCGCCGCCCGGATTACGAGTCCGACACCACTGAGTTCATCCAACGGCTCAAATCCGAAAAACCCGAGCTCGAGGCGCAGCAGCGCCGGGGCCGTGAACTGCTGTGGGACAAGCTGCTGGACCGCAATGCCTGGCGCGCCTTTCGCCAGGCGCAAGTGCCGCAAAAGCCCTACGTCTACCAGACGGATCCGAAATAGCCGCGTGGCGCGGCCCGGATAAGGCCATGGCGGCGGAAAACGCGTTGACAACCGGCCCGCAGCAGCTGGGTGCCATGCCCGATGTGGTCGACCAGGTCGCACTGGCGCGGCTGTATGGCGAACCCTTGTTCGCGATTCCCCAGGACCTGTACATCCCCCCGGATGCCCTAGAGGTGTTCCTGGAGGCGTTCGAAGGTCCGCTGGATCTACTCTTGTATTTGATCCGCAAGCAGAATTTCAACATTCTGGACATCCCGATGGCCGGGGTGACGCGCCAGTACCTGGTCTACGTGGAAGAGATCCGCGGGCGCAATCTGGAGCTGGCCGCCGAATACCTGCTGATGGCGGCCATGCTGATCGAGATCAAGTCGCGCATGCTGCTGCCGCCGCGCAAGGTGGCCGAAGGCGAGGAGGCCGAGGATCCGCGGGCCGAACTGGTACGGCGCCTGCTTGAATACGAACGCATCAAGCTGGCGGCCGCAGCGCTCAACGCCACGCCAGTGTTGGGCCGCGACTTCCTGCGCGCTCAGGTGACGATCGAGCAATCGCTGCAGCCGCGTTTTCCCGATGTCGACCTGGCCGACCTGCAGGAGGCCTGGCGCGACATCCTGCGCCGCGCCAAGCTGGTACAGCACCACCATATCTCGCGCGAGCAGTTGTCGGTACGCGAACACATGGGCATCGTGCTGCGCCACTTGCAGGGGCAACGCTTCATCGAATTCGAGAATCTGTTCGATCCGAACCAGGGCACACAGGTGCTGGTCGTGACTTTCATCGCATTGCTCGAACTGGCCAAGGAAAACTTGATCGAGATCACACAGGCCGAATCGTTCGCTCCGATCTACGTGCGGTTGGCCTACAGCACTACCGGAACCGAGACCGCCTGATCCAGCCGCGCCGGTTCAGACCTCGTCCCGCGCCTCACGCTCCATCAGCGCTGAGACTGCCTGCGCCGGGTTGAGGCGACCATCGAGCAAGGCATCGACCGCGTCGGCAATCGGCATTTCGATACCCAGCGCTGCGGCCCGTTGCACCACGGTACGGGCGCAATACACACCTTCGGCCACATGGCCGAGAGCCTGCACCGCCTGCGCCAGGGTCTGGCCACCGGCCAAGGCCAGGCCGACACGCCGGTTGCGCGACAGGTCGCCAGTGGCGGTCAAAACCAGGTCTCCAAGTCCGCTCAGGCCCATAAAGGTTTCCGGGCGGGCGCCCAGCGCCACGCCCAGGCGGGTCATTTCATGCAGACCCCGGGTGATCAGTGCTGCACGGGCGTTCAGGCCCAGATGCAGGCCGTCGCACAGGCCGGTGGCGATCGCCAGCACGTTCTTGACCGCGCCACCGACCTCCACCCCCACAACGTCCTCACTGGCATAGACCCGCAGCATCGGGCCGTGAAACGCAGCCACCATGGCCGAACGCACATCGGCATGCTCGCTGGCAGCGACCAGCGCGGCCGGCTTGCCCTGGGCAATTTCCTGCGCAAAACTCGGGCCGCTGAGCACGCCGGCCCGCAGGGCGGGCGCAACCTGGGCCTGCACTTCGTGCGCCATCAGGCCCCATGGCGACGAAACAGCATCGGCGCCGGTGCGAATCTGCTCGAAACCCTTGCACAACCAGACCACCGGGGCCGGGCAATTGCGCAATACTGCGAGCATGTCACGCAGCGCCGCCATCGGAGTGGCAACCACCACCAACGAGGCCGACGCAAGGGCCTTTAGCGCCACATCGCCCTGGTCGGGCCACTGGCGTAGTTCCAGGGTCTGCGGCAATTGCACGTCCGGCAGGTAGCGCTGATTGGCGCAATCCCGGTGCATGGCATCGAGTTGAACCGCATCCCGCGCCCATAAACTGACCGCAAGCGGCACCTGGGTCCGCGCGGCGGCGATGACCGCCAGCGCGGTGCCCCATGCACCAGCGCCCAGGATGGCAATCTGCATGGCGGCAGGACTATCCGCGTCAAGCGGATCGATTACTGGGTAACGACGCCGGAGCCAGCCGCCTCGGCCGCTTGCGCGCGTTGCTGTTCGTACATGGCCTGAAAATTGATCTCGGACAAATGCACCGGCGGGAAGCCGCTGCGCTGGATCAGGTCGGCCACGTTGGCACGCAGATATGGGTAGACGATCTGGGGACAGGCGATGCCCATGATCTGGCTCATCTGCTCCCCCTCGATGTTGCGGATCTCGAAGATGCCAGCCTGCTTGACCTCCACCAGGAACACGGTGCGCTCCTGGAGCTTGGTGTGCACCGTCGCCGTGACGCAGATCTCGTAGACACCGTCGGCTGCGTTATTGGCCTCGACGCCGAGCTGGATGTCGACCGCCGGTTGCGCCTGCTCGAGCAGGATGGCCGGGGAATTCGGTTGCTCCAGCGACGACTCCTTGAGGTAAATACGCTGAATCTGGAAGGTGGGGGTATTTTCTTCGGCCATGGAATCTCTTTCAGGTTGGAGGATGCGGGCCAGGACTGGCCAGCGGACATTCGCATGCCCGCTCGCCAGCCGGCGCGACCCGGAATTATCTCAGGTGTGTATAACCGCCCAGACAGATCAGGCTGACGCCAGCAGAGGCACCAGGCCGCCACGACGGTCCAGCGCCTCGAGATCGTCGCAGCCGCCGACATGGGTCTTGCCGATGAATATCTGCGGCACCGTACGTTGCCCGGTGATTTCCATCATCTGGATACGCTGGCCATGGTCCAGGTCAACGCGTATTTCGTCAATCTGCGCGACACCGCGCTGGCGCAGCAATTGCTTGGCACGAATGCAATATGGGCACACGGCGGTGGAATACATCTTGACGGTCTGCATGAAGCGGGTCTCGCGGCAAAAGGTGGATGGAGTCGTACGCCGGTCGGCGCAGCAGGTCAGGATTTCTCGATCGGCAGACCGGCCGTGCGCCAGGCGCCCAGGCCGCCGGACAGGGCCTGCACCTTGTCATAACCGAGTTTTTTGGCAGTGGCAACGGCTCGGCCGGAACGGGCGCCGCTCTGGCAGACCAGGATCAGCGGCAAGGCCTTGTTCTTGACGGCGCCAGGCAGCTTTTGCTCGAGCTGGCTCAGTGGAATATTCTTGGCACTGCCCAGATGGCCAGCGGCGAACTCCTCTGTCTCGCAAATGTCGATGACTACCGCCTTTTCGCGGTTGATCATCTGCACCGCCTGAGAAGGGCTCAGGCCGGCAGTCGCGACTCCGCGCAGCGCGGGCAAGAACAACATCGTGCCGGAAGCCAGCGCCACCAGTATCAACCACCAGTTTTCAACAACAAAAGTCACGGTAATCCTTGAAGGTCAAAGACACGCACCAGGCGTGATCCAGCGCGCATTTTAGAATGCAGGCTATTGACGTTGCCGCCAAAGCGGCTTTAGCCCAGGTTTTCACGGCCCAAACCTGCGAGCGTCCAAGGGCCCGACTCGCACCCCGCCTGCCAATTTTCGACCACCACGATGCACAAACTTGTTCTGATCCGACACGGCGAATCGACCTGGAACCTGGAAAACCGATTCACCGGCTGGACCGACGTCGACCTCACGCCCACCGGAGTCGAGCAGGCCAGAAGCGCCGGCCGGGTGCTGCGCGAGAACCATTACGAGTTTGACCTGGCCTATACCAGTGTCCTCAAGCGCGCGACACGCACCTTGTGGCATTGCCTGGACGAAATGGACCGCACCTGGTTGCCAGTCGTACACAGCTGGCGCCTGAACGAGCGCCATTATGGAGACCTGCAGGGCTTGAACAAGGCCGAGACGGCGCGCCAGTACGGGGATGCGCAGGTGCTGGTCTGGCGTCGCAGCTACGACACACCGCCACCGCCGCTGGATCCCGCGGATCCGCGCTGCGAACGCGGTGATATCCGTTATGCCAAACTCGACCCTGCGCAGATTCCGCTGACCGAATGCCTGAAGGACACGGTCGAGCGGGTGATGCCATTCTGGAACGACGCGATGGCGCCGGCCATCCGCTCGGGCAAGAAAATCGTGGTGGCCGCCCACGGGAACTCCATCCGGGCAATGGTGAAGTACCTTGACAAGATTTCAGACAACGAGATTGTCGGGCTGAACATTCCCAATGGCATACCGTTGGTGTACGAACTCGACGCCGATCTGGCTCCTGTTCGCCACTACTATCTGGGCGATCCGGCGGCTGTCGCGGCAGCTGCCCATGCGGTGGCGGCGCAGGGCAAGGCCTGAGCGCCTGTGCCGGGCTCCCAGGCGGCCTTGAGCCCGCGCAAAACGCGTCGGAACCACCTCCCGCCAATCGTGTCCAAGGTGTATATTGAGTCAGCAGAGGATTAATCATGGGTCATAAATTGAAGGTTGCCGGCTGGATTTCCGTGGGCGTCATCACCGGGGCCTTGACGACTGTCTCGTTGCAGACCGTCGCACGCGGGACACTGGCGCCATTGCCGCTGGAGGAACTGCAGCAGTTGGCCGCCGTGTTCAGCATGGTCAAGACAGACTATGTCGAACCGGTCGACGAAAAGAAGTTGATCACCGACGCCATCTCCGGCATGGTCAGCAGCCTGGATCCCCATTCCCAGTACTTCGACAAGAAGTCGTTCAAGGAATTTCGCGAAGGTACGACCGGTCGATTCGTCGGGGTCGGCATCGAAATCACCCAGGAAGATGGGCTGGTCAAGATCGTCACGCCCATCGAGGGCACGCCGGCATTTCGCGCCGGCCTGAAGACCAACGACCTGATCACCAAAATCGACGACACCGCAGTCAAGGGCCTTTCGCTCAACGACGCGGTCAAGCGCATGCGCGGTGAACCCAATACCAAGGTCACGCTGATGATCTTGCGCAAGGACGAAAACCGCACCTTCCCCGTCACGATCATGCGCGAAGAAATCCGCACACAATCGGTACGCAGCAAGGTCATCGAGCCAGGTTATGCCTGGATCCGTCTGAGCCAGTTCCAGGAACGCACGGTCGACGATTTCGTGCGCAAGATGGACGAGATCTACAAGCAGGAGCCCAATCTGAAGGGTCTGGTCCTTGACCTGCGCAACGACCCGGGCGGCTTGCTGGACGCAGCGGTGGCGATCTCCGCCGCCTTCCTGCCCGAAAACGTCACGGTGGTGTCGACCAACGGCCAGTTGCCCGAGAGCAAATTCATCTATCGCGCATCGCCAGAGGCCTATGTGCGCCGCGGCAGCAACGATCCGCTCAAGCGCCTGCCGGCGGCCATCAAGAACGTACCGCTGGTGGTTCTGGTCAACGAAGGCTCCGCCTCGGCCAGCGAGATCGTCGCCGGCGCGCTGCAAGACCACAGGCGTGCGACCATCATGGGCCGCCAGACTTTCGGCAAAGGCTCGGTCCAGACGGTGCGTCCGCTCGGACCCGACACCGGACTCAAGATCACCACTGCCCGTTACTACACGCCCAGCGGTGCCTCGATCCAGGCCAAGGGAATTGTGCCGGACGTCATGGTCGACGAAACAGAAGAGGGCAATGTGTTTGCCGCGTTGCGTACGCGCGAGGCCGACCTCGAGAAGCACCTGAACAGTGGCCAGGGCAAGGAAGAGAAGGACGTGGCACGCGAGAAGGCCCGTGAGATTGCGCTCCAGAAGCTGGAGGAAGAAAACAGGAAGCCGGCAGTGGATCGCAAGATGCCCGAATTCGGTACCGACAAGGATTTCCCGCTGGTGCAGGCGTTGAACCAGCTCAAGGGTCGTCCGGTGATGGTCAGCAAGACCTTGACCGAGCGCAAGGAAGAGCCCAAGAGCAACTGAGGCTGCGGATTGCTGCCCGGCCTGCAGACATCCAGACCATGAACGATGCGCAGTTGCTGCGGTATTCCCGCCATATCCTGCTCGACGAGATCGGCATTGAAGGGCAGGACCGCATCCGGGCAGCGCATGTGCTCATCGTCGGCGCTGGTGGCCTGGGTTCGCCAGCGGCTCTGTACCTGGGTTCTGCCGGCGTCGGGCGGATCACACTGGTGGACCACGACACGGTCGATCTGACCAATCTGCAGCGCCAGATCGCGCATACGACGCAGCGGGTGGGACAAGCCAAAGTCTTGTCAGCCCAGGCCGCGGTCGGCGCGATCAACCCGGACGTGCGCGTTGACAGCCTCGCGCAGCGGGCCGACGATGCCCTGCTGGCACAGTGGCTACCCGACGTCGACGTGGTACTCGACTGCAGCGACAACTTCGCGACCCGGCACCTCATCAATGCTGCATGCGTACGCCACCGCAAGCCGCTGGTTTCAGGTGCGGCGATCCGCTTCGATGGACAGGTCAGCGTTTACGACAGTCGAGACGACGGCGCGCCCTGCTATGCCTGCGTATTCCCGCCAGACCAAAGCTTCGAAGAGGTCAATTGCGCGACCATGGGGGTATTCGCCCCTCTGGTGGGCATCATCGGTACGGTGCAGGCGGCCGAAGCGCTGAAGCTGCTGGTCGGTGTGGGTCGATCTCTCGCGGGCCGGCTGCAGATGCTCGACGCCCGCGCGATGGAATGGAACGAGGTGCAGGTGCCGCGCAACCCGCATTGCCCGGTCTGCGCACGGATCTGATCCGCGCGCTGGCGCCAACGCGCCCGGTTGACCGGGCGTCGCGCACTTTGGCAAATTGGCGGTGCAAACCAGGGTATTCCGGGACGCTGGCTGCAGGGGCATGCTGTTAAACTTTCCCGGCACCATTTGCCACATGCCTGTTACCTCATCGATCGCTCCATCCGTCGTCGATATCAGCGACCTTCGACTCGGTGATGCACGTGCGCTGCTGGAGCATGGCGCGACGGTCGAGTTGCCCGATTGCGAGACCTCGCCGACGGAATTCGTGCAGAGTGTCATTGACGGATTATGCGAGTTGTCGCTGAAGGATCCGTTGACTGGGTTGGCCAACCGGCGCCATTTTCTGTCCGTGCTCGAGCGCGATATAGACGGCGTGGCGCGTTCCGGCGAACCGGCATTGTTGCTGATGATGGACATCGACCATTTCAAGAACATCAACGACACCCATGGCCACCTGGCAGGCGACCAGGTCCTGCAGTCGGTGGCCCGGTGCCTGGCACGCTGCATCCGTCCGATGGACACCGTGGCGCGGTATGGCGGCGAAGAATTTGCGGTGGTGCTGCCCAATTGCCTGGTGTCGGTGGGAGAGGCGGTCGCGGAGCGGATCCGCATGACTGTCGAATCCCTGGTGATCCCGGTCGGACCTTCGATCCACGTGCGGGCCACGATCAGTGTGGGAGGTGCTTACGCACCAGCCTGGGTGCGATCGACGGCACGGTTGTGGATCGAACGCGCCGACAGCCTGCTGTACCGGGCCAAGTCCGAGGGGCGCAACCGGGTCTGCATCGATCACCAGCAGGCCATCGCGGTCAGTGCCGAGGAGAAAAAACTGTTGTTTGGACATCTGGCGTTGGGTGAGCCGGCGTGGCTTGAACGTGTTGCGGTGGAACCTGCCGATGGCAGCGCGAGTGGAGTAGGCGAATGAGCGACGAATTGCAACCAGCCGCGGCGGCTGCACCACCCGAACCGTCCGTGCCATTGGCACCCCACGGCAGGGTGATGGCCGTCACCAGCGGCAAGGGGGGCGTTGGCAAGACCTTTGTGTCCGCCAACCTTGCAGCTGCGCTTGCCAAGCGCGGCCAGCGCGTGCTTGTGCTGGACGCCGACCTCGGACTGGCCAATCTGGACGTGGTGTTGAACCTATACCCGAAGATCACGCTACACGACGTTTTCAGCGGCAAATCGACGATAGAAGAGGCCATCATCCAGGCGCCCGGGGGATTTTCCGTGTTGCTGGCTGGTTCGGGCATGGTCGAATACTCCCGGCTGACACCGGAGATCCGGGCCGATTTCCTGCGCATCATCCACGGCCTGATTCCCCATTACGACGTGGTGCTGCTCGACACCGGGGCCGGCATTTCGGACGTGGTGCTGTTTGCGGTATCACTGGCCTCGGTGGTGCTGGTCGTTGCCACGCCGGAGCCAACCTCGCTGACCGACGCTTATGCGACCATCAAGGTACTGGCCAACCAGCAGCACCGCAAAAATATCCACATGGTGATCAACCAGACGGCCCGCCTCGGCGACGGACGCGCCATCACCGGCCAATTGCAGCAGGTTCTGGACCGCTTTGTCGTGACCGAACCCGGTCATGGCGTTCGGCTGATCCACCTGGCCGACATACCGTCCGACCCCTCGGTTCGCCAGGCAGTCATGCGGCGTCAATTGCTGATGCAGACTTTGCCCGGTTGTCCGGCTGCGCTGGCCATGACCCAGCTCGCGCGCAAGCTCGAGGAAACCGTCATCCGGTCAGGCCGATGACGGCAAGGCGCTGACGATCCAGCCTTCCAGCGGATCGATCGGCAAAGGCAGGCCAAACGTTGGCCAGCCCTGGCGCCGGCCCCACGCGGCCTGCACCATGCACAGAACCGCATCGAGCCGGTCAGCACTGCCGTCGGCAATCAGCAGCTCCCGCTGCGCCGGCGTCAGCGCGAGGCCCAGGCCCAGGCGGGTTTGCCCCCGTTCCAGTGCGTCCACGAGATGCCGGCGCCGCGCGCATCGCGCTGCCGTCTGCCGGGACGGATCGTCGCTCTTGTAGCTCTCGCGCCCGATCACCTCCCGCGCCAGCATCCCGGGATACGCCTCGAGTGCGACCCGCTGCGGCCGGCCCTGCACATCGACATCGGTCGGGTCGCCAGCATGCAGTCCCGGAATCGCCACGCCGGCGTCAACCAGCAACGGAACACCCGCGTGCAGCATGTAGGCGACCGGTGGATTGACCCACTTCATGGATGGGCTCGACCCCGACCAGCGGTCGGTCGCACGGTGGGCAAACTTTCGCCCAGGCTCTCGTGCTTGGCAAAACGCTGCGAACAAGGTACGGATCTCAGCGCGGCTCAGCCGCTGGTAGGTGCGGATGCAGTCCAGCCAGGCCGTGGGCCAGCCCAGGGTCTGGACCAATTCCCTTGGCAGGCCGAAGGGAAAATCGAAACCTCCGACCCAGGGCCGGTATCGGCGCAAGCCGTCGGCAAACGCGTCCAGCGTTGGCAAGGGCTGCAATGCATCGAGCGTCACGACATCACCCTGCTCCCGACCCAGTGCCATGACGATGGGCTTGCGCGGGCCCGGCCTGCTGCTGAAATCGCATCCGATCAGCAACATGTCGGCATCGCAATGGTTGGTCAACCGGTTCTTCACCGCCCGACCTGCAGCAGGACACGGTCCGTGCGCGCTGCGCTCAACGCGGTCTGGATCAGGCGCGGCCCATGATGGAGGCAGTCGCCATCAGTTCTTCGAGCAGTGCCAGCGACACCGTGCCGGACACCGAATACGGATCGAGCTCGGGGCGCTCCGCGTACTTGAGCAGGATCGACGCGTTGATGCGCGACATGTTGACCTGGCCCATGGTCCAGCCGCCGAAACGCCGCTCGGTTATTTCTTCGTAGTGCAGCAACACCACGTCCTTGTGCCTTGCGTCCTTCTGGATATGGCCATACAGGTCGCTGACCGCCATGCGGCCACCCTCGATGGCCTGCAGAAAAATGCCACCGCCGTAACACAGGATGCCGGTGATGCCGCAGGTCGGATTGGACTGCCGGGATTGCGACAAGATCGCGTCGATGGCTTCCGTGCTGGCATCCACCGCACGGCTGGCGTACAAAAGTCTTACCAACATGGCTTCATGCCTTTCCTGGAATCAGGGACAGGAATTCGCGGCGCAGGTTAGGGTCCTTGAGGAAGACACCCCGCATCACCGAGTTGATCATCTTGCTGTCCATGTCTTTCACGCCACGCCAGGCCATGCAGTAGTGGCTGGCCTCCATCACGATCGCCAGCCCGTCCGGCTGGGTCTTGAGCTGGATCAGGTCGGCCAGTTGGACGACCGCCTCCTCCTGGATCTGCGGCCGACCCATGACCCACTCGGCCAGCCGGGCGTACTTGGACAGGCCAATGACATTGGTATGTTCGTTGGGCATGACACCGATCCAGATCTTGCCGATGACCGGGCAGAAATGGTGGCTGCAGGCGCTGCGAACCGTGATCGGTCCGACAATCATCAGCTCGTTCAGATGCTCGGCATTGGGAAACTCGGTGATCGTTGGCGCCTTGACGAAGCGGCCACGGAACACCTCGTTGAGGTACATCTTGGCGACCCGCCGTGCCGTGGCATCGGTGTTGTGGTCGTGCTCGGTGTCGATGACCATGCTCGAGAGCACGCCCTTCATTTTCGATTCGACTTCATCGAGCAGCAACTCCAGTTCGCCAGGTTCGATGTAGTCCGCGATATTGTCGTTGGCGTGGAACCGCTTGCGGGCCGCCAGCAGCCGCTCGCGTATCTTGACCGATACCGGCGTGCCTTCGTCCGTGTCCGTTGCACTCATGATGGAGGGGGTCGACATTAACATGGACTCATCCTACCAGCGATTGAACGAACCAACGGCTTGCAGCTTGAAGTACCCAACCGGCTCGCCGGCTATCTCCCCGCGTGCGCCGGGGAAGGCCTGCTTCATCAGTAGCGGCGCCCCACCAGCAGCAGGCCCAGCCGCATCGCGCCATAAGCCAACTGCTCGAGAAAACGTAACCGCCATGAACGACTGGCGAACGCCAGCGCATCCACCCGTCGCCCGCCCTGCGCGATCGCCTGCTCCAGCCGCGTGTGCAATTGCAGCGCGAAGTCCCGATCGCGCACAACGATATTGGCCTCGCGCGCCAGCAGCAGACTGAGCGGGTCGAGGTTGGATGAACCGACCGTGGCCCAGCGTCCATCCACCACCGCGACCTTGGCGTGCAGATAACTGGCCTCGTATTCGTGAATTTCGATACCGGCGGCCAGCAATGCACCGTAGACCGGTCGCGAGCCATGGTATTGCAGGAAATACTCGTATCGGCCTTGCAGCAACAGCCGCACCCGCACGCCCCGCTGTGCTGCATGAACCAGCGCGTTGCGCAGTCGCACGCCAGGCAGGAAATACGCATTGGCGATCACGATCTCGTGACGCGCAGCGCGAATGGCCCTGAGGTAAGCCCGTTCGATCCGACGCCGATTGCGCAGGTTGTCGCGCAACACCAGGTTGGCTCGGGCCCCGCGGCCGACCCTCGATCCAAGCTGCGATTGCTGCCCATCATGCGCATCGGCATGGGTCTGGTTACCTGCCACCAGCGCTTCGCGCAGCTTTTGCTGAAGATCGTGCCAGGCCGCAGGCAATTCCCGCTCACGCAGATCGCGTGCCACCGTCATGCGCCACCAGAAGCGCGCCGTGGTCTCCTGCATGTCATCGACCAGCGGCCCGGTCACCCGCACCGCGAAATCCAGCCGCGGCTCGGACAGCCGTGCGGCGGCGGCACCATGAAAGTCGTCCAGGATGTTGATGCCGCCGCAAAATCCCAGTGTTCCGTCGACCACACATATCTTGCGATGCAGTCTGCGCCATCGGCTGGGAAAGACGGCGCCCCACAGGCCCAGTGGCTGAAACACATGCCAAGACACGGCGGCGGCGTCAAAGCGCCGTGCCCAGGCTGCCGGAAGTTCGGGCGTGCCCACGCCGTCGACCGTCAGGTAGACCTCAACGCCGCGTCCCGCAGCGCGAATCAAAGCGTTTGCAATGCTTTGGCCTGCCCCGTCGAAGCTGAAGATATAGGTTTCCAGCCGCACTTCGCGGCGCGCCTCGTCGAGCGCGCTCTCGAGCGCCGGAAAAAACTCGCGACCACCTTGCAGCAGCCTGATCTGGTGACGCGCAGAGTTGCCGGCCACGCGACGGGACTGGACTGCCATCAGGGCCGGTTCATACGACGCAGGTGAATGCGAACCGGGCCTAGTCCGGCAGTGCGCACTCGGCCACCAGCGGCAGATGGTCAGACATTCGCCACCAGATGCGCCCGCGCGGAACCTGCAGGCTCAGAGTCACCATGCCACGCACGAATATCTGGTCGAGCTGCGCCAACGGCATGCGCGAAGGGAAAGTCGGCTGCGGCTGGCCCTTGAACCCGGTCAGGCCGAACGACGCCATATCGCGCTGTACGGTCTTGCCCCAGTCGTTGAAATCCCCGGCCACGATCAACGGCGCATCTGCCGGAACCTCGCGCTCGATAAAGCGCTGCAGCTGCGCCATTTGTCGCACGCGGCTGGCCCGGATCAGCCCCAGATGCACGACAACCACGTGCACCTGCCGGCCATGCAACGTGATCTCGGAGTGCAGCAGCCCGCGTTGCTCGAACCGATGGTCCGACATGTCCTCATGCTGATGGTCGACCACCGGCCAGCGCGACAACATGGCATTGCCATGTTCACCGTGACGGGTCGTGGCATTCGTGCGATAGACCGCCTCATAGCCCGGTGGTGCGAGGAACTCCGCCTGTGGCATGTCGGGCCACCGGCTAAAAAATCGCGCCTCGCCCCGATGCAGCTTGCGCACCTCCTGCAGGCAGACGATGTCGGCATCGAGTTGCTCCACCGCGTGGCCCAGATTGTGGATCTCCAGCCGCCGGCGGGGTCCCACGCCCTGAACGCCCTTGTGGATGTTGTAGGTTGCCACGCGCACGATGTTCATGTTGCCACCTCCGGCACCGTCCAGCGCGGCAACATCAGGATCGCCTCGGCATTCGATGGCGAGAAACAGGCCTGCGCCGCTTCGCGCCAGGGCAACCAGCGCCATGCGCGATGCTCGCGTGCATTGAGCTGCACTGGCTGGGCCTCGGGCACCGTCAGACCAAACAGATGCTCGGTATTGCGCGTGACACCAGGCGCGTAGCGATGGCGCCAGCGCGGATAGATCTCGTAGACGTTTTCCAGCTGCCAATCCCGCAATCTGCCGTCCAGCGGACTGCCACTGCGACAATCGATGCCGGTTTCCTCCAGCACTTCGCGCGTGGCGGTGGTGCGAAAACGCTCGCGCAATCGGTCCTTGCTGCCGGTGACCGATTGCCAGAAATCCGGCGCATCGGCACGCTGGATCAGCAGCACGTCCAGTGCCCGCGTGTGAATAACCACCAGGACCGACTGCGGGATCTTGTGGGCAATAGGCATGGACGCGCAGATCAGGATGTCAGCGGTTCGATTCTGCGCGTTTGCCAGCGTGTCACACGTTCAATCCGCCGTGACGCTGCGCAGCCGGATGTGCAGCTCGCGCAGTTGCTTCTCGTCGACCGTGGACGGGGCCTGAGTCAGCAGGCACTGGGCGCGCTGGGTCTTGGGAAAGGCGATCACATCACGGATCGACTCGGCACCCGTCATCATCGTCACGATCCGGTCCAGACCGAAGGCCAGGCCACCATGAGGCGGTGCGCCATATTGCAGCGCGTCGAGCAGGAAGCCGAACTTGAGCTGCGCTTCCTCGGGCGTGATCTTGAGCGCATCGAAGACTTTCTGCTGCACGTCTGCGCGATGGATACGGACCGAGCCGCCACCCATCTCCCAACCGTTGAGCACCATGTCGTAGCCCTTGGAGATGCACCTGCCCGGATCGGACACCATCCAGTCCTCGTGTCCATCCTTGGGCGCGGTGAACGGATGGTGCGTCGCGGTGTAGCGCTGGGCCTCGTCGTCGAATTCGAACATCGGGAAATCCACCACCCACATCGGCCGCCAACCCGCGGTGAACAGGCCGTTGTTGCGGCCGAATTCGCTGTGTCCGATCTTGAGCCGCAACGCGCCGATGGCGTCGTTGACGACCTTGGCCTTGTCGGCGCCGAAAAAGATCAGATCGCCGTTCTGCGCGCCGGTGCGCGCCAGAATCTGGGTCAACGCTGCATCATGCAGGTTCTTCACGATCGGGCTTTGCAGACCGGCCCAGCGATTCGCCGGCTCGCCCGGACCGGCCACCGCATCGTTGACCTTGATGTAAGCCAGCCCCTTGGCGCCGTAAATCTTGACGAACTCGGTGTAGGCGTCGATCTCGCCACGACTCATGCCGCCATGGTCGCGTGCGCCGCCCGGAACCCGCAGCGCCACCACACGTCCATCCTTGGCATTGGCGGCACTGGAGAACACCTTGAAGTCGACGTCTGCCATCACATCCGTCATCTCGGCGAACTCCATGTTGACGCGCAGATCGGGCTTGTCGGAGCCATACAGGTGCATCGCATCGGCATAGGTCATGACCGGGAACTCGCCCAGGTCGACCTGGATCGTGTTCTTGAACACGGCGGTAATCATGGCCTGGGTCAGGTCACGGATCTCCTGCTCGTCGAGAAACGATGTCTCGATATCGATCTGCGTGAATTCCGGCTGGCGGTCGGCACGCAGGTCTTCGTCGCGGAAACATTTGGTGATCTGGTAGTAGCGGTCGTAGCCGGCCACCATCAACAGTTGCTTGAACAACTGCGGTGACTGGGGCAACGCGAAGAAATGGCCGTCGTGCACCCGGCTCGGAACCAGGTAGTCGCGGGCACCCTCCGGCGTCGACTTGGTCAGCATCGGCGTCTCGATGTCGACAAAACCCTGGCCATCGAGGAACTTGCGCACCTCCATCGCCACCCGGTGGCGCAGCATCAGGTTGTTCTGCATGTACGGGCGGCGCAGGTCCAGCACCCGATGAGTCAGCCGCGTGGTCTCGCTGAGGTTTTCGTCGTCCAGCTGAAACGGCGGAGTCACCGACGCGTTGAGCACTACCAGCTCATGGCATAGCACCTCGATCTTGCCGCTCTTGAGGTTCTCGTTGACCGTGCCGGCCGGGCGGGCACGCACCAGTCCCTTGACCTGCACGCAGAACTCGTTGCGCAGGCCCTCGGCCAGCGCGAACATCTCCGCGCGGTCGGGGTCGCAGATCACCTGTACATAACCCTCTCGGTCGCGCACGTCGACGAAGATCACCCCGCCATGGTCGCGGCGCCGGTTCACCCAGCCGCACAGGGTGACGACCTGGCCCAGCAGGGCTTCGGTCACTAGACCGCAATAATGGGAACGCATGCTCATGGAGAACTTTCAATGGCCGGACACGCTTGGCGCTCCGGTGAGTCAATGTTTCAGTGTTCGATCCGGTGTGCACCGGCTGCGGGCGCGACCGCGCCCATGGAGATGACATAGGTGAGCGCCTCATCGACGCTCATGTCAAGTTCGATCACGTCGGAGCGCGGCAACATCAGGAAGAAGCCGCTGGTGGGATTGGGCGTCGTCGGCACATAGACGCTGACAAATTCGGTGCCCAGGTGGCGCGCCGCCTCACCCTGTGGCGTACCGGTCTGGAACGCAATGGTCCAGACACCTGCACGCGGGTACTGGATCAGCATGGCAGTACGAAACGCATTGCCATCGCTGGAAAACAGCGTATGCGAGATTTTCTTGACGCTGTTGTAAATCGACCTGATAAATGGAATGTTCGCAAACAGCCGGTCCCATTGCGCGACCATCCAGCGACCGGCCACGTTCGACACCAATGCACCCGTGACCAGAAGGGTCAGGAATACCAGCAGCAAACCCAGACCATGAATGGCTCGCAGCCGGTCGATGATGACGTTTTGCCCGTTGCCGGGCAAAAAGGCCTCCAGACCCGACAACACGCCGCCAAAGATGCCGTCCATCAAGCCGATCAGCCATGTGATCACCCATACGGTGATCGCCAGTGGCAACCACACCAGCAGTCCGGTGATCAGGTACTTTTTGAACGGCATGCGCGAATCCCGGTGGCCGACGATCAGCTGCCAGAGCCGGTGCTGGGCGCGGATTCAGTCTTCTTGGGGGCAGCTTTGCTGGAGGACGCAGTGTCCGAACTGGTCTTGGCCGCGCTGCCGGACTCGGCGGCCGCGCTGGCGCCGGATTTGGAGTCAGATTTGGAATCGGACTTGGAGTCCGATTTGGAGTCCGATTTGCCGTCGGAATTGGTGTCGGACTTGGAGTCGGATTTGGCATCGCCACTGGCCGGCGCACCATTATTGCCACCCTTGAAATCGGTGGCATACCAGCCCGAACCCTTGAGCTGGAAACCGGCTGCGGTCACCTGCTTCTTGAAGGTCTGGGCCTGGCAGGAAGGGCACTGCGCCAGGGGTTGGTCGGAAATCTTCTGCAAAACATCCTTGGCAAACCCGCAAGAATCACATTTGTACGCGTAGATGGGCATGCTGGTATCGCTCTGGTATGGAAAGTCGCAAAACCCTCGATTATAGAGGGCGGAGGTCGCAGTCGCCGAGCCCGGGGATGCTTCAGAACAGGCGTACGTGCACCAGCAGTTGCATCGCCAGCAATCCGAGGGCAAAGCCTAAACCGCCATAGATCAGCCCCTGTAGCAGGCGATTGGTGCGCCTTTGCTCCGCCAGCAGTTCCTTGATCTCACGCGGCAGCCCGTTGGGCGGCTTGCGCAAATAGTCGTGCAGCAACCGGGGCAGACCCGGTAGCAACTTGGCATAACGTGGCGCCTCCTCCTTGATCTGCTCGAGCAATTTCTGCGGTCCGACCTGCTCGAGCATCCATTTCTCGAGAAACGGTCTGGCCGTGCTCCACAGGTCGAGGTTCGGATCCAGGTCGCGCCCGAGACCCTCGATATTGAGCAGCGTCTTTTGCAATAGCACCAGCTGCGGCTGGATCTCGACGTGAAAACGACGCGAGGTCTGGAACAGCCGCATCAGAACCATGCCCAGCGATATTTCCCTCAGCGGTCGGTCGAAATACGGCTCGCACACGGTACGCACCGCCGCCTCCAGCTCGTCGACCCGGGTGCCGGCCGGTACCCACCCCGACTCGATATGCAGTTCCGCGACGCGTTTGTAGTCGCGCCGGAAAAACGCGGTGAAATTTTGCGCCAGGTATTCCTTGTCGAACTCGGTCAAGGTACCCACAATGCCGAAATCCAGCGAAATATAGCGCCCGAACGTCGCCGGCTCTATGCTGACCTGGATATTGCCCGGATGCATGTCGGCGTGAAAGAATCCGTCACGAAAAACCTGCGTGAAGAACAGCGTGACGCCATCACGGGCGAGTTTGGGAATGTCCACCCCCGCCGCGCGCAGCCGCTCCACCTGGCTGATCGGGATGCCACGCATGCGCTCCATGACGATCACTTCGGTCGTGCAGTAATCCCAGTACATCTCCGGGATCAGCACCAGGTCCAGCCCGGCCATATTGCGCCGCAGCTGCGCCGCGCAAGCCGCCTCGCGCACCAGATCTAGCTCGTCATGCAGATACTTGTCGAACTCGGCCACTACCTCCCGCGGCTTGAGTCGTCGGCCTTCGCTTGACAAGCCGCCGACCCACGATGCCATCGTGCGCATCAGGCTCAGGTCCTTTTCGATCGCCGGCAACATGCCGGGTCGCAGCACCTTGACCGCAACCTCGTGCTGTGTGCCGTGGCGATCGATCAGAACCGCAAAATGCACCTGCGCTATCGAGGCGCTGGCCACCGGCACGCGCTCGAAGGATGCAAAGATCTCGCCAAGCGGTTTGCGGAACGCACGCTCGATGGTCCGGATCGCGATGTCCGAATCGAACGGTGGCACCCGGTCCTGCAAACGGGCCAGTTCGTCGGCCACGTCCAGCGGCAACAGGTCGCGCCGCGTAGACAGCACCTGACCAAACTTGACGAAGATCGGGCCGAGGCGCTCCAGCGCCTCGCGCAACCGCACTCCGCGCGGCGCATCGAGCCTGCGCCCGATCGAGACCAGCCGCGCCAGAACCCGCAGCCATGGTTTCTGGAAACTGTTCAGGAACAGCTCATCGAGGCCGTAACGCAAGACGACCCAGACGATGAAGGCGCCGCGGAAAAGCCGCGTCATGGAGCGGAACCACCCGGATCCCCGGTCCCTGCCGCAGGCGCGCCGCCCACGAACTGACGCAGCACCTGGGCCATGCGTCGCGCCACCAGGCCTATGGTGTGCGCCGGAGCGTCTCCCACGATACGCGCCAGATCGTCCTCGAGGTCCCAGCGCACGTGATCGACCAGCCAATTGACGTCGGCCGCCAGCTGTACGTCGCCTTCAATACGAATCGTCGGTTTGTCACCGCGCAGCAGCGACTGCGCGATAGTGCTGACCGACTCGTCGGTAGCCGTCAGGCTCAGATCGGCCTTGGCATCGGCCGGTGCCAGGTCCAGCAGGCCGGCCGGCGTGATCAGGAAACGGACGAAGAACATGCGCCACTGCACCAGCACGACATGGCCTTTTTGCCGCGTCAGGCGCTCGGTCGCCGCAGGCTCACGCAGCAGCACGTGGTTGAGCAGCAAAACGATGCGTCGCTGTACCTCGTCTACGGCCCACGCGGGTGGCTGGAATCGGGTCGCCAACGCCTGGGCCAGACCTTCGAACAAATGAAAAGGGGACTGTGTTGCCATAGTCCCCGATTATTCCCGCAATCGCCCCGCTATCGGGGCCTGACGGTCTTATTGCAATGCCTGCACGCCCGCGACCAGCCAGCCACTGGAGCCGGACTTCGGTTTTGTCATGTTCCAGACCTCGCGGAACGGACTCGGCCCGGCAGACGGTTCCTCGCGGATCATGCCGGAGAACTCCACACTGGCCATGTAGTCACTGCCGATGTCCTCGATGCCGAGCAGTTTGGCATCGATCATGACCACGTCGGTGTGGTTGACCGGGCCGCCGGTATGCGCTTCGCGATCGGCCAGTTGGGTCTTGATCTCGCCCAGCATCTCGTCCGTCATCATGGCGCGCAGCGAAGCAATGTCCGACTTGTCCCAGGCGACCTGCAACGTCACGAAATTGGCCTTGGCCGCCGTCAGGAAACCATCGACATCGAAGCCGGCGGGGATTGCCCAGCTCTGCGAACCCAGCAGCGCTGAACCGATGATGGACTCGCGATTCTGGTTGCTGTCAAGCTGCTCGAGCGGCATCGCGTTGCTACGCTCCCAGGGTCGGGCCGACGCGTCGTTGCCGACGTTCTCAGGACGATACGGCCGTGGCTCTTCTACCGGCGCACCGGTTCCCGCTCCCTGAAAGGCAAACGGTGCGTTCGCACGACGCGCCGGCGGCGCCTTGTTTCTGCGCATCAACCAACCGATCACGCCCACCGCCACCATCGCCAGCAGAGCCAGCATCAACACCTGACCGAACTCCTCGCCAAAACCCAGGGAATGGGCCAACCAGGCCAAACCCAGCCCGGCGGCCAGGCCACCCAGCATCGAGCCCCAGGGTTTGCGCGGCGCTTGCGCAGCACCGCCCGCCGTAGACGGCTTGGGCGACGCATTGTTCACACCCTGGGCCGGCGTCGCCGGCGCCTGGCGCTTGAACACATTGCCCGACTGCTTGCCAAACGATCCACCACCGCCCAGGCGCCGCGCGTCAGCATCAAAGCCGGTCAGCACCAAGGCCAATCCGAGTACCAAAGTCCAGAGTTTCATTCTGCCTCCCCTTTTTGTGTCAAACGCTCAAGTCCCACGTGCCCGACCATACCCTCAACACTTGATGCCGACATGCAGGGCCACCATTCCACCGGTCAGATTGTGGTAATCAACATGGCCAAAGCCGCATGCGTGCATCAAGGCCTTGAGTTCATGCTGCGCCGGGTGCATGCGGATCGACTCTGCCAGATAGCGGTAGCTGGCGTCGTCACCGGCGACCAGCTTGCCCATCCGTGGCAGCACCTTGAACGAATACCAGTCGTAGATCTTCTGGAGCGGCTTGGCGACGCGGGAAAACTCCAGCACCAGCAGCTTGCCGCCCGGCTTGAGAACACGCTTCATCTCGCTCAGTGCCCGGTCCTTGTGTGTCATGTTGCGCAAGCCGAAGGCAACGCTGACCCGATCGAATTGCGCGTCGGCAAAGGGCAACTTTTCCGCGTCGCAGACGACCGCATCGATCATTTGCCCGGCGTCAACCAGCTGGTCCCGGCCCACGCGCAGCATCGCCTCGTTGATGTCCGACAGCACCACCCTGCCGGTGGGGCCCACCTGACGCGCGAAGGCTTTTGCCAGGTCGCCGGTACCGCCGGCGATGTCGAGCACCTGATGCCCTTCCCGCACGTCGGCGACCAGCACCGTGTATGCCTTCCAGGCCCGATGCAGGCCGGCCGACATCAGGTCGTTCATCAGATCGTATTTGGGCGCAACCGAATCGAACACGCCGCGCACGCGACGAGCCTTGTCGGATTCGTCGACAGATTCAAAGCCGAAATGCGTGCTTGTCATGGTGTTCGATGCTAGACCGGATTGTGTGTGAGGCCACGACAACCCCGTGATCACGCGGGAAATATGTCGTGTTATTGATGAATGGCCGGCGTCATTGGGTCACGGCAACATCAATGGCTGGCACATCCATGTCCTGCCGCAGTGGGCATCTCGGCATCACGCTCGACGCCGGCCGCCGTCAGCCGCGCTTGGTACTGTGCCCACAGCTGGTCCTGTTGCGAACCGAGGAAAAACAAGTAGTCCCAGCTGAATATTCCGGTATCGTGTCCATCCGAAAACCGGGGTTGTACCGCATAGTTTCCGACCGGATCGAGCGACTCCAGATCCACCATCCGCTTGCCGGTCTGCAGCACCTCCTGGCCAGGTCCATGTCCCTGCACTTCGGCCGAAGGCGAGTACACCCGCATCAGTTCGAACGGAATCCGGAATCGGGACCCGTCGGCGAAACCGACCTCCAGCACCCGGGACTGACCATGTACCGTGATGGATTCCGGCGCCGGCGCACCGGGTTTCAGACCTGCCATGACTTGCCCCTTGTTTGTCGTAGAAGAAACGCTACCGCGCCAGGAGCGCGGCTGATCCTGCCGCCACGGAACACCGCATGCGCGTCGCGAGCCGCTCGAAGTTATCACGCTTGCCGCGCAGACCCGCCTGGCGCTGCGCAAATCCCGCTTTGTGACAGGGTCCGGCCCGGCTAGACCAGCACCCGTTCGATCCCACCGGCGTTGGCCTTGGCGACGTATTGCTCCAGCCACTGCTCGCCCAGGATATGGCGTGCCATCTCGACGACGATGTAGTCGGCCTCGAGCAAGCCGTTTTGCAGGTCGTTGCCGTAACGGCCCAGGCCCTGCAGGCAACTCGGGCACGATGTCAGGATTTTCAGGTTCGCATCGGGTGCCACCGCGCCGCTTTGGCGCAGCGCAGCTTCGTCGCTGCGCAGTTCCTCTTCCTTGCGAAACCGCACCTGGGTCGAGATGTCGGGCCGGGTGATGCCCAGCGTGCCGCTCTCACCGCAGCAGCGTTTGCTCTCGAGCACCAGTTCCGGCGAATCGCCACCGACCAGCGCGCGCACCGTCTTCATCGGCGCCTGCAGTTTCATCGGGCTGTGGCAGGGGTCATGGTACAGATAGGCGCCACCCGCCTCAAGGCGGATGTTCTTCTCCAGCAGGTACTCGTGGATGTCGATGATGCGGCAACCCGGGAAGATGTCCTCGAACTTGTAACCCTGCAACTGGTCGTAGCAGGTGCCGCAGCTGACCACCACGGTACGGATGTCCAGATAGTTCAGCGTGTTGGCCACACGATGGAACAACACCCGGTTGTCGGTGATGATCTTCTCGGCCTTGTCGAACTGCCCGGAGCCGCGCTGCGGATAACCGCAGCACAGGTAGCCGGGCGGCAATACCGTCTGCACGCCGGCATGCCACAACATCGCCTGTGTGGCCAGGCCGACCTGGCTGAACAGACGCTCCGATCCGCAACCCGGGAAATAGAACACCGCCTCGGTCTCCGGGCTGGTCAGCACCGGATCCCGAATGATCGGCACGTAATCGGCGTCCTCGATATCGAGCAAGGCGCGAGCCGTCTTCTTGGGCAGGCCACCTGGCATCTTCTTGTTGATGAAGTGAATCACCTGCTCCTTCAGCGGCGCCTTGCCCACGGTCGCCGGGGGGTGCAGTGTCTGCTTGCGCGCGAAGCCGCGCAGCAGGTCGCTGGCCATGTTCTGCACCTTGAAACCGATGCCGACCATCGCCGTGCGCGCAAGTTTGATGGTCTGCGGGTTGGTTGCGTTCAGGAAGAACATCGCCGCTGCATTGGCCGGGCGGAAAGATTTCTTGCCCATCTTGCGCAACAGGTTGCGCATGTTCATCGACACATCGCCGAAGTCGATATCCACCGGGCACGGCGACAGGCACTTGTGGCAGACCGTGCAATGGTCAGCGACGTCCTCGAACTCCTCCCAGTGTTTGATGCTGATGCCGCGCCGGGTCTGTTCCTCGTACAGGAAGGCCTCGACCAGCAGCGAAGTGGCCAGGATCTTGTTGCGCGGGCTGTAAAGCAGATTGGCGCGCGGAACATGGGTCGCACACACCGGCTTGCACTTGCCGCAGCGCAGGCAATCCTTGATCGACGACGAGATCGCGCCAATGTCGGACTGCTGCATGATCAACGACTCGTGTCCCATCAACCCGAAGCTCGGCGTGTACGCATTGCTCAGATCGGCGAAGACGGTGTCCTGACCGACGCCCTGCACTGGGGCCGCATCGGCGGGCGCCGGGCGCAGCAGCTTGCCCTTGTTGAAGCGTCCTTCGGGGTCGATCCGCTGCTTGTATTCGGCAAACGGACGCAATTCATCCTCGGTCAGGAACTCGAGCTTGGTGATGCCGATGCCGTGCTCGCCCGAGATCACGCCGCCCAGGGAACGGGCCAGCGCCATGATCGTCTTGACGGCCTGGTGCGCCGTCTGCAGCATCTCGTAGTCATCGCTGTTGACCGGGATGTTGGTGTGTACGTTGCCGTCACCCGCGTGCATGTGCAGGGCAATCCAGACCCGGCCCTTGAGCACCCGCTTGTGGATGTCGTCGCACTGCTGCAGGATGGGTTCGAAGGGCGCGCCGGAGAAGATGGTGCGCAGCGGCGCACGCAGCTGGATCTTCCAGCTCGCGCGCAGGCTGTGGTCCTGCAACTGCGTGAACAAGGTGTCGATATCGGTCAGCCAGCCTCGCCACAACAGCTGCACCGACAGAATCAGTTCACGTGCCTGGGCAACCCGGTCTTCCAGCAACTCGGCCGACGTGACCTGCTGGGTGTCATCCGGACGCCCCAGCGGCAGCCGGGGCAACGCGAAGAAAACCAGCAGCGCCTCACACAGCGCCAGCTTGTTGCGCAAGCTCAGCTCGATGTTCATGCGCTCGATGCCGTCGGTGTAGTCAGCCATGCGCGGCAACGGAATCACCACATCCTCATTGATCTTGAAGGCATTGGTATGGCGCGAGATCGCCGCCGTGCGCTTGCGATCGAGCCAGAATTTCTTGCGCGCTTCCTCGCTGACCGCGATAAAACCCTCGCCACCGCGCTGATTCGCCAGGCGCACGACCTCTGACGTGATACGCGCGACATCGTCAGCGTTCTCGCCGGCAATGTCGCCGATCAGCACCATCTTGGGCAGGCCCGAGCCGGAACCGGCAGCGCGCTTGGACTTGGTGGCATAACCGACCGCCTTCAGATAGCGGTCGTCCAGGTGCTCCAGTCCGGCCAGCAAAACGCCAGAGCGCTGTTGCTCGGCGAACATGAAGTCGATGATGTCGACGATGCCGGGGACCGCGTTGCGCGGGTTGCCGAAAAACTCCAGACACACGGTGCGAACCTGGCTCGGCATCTTGTGCACCACCCAACGGGCGCTGGTGATCAGGCCATCGCAGCCCTCTTTCTGGATGCCAGGCAGGCCGCTGAGAAACTTGTCAGTGACGTCCTTGCCCAGCCCGGCCTTGCGAAAACTCGCGCCCGGGATCGCCAACGTCTCGGTTCGCTCCAAAGTCTGGCCGTCGGCCTTGAAATGGCGCAGTTCGAAGGTGGCCACTTCGGCATCATGGATCTTGCCCAGGTTATGGTCCATCCGGACCACCTCGAGCCAGGTCGCCTGCGGCGTGACCATTCGCCAGGACAGCAGGTTGTCCAGCGCAGTCCCCCACAGAACCGCCTTCTTGCCGCCGGCATTCATCGCGACATTGCCACCGATGCACGAGGCCTCGGCCGACGTCGGGTCGACCGCAAACACGAAGCCGGCGCGTTCCGCCGCATCGGCCACGCGTTGCGTCACCACCCCGGCCTCGGTCCAGATCGTCGGCAAGGGCTGCGCGTGACCGGGCACGGCGCGCAGCTCGACCTCGGTCATGGCCTCGAGTTTCTCGGTGTTGATCACCGCGCTTTTCCATGTCAGCGGACAGGCGCCACCGGTATATCCGGTTCCGCCTCCGCGCGCAATGATGGTCAGGCCCAACTCGATGCAGCCCTTGACCAGGCCTGCCATCTCGGCTTCGGTATCGGGCGTCAGAACCACGAACGGGTACTCGACGCGCCAGTCGGTCGCATCGGTCACGTGCGAGACCCGGCTCAATCCGTCGAACTTGATATTGTCGCGTGCCGTCAGACGGCGCAGTACGCGCTGCGTCTTGCGTCGCAATTCGCGGATCTGCACAAAGCCCTTGTCGAAGGCGTCCACCGCCTGGCGGGCCGCCAGCAGCATTTCCCCTACCAGCGCATCGCGCTCTCCGTCCTGCTCTGGCGTACGACGCTTTTCGATTTCCGCCAACCGGTGGTGCAAGGCCTCCACCAACAGGCGCCGGCGTCCGGGGTTGTCCAGCAAGTCATCCTGCAGATAGGGATTGCGCTGCACCACCCAGATGTCACCCAGCACCTCGTACAGCATGCGGGCCGACCGGCCAGTCCGGCGCTCGCCACGCAGGCGCAGCAGCGTCGCCCAGGCGGTGGGCCCGAGCAGTCGGATCACGATCTCGCGATCAGAGAACGAGGTGTAGTTGTATGGAATCTCCCGGATGCGTTCGGACGCTGTCGCCCCCGCCCCGGTCTCGGGCATCAGTTGTTCAGGTCGCAGTACAGCGTTCATGTCATTCCGGTTGGCTAGCGGTCAGGGTCGAAAATCTGGCTGGCGCAAGGCAAGCACCCGGCACCCGCGCGAACGGGATCGGAGGTCAACGTTCCAAGCCGGCATTATCGCAGTGCAGCATTTTCCGTTCTTGCAAATCGTCGTCTCATGGAAATCCCTCTATCGCAAGCAGCGCCATGCCGTTCTAATGCAGCAGTCACGACCCGAGGGCCATAATCGCCCTTTTCCAAAGGACTCACGATGAAATTCAAGCTCGCGGCGGCTGCCTTGGCAGCCACTTTTTCTTTTGCGGTGCAGGCCCAGACTGAAATCCAATGGTGGCATTCCATGACCGGAGCCAATGGCGACCGCGTCAATGCCATGGCTGCCGGTTTCAACACGAGCCAGAAGGACTACAAGGTCGTCCCGGTCTACAAGGGCAGCTACGGCGAGTCCATGACCGCTGCCATCGCTGCGTTCCGCGCCGGCAAGGCGCCCAATATCGTTCAGGTTTTCGAAGTCGGAACCGCGACCATGATGAGTGCCAAGGGCGCCATCGTGCCGGTTTACAAGCTGATGAAGGACGCGAACGAGAAATTCGATCCCAAGGCCTATGTCAGTGCGGTAGCGGGGTATTACACCGATTCCAAGGGCAATATGCTGTCCTTCCCGTTCAACTCCTCCACCACCGTGTTCTACATCAACAAGGACGCGTTCAAGAAGGCCGGCCTCGATCCCAACGCAGCGCCGAAGACCTGGAAGGAATTTGCCGCGGTTGCCGGCAAGCTCAAGGCCAGTGGCCAGGAATGTGTCTACACCACGGGTTGGCCGGCCTGGGTCCACGTCGAGAACTTCAGCGCCTGGAACAACCTGTCCATCGGCACGCTGGAAAACGGCATTGGCGGGCTGGGCACCAAGTTCTTGATCAACTCCAAGCCCCATGTGGCACACATACAGATGCTGGTCGACTATGCGAAAAACGGCTGGTTCACCTATGCTGGCCGAACCAATGAAGCCGAAGCCAAGTTCTTCAGCGGCGAGTGCGCGATGCTGACCTCCAGTTCGGCGGCGCAGGCCAACATCCGCAAGAACGCCAAGTTCGAGTTCTCGGTCAACTTCCTGCCGTACGACGATGCCATCAAGGGCGCGCCGCAGAACTCCATCATCGGCGGCGCCAGCCTGTGGGTGCTGGGAGGCAAGTCGGCCAAGGAGAACAAGGGTGTGGCCCAGTTCTTCAACTACCTGTCGGCGCCTGAGCTGCAGATGCAGTGGCACGAGGACAGCGGATATGTACCGATCACCAACGCAGCGGCCGAGCTGACCAAGAAGTCTGGCTACTACGAGAAGAATCCGGGCACCGACGTAGCCGTCAAGCAGCTCAACTACAAACCGCCGACCGCCAACTCCAAAGGTCTGCGTTTCGGCAACTACGTGCAAGGCCGCGCGGTGATTGAAGAGGAAATCGAAGCTGCTCTGGCCGGCAAGAAAACGGCGCAGCAAGCCATGGACGACGCCGTCAAGCGTGGCGACGAGATCCTGCGCAAGTTCCAGGCGACGAACGGCGGCTGATCCATACCGATGACTGAAACTCCGGCCGCGGCCCCCTGGTCGCGGCCGGTTTGACATGGAAAAACGCGTTGTCTTTCGTTCCCGGTGGCTGCCGTATCTGTTGGTCGCACCGCAACTGGCCGTCACGGTGATCTTCTTTTTCTGGCCTGCAGGCCAGGCCTTGTGGTATGCATTTCAGAGCCAGGATGCGTTTGGCATGAACGTCACGTTCGCCGGCCTGGACAACTTTCGCTACCTGCTGCACGACGAGGCTTACCTCGACTCGTTCAAGGTCACGGCCGTTTTTTCCCTGCTGGTGGCCACTGGCGGAATCGTTATCGCATTGCTGCTGGCGGTGCTGGCAGACCGCGTGGTCAAGGGTGCTATGGCCTACCGCGCACTGCTGATCTGGCCCTATGCCGTCGCCGCCGCTGTGGCCGGCGTGTTGTGGGGCTTCCTGTTTGCGCCATCGATCGGCATCGTCACCTATGCACTCAAGCAGTTCAATGTCGACTGGAACTGGGTGCTGCAAGGCGACCAGGCCATGCTGCTGATCGTGATCGCGTCGATCTGGAAGCAGATCTCCTACAACTTCCTGTTCTTCCTGGCCGGCCTGCAATCGATTCCGCGTTCGTTGCTGGAGGCGGCGGCGATTGACGGCGCCCGCCCGATGCGACGCTTCTGGACCATCGTATTCCCGCTGCTGTCGCCAGTCACTTTCTTCCTGCTGGTGGTCAATATCGTGTATGCCTTCTTCGACACCTTCGGCGTCATTGACGCGACGACCCAGGGTGGGCCGGCGGGTGCGACACAGATCCTGGTCTACAAGGTATTCGTCGATGGCGTGAAATCGGCCGACCTCGGTGGCTCGTCGGCGCAGTCGGCGGTGCTCATGGTCATCGTGATCGCGCTGACCGTGGCGCAGTTCCGCTTCGTCGAACGCAAGGTGAACTACTGA